>DATFNV010000283.1:0-16526 GCA_035266225.1 Gemmataceae bacterium
CATGGCGGCGCTGGCCAGCTTCCCGGCGCGCGAGGTCGTGGTGGGGACGCTCGGCATCATCTACAACGAGGGCAAGGTCGATCCGGACAAGGTGGCCGAGAGTGGTCTGGGGCCGAAGCTGCGCGAGGAGTTCGGCCTGCCGACGGCGCTGTCGCTGATGGTGTTCTTCGCCCTGTGCTGCCAGTGCGCCTCGACCTTGGTGGTGATCCGCCGCGAGACGAGGAGCTGGCGCTGGCCGGCGTTCACCTTCGCCTACATGACGGTCCTGGCCTACGTCGGGGCGCTGGTCGTGTACCAGGTGGCGGCGCTGCTGTGCGGGCCGCTTGCGGCTTAGCGAGATTTCCGATGAATAACTGGCAACTTCCCCTGGTCGCGATGATCGTCCTCGCCGCCGCCGCGTACCTGGCGCGGCGGACGTGGCGCGCCTGGGCCGGCGGCAAGGCCGGCGGCTGCGGCGGCTGCCGCTGCGCCGCGCCGCCGGCCCCGACTGCGGGGCAGGGAACTCTCATCCCCGCGGAGCAGATCACATTACGACTGCGCAAGGGCGCCAATCCCCCCGCCGGCCCCGGCGCTGATGCCCCTGGGCCCTGATGTTCCCCGGGCGCTACGGCTTCGGATCAGGATCCTCCTTGAACTCTTGGCCGGTCAGTTGCCGCCTGATCCGGCCAGCATCCCGTTCTGCCAACCCTCCTCATAGCGGCCCTTGTACCGGCGACTGTCCAGGGTACAATTCCTTCACCCTGGCGGGCCGGCGCGATCCCACCGAGGCACTCTCCCCGCCTTCCAAGAGTTGCAGCATGGCCATCGACCTGACTCCTGTGATGTCCTCGGAGGACTCCCGCAACGCCGGACGGCTCAGCTTGCAGGGCCGCCGGCCGCCGACCGTGGTCCCGGGCTACGAGCTGGAGCACTCCCTGGGCGAAGGGGCCTACGGCGAGGTGTGGGTCGCGGTCGATCAGAACACCGGCTGCCGCGTCGCCATCAAGTTCTACAGCCACCGCGGCGGCCTCGACTGGGCGATGCTGTCGCGCGAGGTCGAGAAGCTGCGCTTCCTCCGCGCCGACCGCTACGTCGTGCAGTTGCTGGAGGTCGGCTGGAACGCGACGCCCCCCTACTACGTGATGGAGTACATGGAGCGGGGCTCGCTGGAGGAGTACCTGGAGCGGCACCGGCCGCCGGTGGCCGAGGCCGTCCAGCTGACCCGCGACGTGGCCAACGGCCTGATCCACGCCCACACCAAGGGCATCTTGCACTGCGACCTCAAGCCGGCCAACGTCCTGCTCGACCAGGACGCCAAGCCGCGCCTGGCCGACTTCGGTCAGGCGCGACTGACGCACGAGCAGAACCCCGCGTTGGGCACCCTCTTTTACATGGCCCCCGAGCAGGCGGACCTGCGGGCGTCCCCCGACGTGCGCTGGGACGTCTACGCCCTGGGGGCGCTGCTGTACCGCATGCTCACCGGCCACCCGCCGTTCCGTGACGACGTTGGGGTGACGGAACTGCAGCAGGCCCCCCACCTGGAGGAGCGCCTGCGCCGCTACCGCCTCGGGATCGCCAAGGCGCCGCGGCCGACCGCCCACCTCAAGGTTCCCGGCGTGGACCGGCGCCTGGCCGAGATCATCGACCGCTGCCTGGCCGTCAGCCCCGAGAAGCGTTACCCCAACGTCCAGGGCGTCGTCGAGGCGCTGGACAACCGGGCGCTGCGCCACGCCCGCCGCCCCCTTCTCGTCCTGGGGGCGATGATGCCGCTGCTGTTCCTGGCCGTCGTCGCCCTCTTCGCGATCCGCGGTTTGAAGACGACCGTCGCGGACTCCGACAGGGCCCTGACGCGCCGCGCCCTGCTCAGCGACCGCTTCGCCGCCCAGTTCGCCGCCGCCGCGGTCGCCCGCCAGGTGAGCCAGCGCTGGACCATCCTCGAGGAGGAGGGCGACGACATCGACTTCCACAAGCTGATCCGGGACGCCGCCGGCAAGAATCCGGACTCGCAGGAGCGCAAGGCCCTGCAGCGCTGGCTCGACGACGAGCGCGAGCGGCACCTGACGACGACGAAGGCGCGCTCGTGGTTCCTGGTGGATACCGAGGGGAACCTGCTGGCCGTCAGCCCGCTGGACCGGTCGCGCAACAACCTCGACAAAAACTACGCCTACCGTAGCTTCTTCCACGGCGAGGGCCGGGACTACACCCCGGAGGAGATCAAGACCCACCCGGTCAAGCCCATCACGCGCCCGACGCAATCGATCCCCTTCGTGAGCACGCGGGACGACAAACCCCGGATGGTCGCCTTCTCCGTGCCGGTGCGCCGCGACGCGCACAGCCCCACCCTGGGGGTGCTGGTCATGGGGGTGATCGCCGGCGATTTCGACGAACTCCTCCCTCTGGGGGCGGGGGGAACCGACGACGCCCCGGGCGAGCGCTGCGCCGTCCTGGTCGAGGCCCGGACGGACGCCGACGGCTACCGAGGCGTCCTGCTGCAGCACCCCTGGCTGAGGCCGTTCCACCTGGGGAAGCAAACGCCCCCGCGAGTGTTGCTCGCCGACGACGTGGCCCAGCGCGTCGCCGACCTGGTGAGTCACCCGGAGAAGATGGGCGAGGGCCAGGATCTTTTCGAGGACTACCAGGACCCGGTCAGGGATCAGGACTCGGCGTACGGCGGACAGTGGCTGGCGGCGGCGGCCCCGGTGGTGATCCAGCCGCGCAAGGAGGGCGATCAGCCGCAGTCCACCGGCTGGGTGGTCATCGTGCAGGAGCGCGCCGGGGACGCGGTCGCCCCGGTGCGCGTGCTGGAGAGGAAGCTGCTGGTCCAGGGGGCGCAGACGCTGCTGATGCTGCTGCTGATCATGGGGGCGCTGTGGGGCTCGGTCGTGCTGCTGCTCAGCGATGCCCCCCGTTCGCGCCTGGCCGCCTTCCTGCGGCGGCGGGCCGGGCTGAAGAGCGGGACCCCCAGGACGTCCCTTGCGCAGGGGAAGACGCCGACCGTGCCGTCCTCGTCGTCCGGCGGCGCCGGCGCGGGCCGGCCGGCGGAGGGGAGGTAAGCGGGACGATGGCCGACTTGATCGCTCAGGGGCCCAAGCCGGGCGACGGCTGGAGCCGCCCGCTGCCCGACGGCGAGGCGGTGGTCGTGGGCCGCGACGCGGGGGGCTGGGGCGCCCCCTGGGAGCCGTACCTCTCGCGCCGCCACGCCGAGGTGGTCTGGCGCAACGGCCGGCTCGAGGTGCGCCGCTTGCCGGAGGCCCGCAATCCCATTTTCGTGGCCGGCCGGGAGGCCGACCACTTCGAGTTGCAGCCGCGGCAGTGTTTCGTCATCGGCGGCACCTCGTTCACCGTGGCCGACCGCACGCCGGGCCCGGGGGCGACCGGCCCTCCCATGCTGGAGGCCACGGTCGCCGCCCCCGACCTGATGCGGCGCGAGTTCGGCCAGGGCCCGCACCGGCTCGACGTCCTCAGCCGCCTGCCGGACGTCATCTCCGGCGCTGCCGACGACGAGCAGTTGTTCGTCGGATTGGTGAACATGCTCCTGGCCGGCATCCCCGCCGCCGACATGGCCGCCGTGGTGAGCATTCCCCCCGGGCAGGCGACGGCTGACGGCCGCGTGGAGGTCCTGCACTGGGAGCGGCGCCTGGCGACCGGGAACCCCTTCGAGCCCAGCGCCGGCCTCGTTCGGGCGGCGGTGTGCGACAAGAAGCAGACCGTCTTGCACGTCTGGGCGGGCGACGGCACGTCGGCGACAAGCATGGACTTCACGGTGGTGGCCAATTGCGACTGGGCCTTCTGCACCCCGGTCCGGGGCGAAGCCTCTGTGGGCTGGGGTATCTACGTCGCCGGCCGTTTCGCGGCCAACGACGCGGCGACCTTCCGCGGCCCCCTGGAAACCTCGGAGCTGGCCGACGACCTGAAGTTCACCGAGTTGGTGGCGGCCATCCTCGCCTCGCTGCGCCAGGTGCGGGCGCTGCAGCGGCGGCAGGCCAGCCTGAGCCCGTTCTTCTCGCCGGCCGTGCTCCATTCGCTCACCGACGCCGACCCCGACAAGGTCTTGCAGCCGCGCGAGGCCGACCTGGCGGTCCTGTTCTGCGACCTGCGCGGCTTCTCGCGCGCGGCGGAGAAGGAGGCGAACCTGCTGGGCCTGCTCGAGCGCGTCAGCCGGGCGTTGGGGGTGATGACCCAGAACATCCTCGACCAGAAGGGGGTGATCGGCGACTTCCACGGCGACGCGGCCATGGGCTTCTGGGGCTGGCCGCACCCGCAGCCCGACGCGGTCAAGCAGGCCTGCCTGGCGGCCCTGGGCATTCGCACCTTTTTCGAGGCCATGCGCCTCAAAAAGGACCACCCCCTGGCCGGCTTCCAGGTCGGCATCGGCATCGCCAGCGGCCGCGCCGTCGCCGGCAAGATCGGCACGGTCAACCAGGTCAAGGTGACGGTCTTCGGCCCGGTCGTCAACCTGGCCTCGCGGCTGGAGGGGATGACCAAGATCCTGCGGGCGCCGATCCTGCTGGACGAGAGCAGTGCCGCCGCCCTGCGCGAGCAGGGCCTGTGGGGACTGTTCCGCTGGCGCCGCATCGCCAAGGTCAAGCCGTACGGCCTGGAGAAGCCCCTGGTGGTGACGGAGTTGCTGCCGCCCGTGATGGAATACCCCCCGTTGACCGAGGCCCACCTGGCCGACTACGAACAGGCCGTCGATGCCCTGCTGGCCGGGGACTGGGGCCGCGCCTACGACTTGCTGCGCAAGATGCCGCCGGAGGATCGCGTCCCCGACTTCCTCACCGCCCTGATCGTCAAGCACGACCGCCAACCGCCCCCGGGCTGGGCCGGTGTCATCGACCTGGACAGCAAGACGTGAAGGCGAGGGGCGCTAGCGCGACTCGCCGCCGGCGTGTTCCTGGAAGCCGAGACTACTCCCTGGCGAGGACGACGTCGAGGGCCCAGCAGCCGCGGACGTGGGGCCCGGGACCGCGGAGGTGGGCCAACAACTCCTCGCCGCCGCAACCGGCGTCGAGCAGGGCGTCGGCCAGAATTGGCATCCGCCCCCAGGCGCGGTCCTCGTAGATGCCGTGGGCAATGCGGGAGACAGTGCCATCGTTCCAGCGCAGGACGTCGGCGTCCAGCCCGGCGGGTCGCGACAGCTGGCCGCACAGTTCGCGGAGCAACGCCGCCTGCCAGGCTCGCTCCGCCTGCCAGGCCACGAGCTTCATGCCGGCCCGGCCGGCCTCCTCGGCGGCCTCCGCGGCGCGCCAGGCGGCCACGACGCCGTAGCCACGCCACGCCGCCCAGGCCGCTTCCTCCGCGGCCGTCCGCCCGGGCGGCAAGACGGCTCCGAGGCGGCGCCACGACTCGCCGCTGATGCGGCCGTCCGCGTAGCGTTCGCTGGCCCGCACGGCGCGGCGGTGGGCGTCATCGAGCAGGGGCCAGACGCGCCGGCAGCAGTGGCAGCCGAACAGCCGCGCTTTGCGGTCGTCGGGGCGGCCGCCGAGCCGCTGTAGGAGCGGCCGCGGGTCGTCGCAGGTCAGCCACTCGGCCTCGGTCATGCCAGCGCCCTCTCGCCGCCCCCGGGGGACGGGTCCGGCTCGGCACGCCGGACCTACCCGGAAGCCGAGTCAGCCGTTCATTGTTCCTCCCGCTGGCGTGCCTCGTCAAGGAGAAAGCGCCGCAGATCGTCTAGCTTGTCGGTGTTGAGCCGGTCCACGCCCGCAGCCCGCAACTCCCTCCGGAAAGCGGGCTTCTCCGGCGTCGCCCAGGGGCGGACCGGCCGAGCGTGTTTGAAAGGTGAAACGGGAGACGGGGACCGGAACGAAATGCTGTCGTTCGGTCCCCGTCAGTCGCTTTCGTCTCCGGATTGGGATTCGGGGTCAAGTGCCGACGTTCAGCAGCGAGGCCACGCCCTTGACCGCGGCGGTGCTCTGCCCAGCCGCGGCCGGTGGGGTCGCGCCTTGCCCCTGGCCCACGGCCGCGGCGCCCTGCGCCTGCAACAGTTTCTTGAGTAAGTCGCCGAAGCCCGAGACGTTGTTGCCCTGGCCGTGCCCGTGGCCGGCATTCGCTGGGCCCGTCTTGGCGGACGCGCCAGCGAGTTGCCCAGCCCCCGTGGGGAGGATCATCATGAGGAGTGCCTCGTGGGGCGAAGAATGGGTGACGGCGAAGTGTAGGCCATGAACCGTCAGAGGGCAAACTGGGCCGCCCGGGTCGTTCGGGCCGGCCCCGCGGCCCGTCTAAGGGGAGACGAGAGACTATTACCTGCCGCTTGGCTTAGCGGCCATCGATCATTAAGTTCCCTGTTTAGCGGCGGCTCGCAGAGCCGCGCGGCTCTGCGAGCCGCCGCTAAACGGAAGTAATTCTTCGATGGGCCCTTAACCTACGCCGGGGACAGCCGATTGTTGCAGGTCGGTAGGAGCGGCGAATGACTTGCACGCCGCTAGCGGCGGAGAAATGCGACCTTTTCCCTTGACTCGCCCTCTTCTTGGTGGGTAGTCTGCACGGATCAATTCCCGTCCCGGTCGGCGCCCGTGCAGGACCCCTTGAGGAGCCCGTCATGACCAATCCGGATTGGGACCACTACCAGATACCGCTGGCCCCTCCGCCCGCGCCGCCGGCCGCGACTGCGCCCCCGGTGCGGCCCGCGACCAGGCCGCTGGCGCGCCGGGGCGACCGCCTGGCGGCGGCCTTCCTCGACCTGCTCATCGGCGTGGTCCCCGTCGCGGCCGCGTTCCTCGTCCCCGCCGCGCTTGGCTTCGATGCCGAGGGCCCGGGAGCGCGTGTCGCGGTGTGGGGCGCTGGGGCCCTGCTTGTCGCGACCGTCCAGCTGAGCCTCTTGTCGTGGCGGGGCCAGTCGCTCGGGAAGATGATGGTCGGCGTGCGGATCGTCGATGAGGAGGACGACAGCAACCCCGGCTTGGTGCGGGTCGTCGTGCTGCGCTCCTTCCTGCCGCTGTTCCTTTCGCTGGTCCCCCTCGTCGGCCAGGTATTCGTCCTGTTCGACCTGCTGGCGATCTTCGGTGATCAGCGCCGCTGCATCCACGACCGTTTCGCGGGGACGAAGGTCATCGAGACCTAGCCGTAACCGGCTTAGCCGCGGTCGTCCCCCCGAGCGCTGGGCCGAAGCGCTCGGGCGACGCTCGCGGCTAAGCTGATCGTCACCGGCTACATGACGGGGTGGCCCAGCTCCGACCTGCTAGGACTGCGGCGCGACGACCTCGACCTGAAAGGCGGCTACGCCATCACGCGCTGTGAGGACAACAAGGGCAAGCGCGACGACCAGGTGAACCTGCACCCCGTCGCCGTAAGTCATTGAACGCGCTGGGACTCGAACCCAGGACCTACGGATTAAAAGTCCGTTGCTCTACCGACTGAGCTACGCGTTCGATTTTTTCCAAAGTATTACACTACAAGGAGTTGCGGCTTCCTTAACGCAGCCCTCCCTCTCGCCGACCTGTACATATTCTACGGATGTTTCCGCCACTTTCCAGTCAGTTCTTTGTCAGATTCATTGTCAAGTCATCCATGACTGTTGATGTATTCGGCCGTCCTGACCGTCGGGGAGCATTGTAGCCACGGGACTCATCGATTTCATTCCCCCACGGGTGTACACTCCCCCCCTCGAAACCATCACCGTGCATCGGTCGGGAAGCACCGGGAGACTCGTCGTTTCCCATTGGGGCGCTGAATCGTGTCGGGCGCCCTTTTTTTGCTGGGCACGGCGCAAGTGTTACGCTGTTCCGGCTACTTCCTGGTTGATGCCAAGGATCTCGACGAAGTGATCGGCATCGCGGCACGGATTCCGGGGGCGCGGATGGGCACCGTCGAGATCCGGCCGGTCATGGAGATAGCGGGCCTGCCGACGGTCTAGTGTTCGCGACGGGCGGCTGCCATGGGAGGAGAAGGACGGGTGTCTGGTGTGCAGCCGGCGGACAGGTGTACGCCTCGGCCGATGGGGGAGACAGCTGCGCGCCCATCGTCCGCGATCCGCGGTCCCACCCCACCCGCGCCGCTGGCCCGCCCATCAGGCCGGCGGCGTCAGCGCGCGGTCCACGTGACCGGACGACAGATCAGTCCTCCCGCCCGCCACAGCGGGGCCAGTCCCGCTTCGGTGAAGGCGGTGATGGCCTACGCTTGCTACGCCGTCGCCGGCAAGGCCGGAGATGCCGAAGGTACGGGTTGTGCGTTTCCGGAACTCGCAGCGCCTTGTCCGACGCCCCGAACCGTACGCTTTCGGACCAATGGTTGCGGCGCGAGCGGGTAACATGTGTAAGCGGGCGGAGATGGCTGGAGGGGACAGGAACGTGAGGTCAGGGGCCGTTCAAGTCCCTCACCTGGGTGTGGGGAAGCGCCACGACTGCCGCCGCCCCTGATTTGGAGTTGAACTCGGGAGTGGCACGGTCAGCGCGAGGGCGCCGAGCTGAAGCCGGCCACGCGACGGCCAGGCAGGCCCGCGGCCGGATGTGGCCGGCTTCTTCGGGGATGGTCGGCAGGCGGGAGATGCGTTCCCCTATCAAGGCCACCAGGATCAAACCAGACGGCGCGAGATCCTCGCCGTTCCGGAGCGAACTCTTACCGGAGTCACGTTGCCCTGCCCGGATTTCGCCACGGCCGCCCGCCTGGCCGAGCGCCTGCGGCTGGCCTCGGTGCCCGGCCGCGACATCACGTTCGGCTGGGGCGGGCGGGCGGGCGCCGGCGCTGACCTGCCCCGGCATCGGCCTCGACCTGGCAGCGCTGGGCCGCGTTACCCTGCGCCAGAAGGCGGTCGTGGGGTGAGCCCGCCGTCCTCACCCACGCCGCGAGCGAGGGCGCGCGCCGCGAAGCCGAGTAGTCAGGTAGCTTGCTGTTGATTTGCGGGCCTGACGGCCAGTCGCACCGAGCTGGCGGCCGGCCCACGCCCCTTCGGGTCGCGACGCGGAGGTCTCTATGCTCGGGATGGCCGGGATGCTCGAACTCGCCGGCGCGCCGTACCTGCCCGGCCCCCTCCTCCGAGCCATGACGGGTTGGCCGGGGGCGCACGGCCTGGACTCGCCCCCGGAGTACCAGACCCCTGGCGTGGGGCTGGGCCTACGGCCGCCGGCCGCGGCGCGCGCCGCCGGCCAGGCACGGCCGGGCACGAACGAGGACGGCAGCGTAGTGGCCTTCCCCGGCTGGCCCCTCGGGGATTCCGGCTTGGGGCCGGGGTTGCGCGCCCGCGGCCACCGGTTGCGGGAGGGCGGCGACGGGGAGCTGCTGGCGCACCTCTGGGAGGAGCGCGGCCCGGACATGGTCCAGTGCCTTCGCGGGCCGTTCGCCTTCGCCCTCTGGGACGCCCGTGACCGCCGGCTGTTCCTCGCCCGCGACCGCCTCGGCATCGCCCCGCTGTTCTGGGCGCGGCGGGGCAATTGGCTGCTGTTCGCCTCCGAGATCAAGGCCCTGTTCGCCTCGGGCCTGGTCCGCCCGGCGGCCGACCTCCGCGGCCTGGACCACGTCTTCACCTTCCTGGGCCTGCCGGCCGCCCGCACCTGCTTCGAGGGCGTCCAGGCGCTCCTGCCGGGCCACTCCCTGATCGCCCGGCCCGGCCACGGGGCAGCGGGAACCGTCGAGGAGCGGCGCTACTGGGACGTCGATTACCCCGACCGGGGGCAGGAAGAGGATGGGGCGGCCGCGGCGCTGGCCGACCGCCTTGAGCAAGCCTTGCTCGCCGCCGTACGGCGCTGCTCGCGGGAGGACGGCGCGCTCGCCTCCTACGTCAGCGGGGGGATCGATTGCGGCACGCTCCTGGCGCTAGCCGGCCGGGACCGCGGGACCCCCCTGCCCTCGCTCACGATCCGGATCCAGTCGCCCGGCCATGACGAGACGGAGCGGGCCCTGCGGGTGGCACGGGCCAGTGGCTCCGAACCGATCGTGGTTTCCTGCGGCGCGGCCGAGATGCTCCAGTCGTACCCGCGCCTGATCCAGGCCGCCGAGAGCCCCGTCCCCGAGCCGTCCGGCGTCGCGCTCCTGCTCCTGGCGGAGCGCGCCGTCGCCGAGGGGCACCGGGCCGCCCTGTCCGGGGACGGGGCCGACGACCTGTTCGCCGGTTACCCGTGGTTTCGCAGCGACCGCCTGCTCAGCCTGCTCGACTGGCTGCCGGGCATCCGGCCCAGTCAGGCGGTGCGCCGGCTTTACCTCCGGCTCACGGCGCCGCCGGCGGCCCGGGACAACCTCACGCGTATCCACGCGCTGGTCGGCGGGCACCACGCCTGGCTCGACGTGTACGGCCTGATCGCGCTGTCCAAGTTCCTGTTCTACGGCCCGTCGCTGCGCGACGCCCTGGGCGGCCGGCTCCCCTACGAAGACCTGCACCTGGACCTCGGGCGCATGCGGCGCTGGCACCCCCTCAACCAGGGGCTCTACATCGGGATGCGGGCCCACCTGCCGGGGCTGCAGCTGCAGGCCAAGGGGGCCCGCGTCGCCGCCCTCGCCGGCCTGGACGTGCGCTACCCCTTCCTCGACGAGGAGGTGGTCGCCTTCGCCTGCGGGCTGCACCCGCGCTGGAAGTTGCGGCGGCTGCGCGACAAGTACCTGCTCCGCCAGGTCGCCCAGCGCTGGCTGCCCCGCGACATCGCCTGGCGCCCCAAGCGGGACTTCGTGGCCCCCTTCGACACGCTGTTCTCCGAAGATGCGCCGCCCAGCGTCAGTGAGCTGCTGAGCGAGGCTGCGCTGCGCCGGACCGGTTACTTTGATCCCGCGGCGGTACGCCACTGGCGCGCGCACTACGGGTCGCTGCGGCGCGGGAGCGGGGCGCGCCTGTCCACCGAGGCCGGGCTGGCCGGGGTGGTCGCGACGCAGGTCTGGCACCACACTTTCCTTGACGGGAGCCTGGCGAACTTGCCCACCCTGGCGTCCTCGTACGGCGGGGGGGCGGCCGAAGTCACCGTTCCAAGGCAGGAATGGGGCCTGGCCTTCCCCGTGGGGGGCCGGCCGCCGGCCGAAGGTCCAGGACATCGGTAAGCGCACGGTCGATCGGTTCGGCCGAGAATACCTGGGACAGGCGTTGACTTCGGGAGGGGCCGAGCTATGGGAGAGCCACTCTTTCGGTGCCGGCTGTCGGCGCCCGCCGCGCCGCTGCCCCACGTCTGGGAGCACACCGTCGGCAGCTGCCACGCCCCGCTCGCCCTGCGCGCCGACTGGCAGGCCCATCTCGCCCGCTGCCGCCGGGAGTTGGGCTTCCGCCACGTCCGCTTCCACGGCCTGTTGAGCGACGACCTCGGCACGCTGGTGCGGCACCACGGCCGGCTCATCTATTCGTTCTTCAACGCCGACCGGATCGTGGACTTCCTGCTGTCGATCGGCATGCGGCCGTTCGTGGAGTTGAGCTTCATGCCCGCGGCGCTGGCCTCGGGCGGCGCCGCCGTCTTCTCCTACCGGGGCAACGTGACGCCCCCCGCCGACTACCAGGCGTGGGCCGAGTTGATCCGCCGGCTGGTCGGCCACTGGGCGACGCGCTACGGTCTGGACGAGGTGCGCCGCTGGTACTTCGAGGTGTGGAACGAGCCGAACTTGCCCGCGTTCTGGGCGGGCACCCGCGAACAGTATTTCGAGCTTTACCAGCACACCGCCGGGGCGATCAAGGGGGTGGACGCTGGGCTGCGGGTCGGCGGCCCGGCCACAGCCGCCAACGCCTGGCTGCCCGAGTTCCTCGACTTCTGCGACCGCCACGGCGTGCCGGCCGATTTCGTCAGTACGCACCACTACCCCAACGACCCCCTGTGGAGCGAGGCCCAGGACACCGAGGGTGAGTTGGCCGGCGGCCGGCGCGGCGCCATGGGCGAGTGGGTGCGCGAGGCGCGCCGCCAGGCCGGGGGGCGGCCGTTGCTGTACACGGAGTGGAACGCCTCGTCCAACCCGCGTTACCCGCGCCAGGACGAGCCGTACGCGGCGGCCTTCGCGGCCAAGAGCGCCCTGGAGGCGAGCGATTTCGTGGAGGCTTACAGCTTCTGGACCTTCACCGACATTTTCGAGGAGAACTATTTCCCCTCCGTGCCCTTCCACGGCGGTTTCGGCCTCTTGAACTTGCACGGCATTCCCAAGCCGGCTTACCGCGCCTTCGAGCTGCTGCACCAGCTGGGGGAGGAGCGCTTGCCCGTGGAGGGCAGCGATGAGACGGTGGACGTTTGGGCCGTGCGGCGCGAGAACGCCCTGACGGTCCTGTTGACCAACCACGCCCTGCCGCGCCAGCCCCTCGCGGCGCAGCGCGTGCGGATCGAGCTGACCGACGCGCCGCCGCCGCGGGCCGTGACGCTGGAGCGTATCGATGACGACCACGCCAATGCGAAGGCGACGTGGCTGGCGATGGGCCGGCCGGAGTATTTGGACGAGGCCCAACTGGAAAAGTTGCAGGAAGCCTCCCGGCTGGTCGCGGAGCCTTTCTCCTGCGCGTATGAAGGGCGGACGATTCGCCTCGATGTCGAATTGTCGCCGCACGCCGTGGCGGCCGTCACGATAAAATCGTGAGCACTTCCGTTCCGCTTTGGGATCTGTTCACATTGCTGTAGAAGTTGCCACTGACACGACCACGTCACCATGCAACTTCGGAAAAACGCCCTCTTTTCGCTGGTGTACAAACGCCTTGAGTCGCTAAACAAGTGCTCGCTCAAGCAGGAGGCCAGCGCTTGCGTGTGAGGAAGACGCCGCCCAAGCCCGCCTGTGGAGGCGCTGCTGGGCCTCCGCAAGCGTTCGTTGTCGGTGCCCCGGGCGGTGAGAAGGTCGCGCGAGGCCCTCCGTGTAAGACGGCATGACGGTCCGCAGAACCTCGTCCGCAGGGAAGCCGCCTGGCAAAGGGAAGGCTTGCCCTGCGGGCTGGTTCAGGCGTTCCACCTCACCCAGGAGGCGGCACCAGTCGGCCTCGAGAAGGTGGGCGCGGTCCCCCTGCCTGCGCTTGACCTCCTTGGCAAGGTCAGGCCCGGCAACGCGCTTCCTCCCTGAAGCCGCATGCTTGCCCGAGGTCCGCTTCTGGAGAATAAAAAGGAATTAGTTATCTTTTTTGACGAATCCTCGTGGCCGGGCGCCGTGGGGCGGTGGATTGACGGCCAAGCCGGCTGTTTCTTGGGTTGCATTTCCTGATTCTCCCGCCATGCCAGAGCGCTCAATAGGTCTAAAGGCGCCTGACAAAGTGGCTGTCGAAAGATCCGCGGCGCCAGCTCTTCCCGGCCTTGCGCAACATCATTGCAGCTAAGGCTTTACATCCAGGCCGGGAATTGCTGTGTCAGAACCAATCGCAGATTCCAGCGCCCATCGGACATCTTCAGTTAACTGCGGCTCTTACTACAGCAAAAGAGGTCTGACAAGGCAACAACCGTCGTGGCTTCCACCCGGCCTCGATCCAACGACGGACCCCGCCGGCAATGGCCCCGTGCGGCCACGATTCTGACCATTCCAAGAACAGGGGTTGCTAAACGGAGCCGATTGGTCTATGATGAGCTTGTTCTTGGGCCTTGCAGAAGATTCGTGGCCGTGATGACCTCGCTGTTGTCCCTCCCATCTGCCTTTCGCTCGTCCCAGGTCAACGATGGAAGCACTTTTCATGCGACGGCATCGGCCCGCTGTGGGCCTGGCTCGTTTTGCGTGATTCTCTTTGAAGGAGGCCCCTCGTGGCCAAGAAGGTGTACGTCGGCAACCTGTCGTATGGGACGACCGACAGCGATCTGCAAAACCTGTTTGGGCCGCACGGCACGGTGCAGTCGGCCCAGGTCATCATGGACCGGGACACGGGCCGCTCGAAGGGCTTCGGCTTCGTCGAGATGGACAGCGGCGAGCAAGCGCAAGCGGCCATCACCGCCCTGAACGGCCAGGAGGTCAACGGGCGGGCGCTCACCGTCAACGAAGCCCGGCCACGGGAAGAGCGGAATGGCAGGGGCGGTGTTGCTGGCACCAGTCGCTAGTAACCCATTCGGACAACCCTGACGCCCTTCCCGCACCGTGTTGGTGGGAGGGGCGTCCTCGTTCCCGACGGAATCGTGGCGGATCGTCGGGAGGCTCACGAAAAGCGCCAGACCTGCCTCAGCCAAGGGCCATCTCGTGACGGACCCGAGTGACCCGGTGAGCAACCAGAAGCGTCAACCAGGGAAGACTCTCATGACACGCTTTTCCGTGGGGGATCGGGTCATTATCCGCTACGGGAAACACCAGGGCCAGAAGGCGACCATTCTCCAGCGCCCGGAGACGCACGTCTACAAGGTCAAGGCCGAGGACGGGTTCATTCTCTACTACAGTGGGAAGGGACTGGAACAGGAATAAGGAAGGGGCCTGAAAGACCGTTTGGGGGAATCGGTAGGGCAACCCCTGACGACGGCCTTACCCCGCAGGAGATGGCCCAAGCCGTGGACGCCACGAATCAAGAGCGTTGCTCGGCGCTATTGTGGTCCGCCTGCTATGTGGTCACGAGTTCGAGTAACCTGCTCCTGCCCCTGCCGTGGACCGCCATTCGCCCGGTGCATGATCACTGCGTTCAAGAAAGGCCGGTTCAGCCGATGAGGAAAAGCAAAGGACGACGCAAGGTGGGCCGGAAAAAGCGCCGGATGCGGAGCAAGATCCGCCACCGCAAGTAGAACTGGGGGCGCTTCGCCGCTGGAGTCAGGCCAAGCCCAGGCCGCTCCCCGCTGCCTGCCCTCCCGCTCCCCTCCGAGGCCCGAGCCACCGCCTTTGTGGGCGACATGGGCTCGGCCCCGCCTTATTCCTGTCCCCATTCGATCAGGATTACCGATGACATCGACAAAAACCCTCCGGGAACGGGAACAGGAACTGCGATCCCTGCTCGCTACCCCAACGGGACGGAACGAACTTGAGCAACTGGCGTCCCGGTATAACGCCGGGGGCGGCAGGCTGAGGGCGGGGAAAGGCTCGGTCATCACCTACATCCTCGTCCACGAGAGAGAAGTGGGCCTGATCAGCAGTTGACCGGGCCGCCTGTGGGGGCATGAATGGCGCTCGAAGAGGGCGGCAGGTGGGTCGCTGTGTAGGGCGGGCCATCTGACCGGGGCAGTAGGGCCGTGTTCAGGACCGGGGAGCGGTAGCAGCGCATCGCCCCGGGCTCAGCAGGGGCAGGCGGAGGCGTCCCCGCACGGCGCAGGCAACCGACAGGAGGCGACAGCCATGAAGCGACGGCAGAACTCCAGGCAGTTAATCGTTTCCCGCCTCAAGGCCGGGAGGACCGTCGGCGAAGGGGCCGACCTGGCGACCTATCCCGATAGCGGCTACTTCGTGGTCGGCCTGCTCCCCGAGGGGCCAATGGACATCCGGGGCCTGACTCCCGAGCAGGCCCAGGAACTGGCCGACGACGGGGAACTCAGCGAATACCTCTTAACCCCGGAAGAGGCGGCGGACCTGTACTTGAAGCTCAAAAAAGAGTACGGGGAAGCGCTCGCCCGGAGGGAGGACACGCCATCACGACCAGCGACCGGACTCCCTGAAGACACCTGGAAGCCCTGCCCCGGAGCGAGCGCCCAGCCGCCTGCGGGAGTTCGACGGGTCGAGCTTCGGGCAGGAAGTCCTGGCCTCCCCGCTCCCGGTCCTGGTCTTCTTCGCTCAACCGTTGACTGCCTCCGACCGGCTCATGCTCTCCTTGCTCGAACGGCTCGTCGCCGACCACACCGGGATGAGGTTCGGCAGGATGGACCTGGGGCAGAACGACTTGGTCGTTGACGGTCGGGGTGTATTCCACTGGCAAGTAGAGCAGGGGATCACCCTTGGGGAGAACGACAACCAGTCCCAGCTAATGCGTTTCGGGCTGCTCCATCGGTTTTGGCAATGCCCGGAAGTCACCCTCCCAGGTTTCCTTCTCCTGCGGCAACTGCTTCAAACGTGTCTTGACGAAGGCCGCACTCTTGCCGAGCTTCGGCCTGGCCTGCCCTTTTGCCCTGTTACGTTCCTTGTCGGGCGACTTTTCCTTCGAGGAATCTGGCGAGGTTGGGGGCGTCGTCGGTGCCGATCCACACCACTCCGCTCCTCAGATGAACTACCACACAATCCCGGCCCCACAGGTTCCAGACCCAGCCGCCCCGGACGCTGTAGTGGATGCCCCAGCCATCGAGGATGAGCGTACGCCCGACCTCGACCTTCAGCATGTCGGCGTACGGCACCGTCCTGCGGAACAGGGGCAGCGGGCCGAAGCGGATCGCCAGCCGGTCGCCGTCGTCCACGATGGTCAGATGGTGGAACGCCGGGGCGAGGAGGGTGATGAGCAGACCCACGGCGACTGCGATGATACTGCCCGGAGCGCTGCCGACCATCCAGGCGAGGGCGAAGCAAGCCAGGGCAGAGCCATAGAGGATCAGGCACAGCGGATATTTCTGCATGTGGGAGTACCCAGGTGCCTCCGTCACGGAGTTCCTCCTTCAGTCCCCACGCCTCTTCCGTTTTGGAGTCTTCGGCGCATCAGCCCGCTTCGCCACAAACTCCGCTTTCTCGCAGCGGTCCGGCATCCCCTTCACGCTGTAAGAACCTCGCTTGCTGGCCGCCGTGGCGTCGGCCTTACCTCGGAACAGTATCCCAAGCGGAGAAGCAGTTGGGGAAAGCCGCTTCGGCCCACAACCTCGCCCAATTGG
>DATFNV010000284.1:0-20701 GCA_035266225.1 Gemmataceae bacterium
GCCGCTTGCGAAGGTACAGGCGCCAGCCTTTTGATCCCCGTCTCTTGTTCGAGGGGGAGAGGACTTCGACGCTGGTGATCAGACGCCGTTTGGGATCGAGTTCATAGATGTCGATGAACGCCTCGTCGAACTCCTCCTCGATGAACGCACGGAGGGTAACGAGGTCGCTTTCAGATTCCATCACCGGGTCGGTTGCCGTTCCCTTGCCTCGGCCTGGCCCTGGCCTCGCACTCACGGTCACGTCGGGCTCGAAATGGTGCTCGGTCTTCCCGTCCGCTTCGGCGAGGATGACGTAAGAACGCCTGCCCGTGCGAACGACGTAGCGCTCCGGCAAGGCCACGGCAATGGCGCGTTTGATCTCCCCGATCAGGTCGTCGTGGAAGTCCCTCCACAACGGGTACGCTTCGATGTACGGGTCCATGCCGGGAAACGGCGATTTCATGACGGCGGCTCCGCAACAGGCACGGGCGACACCCCGCGAAGCATACCGCGGACGGCAGACGATAGCCACGCGAGTCCGCCGGAACTTCCGTGGGCTCCCCTGCCCTGCGCCACAACCTGATCGGCTCCCGTGCCCGCTTCCGCCTAGCCTGATTACAATAATTCCAGGAGAAGCGATACGGCCCGGGTCAGCGAGGGAGGCGTGCGTCCCGGCGTCAGGGGCCGCCGGGCGAGAGCGAGGTTGAAATGAATCCAGCGCAAGTCCTGACGCAGGGGATACTCAAGCCCGATGGGACCCTGGTCCTGGAGGAACCGCCGTCTTTGCCTGCGGGACCGGTGGAAGTGCTGATTCGAGCGTTGCCGGAAGCCGCGCCGGCCGCCGAAACCTGGTGGGAGTATCTGCAGCGCAGCCGCGCCGAGATGCTGGCCCAGGGGCATACGTTCCGCACCAGGGAAGAGATCGACGCCGACCGCGCCCGCGTGCAAGCTTCCGATGAGGAGCGCCGCCAGGCTCGCCAGCGGTTGCAATCCTCGCCGGAGTGAAGCGGCGTGCTGATCTACCTGGACACCAACATCGTGATCTACGCCGTCGAGAATCCCGCGGTGTTCGGCCCGAGAGCCGAGGCCCGTTTACGAGCCATCAGCACAGCCGACCGGGTCGCCCTCAGCGAACTGACGCGCACCGAATGTGGCAGTTACCCGCTGCGGCATTCTAACTTCGCGCTGCTGCGGTTGTACGACGGCTTCTTCGTGCGTCCCGACGTCATGATCTTGCCCATCAGCACGAACGTCTTCCGCCGCGCCACCTTGATCCAGGCCATGCACGACTTTGGCACCGTGGATGCCCTTCACCTGGCGACGGCCGTCGAGAATGGCTGCCAAGCCTTTTTGACGAATGATTCCCGGCTGAGCAACTTCACGGATTTGACAGTCGAGATACTACGGTGACTTGCCGGCCGGCACCGGCCACGGCGCCTCTTCTCCCGAACCTCGGGCCGTGCGGACGTGTCCCCTGGACAAAAAGGAGACCGTCATGGACCCGAAACGCCTCGTCAAGATCAGCAAGTACCTGAGCAAGCACCTGCGGCACGAGCCGGAGCGCCTCGGCCTGAACCTCGCCGCCGGCGGCTGGGTGCGCGTCGATGACCTGCTCGCCGCCTGCGCCCGCAACCACTTCCCCATCACCCGTGAGCAACTCGAAGAAGTCGTCGCGAGCAACGACAAGCAGCGCTTCTCCTTCGACCCGACCGGCACGCTCATCCGCGCCAACCAGGGCCACAGCACGTCCGTCGATCTGCAGCTGGAGCCGGCCGTCCCCCCTGCCCTGCTCTACCACGGCACCGGGGCGCAGTACGTCGAGGCGATCCGCAGCGACGGCCTGAAAAAGATGGCGCGGCACCACGTCCACCTGTCGATCGACGTGCCGACGGCGACGAAGGTGGGCGCCCGGCACGGCAAACCGGTGGTGTTTGAGGTGGACGCGGCGGCGATGCACCGGGCGGGACACACTTTCTATGTCTCCGCGAATGGTGTATGGTTGACGGACGCCGTCCCCCCCGAATACCTGCGGCCGCTGTGACCACCGAAGGACCCCGACGCATGACCACGGCTCCCCACCATCCGAACGAGTCCGCCTCGAATCCCACCCGCGACCAGATCGCCCGTTTCGAGCCGAAGGCGCTGCGCACCTACACGCCGACGCAAGCCGTCCTCGCCCGCAGCGCCGGCGTCTACCACTGGACGCCGGAAGGCCGGCGGCTGTACGACTTCAGCTCCGGCGTCCTCGTCGCCAACCTGGGGCACAACCCCTGGTCGTGGATGGAGCGTTTCACCGGCTACATGGGCTGGAAGGCGGCGGCGACCGGCAAGAGTCCGGCGGCCCCCGACGGCTACTTCTCCGCCCTGCCCATGACCGCGTACAACGCCGTCACGGGCGTCGAGTCCGAGGCGAGCCGGCGGCTGGCCGGCGTGTTGCAGAGTCGGCCCGGCGGCCGGCGGCTGGAGCAAGTCATGTGGGCGGCGTCGGGCTCGGAGGCCATCCAGAAGGCGCTGTGGGCAGCGCTGGGGCGGGACCACACGCGCGACATCATCCTGGCCACGCGCTACGGCTTCCACGGCAAGAAGGGGCTGGCCGGCGCGGTGACCGGCTGCGAGACGGACCACGACCGCGACCCGCGCGTGCGCTTCGTCAGCTTCCCGCGCGAGGAGTGTGCCGACGTCAGCCTGCGCGGCGCCCCGTTCGACCCGGAATCGTACCGCCGCGAATTGGAGGCGCTCCAGTCTGAGTTCGGGCGGCGGTTGGGCGTGCTCATCACCGAGCCGTACCTCGGCGGCGGCGGCTCGTATCACCCGCCGAAGGCGTACCTGCAACTGCTGCAGCAGTTCTGTCGCGAAAACGACATCGTTTTTATCCTCGACGAGGTGCAGTCGAACTTCGGCCGCACCGGCGACCTGTTCGCCTACGAGACCTATGGCCTGGAGCCGGATGTCGTGGTGCTGGGCAAGGGGCTCGGCAACGGGGTGCCGGTGGCGGCGGCGGTCGGCCGGGCGGACCTGTTCGCCAGCCTGGACTACGGCGAGGGGTCGGACACCTGGAGCGCCAACCCGCTCTGCTGCGCCGCGGTGCTGGCGACGCTGGACGAGTTCGCCGGCCGCGACGTACTCGGCCCCTGCCGCCGGGCCTCCGCCGTCATCGAGGAGGGGCTGGTCCGCCTCAAGGAACTGCCGTTCGTGGCCCGGGTGCGCGGCGAGGAGGGCGGCATGGTGTGGGGAGTGGAGACGAAGGATCACACCGGCCGGGCGGCGCCGGACTGGGCCAACGCGGTGGTCCTGGCGTGCTACCGCGGCGACGGCGGCGACGGCATCCACCTGCTCGGCCCGCTGGCCAAGAAGGTGATCCGCATCGCGCCGCCGCTGGTCATCACCCAGGACGAAGCGCGCGCGGCGATGGCGCTGATGGGTCGGTTGCTGGCGGCCACCGCGGTACGCGATACGGACTCGAGATGACGGGCGACGATGAAATTGCTACTCGCCCAACCCTCTTCCTCCGCCGCGCCCCGGGCAACGGCTATTGCAGGGTGGATCACGGCCGTGGTATCATCCATCTCATGAGCGCACTTACCACCGAACTCCGTACCCTCGATCAACTTCTCGACCCGGTTCGTGCCTGCTTGACGCCGGAGGTCGCGACCCGCATCGCAGCCCTTCGCGCCGACCCGACCACGCAGGCGGAACTCGACCTCCTGGCCGAGAAGAATGCGGAAGGACAACTCACTCCGGAAGAGCGCGCGAAGTATGAGGCGCTCGTCCGGGCCGGAAACCTGATCGCGGTCCTGCAGGCCAAGGCCCGTTCCGTGCTGGATGAGGTCGAGTGATGGACGCCGCTACTCGCCAACTGATCCGGCAGCGTGCCGGGAACCGCTGCGAGTATTGCCGCTCGCATCAGGACGACGAGCCGTTCTTCACCTTCCAGATAGAGCACGTCATAGCCAAGCAGCACGGCGGCGCCAGCGCCCTCGATAACCTCGCGCTCGCCTGCCCCCATTGCAACCTCCACAAGGGACCAAACATCGCGAGCATTGAGGCGGGCGCGTTGGTTCCCCTCTTTCACCCGCGACAGCACGATTGGACGGAGCACTTTCAACTGCAAGGGGCCACGATCATCGGCCTGACGCCAATCGGCCGGGCGACTGTCCGCGTGCTCAACATGAACGACCCCCTCCGCGTCGAGGTTCGCGCCGATGTCTTGCGGCGTCAACGTCGGCGACGCTCGTGATCTCGGCACGATTGCGGCGCCGCAAGCGGCACGCGGCCGCGGCATGACCTATGGTTGGAGCGACCCTCCCCGCGTCGCTACCCTCCTGCCTTTCCCCACCAGGATCTGCCGTGTCCCACGCCAAAGCTGCCTTCGCGGTCGTCGTCTGCCTCCTCGCCGCGGCCCCCGCCGGCGCCGCCGACATGGAGCGCACCCCCGGCGAAATCTACCGGCAGGCGCTGCGGGCCAGCGCCTGGGTCCACACCGACAAGCGCCACGGCACCGGTTGGCTCGCCGATGCCGACAAGCGACTCCTCGTCACCAATTACCACGTCGTCGGGTCCGCGGAGGCCGCCACCGTCGTCTTCCCCGATTTCCGCGACGGCAAACTGATCGCCGAAAGCCGCTACTACAAGGAAAACGAGCCGTCGCTGCAGCGCCGCGGCCGCGCCGTCAAGGGGCAAGTCGTGGCCGCCGACCCGACGCGCGACCTGGTGCTGATCCAGCTCGACTCGCTGCCCAACGACGTGGTGCCCTTGAAGATGGCCCGTGGCGAGCCGGGGCCGAGCGACCGCGTCCACTCCGTCGGCAACCCCGGGGCCAGCGACGCCTTCTGGGTCTACACCACCGGCACCGTGCGCCAGGTCTACCGCAACAAGTTCCAGTACCAGGACGGCCAAAAGGTCGAGGCGCGAGTCATCGAGACGCAGGCACCGCTCAACCCCGGCGACAGCGGCGGGCCGGTCGTCAACGACCACGGCGAGGTCGTCGGCGTCAACGCGGCCGGCAAGGCCAACGCCCAGCTGGTCAGCCTCTGCATCGACGTGGCGGAGGTGAAATCGCTCATGGACGAGATGAAGGCCCCGCCGCCCAAGGCGGCGCCGCCGCAGCAGACCGAATCGCGCAACCCGGGCGCCGCCGACTACAACAACCTCGGCGTGGACTACTGCGCCCAGGAACAGTACGACAAGGCGATCCGGCAGTTCAACAAGGCGCTGCGCCTCAACCCGTACTACGCGCTGGCGTACAAGAACCGGGCCGTCGTCTTCCTGCGCGTCGGAGCCGCCACGCCCAAGGGGTCGCGGCCGTACTTCCAGCAAGCCGTCTACGATTACAGCATCGCCCTGCAAATCGAGCCGAAGGACGCCGACGCCTACCGCGAGCGCGCCCTGGTGCATTCCCGCCTCGGCGACCCCGACAAGGCGATCGCCGATTACACCGAGGCCATCAAGATTCGGCCGGACTTCGCCGATGCCTATCGGGGGCGCAGCAAGGCCTACCGCGACAAGGGCGACGTCGATCGGGCCGTCGCCGACCTCGAGCAGGCTCTGAAGGTCAAGGGCAAGTGATCACGGGAGGGCGCGGCAAGTTTTCCGGGGGCAAGTACGGAGTACGGAGTACCGAGTACGGAGTACTGAGTACGGCGCAGCGTCAGCCTGGCACCGAACCGTGGAGGCTGCGTACTCGGTACTGCGTACTCGGTACTCCGTACCCCCGGAAGTCTTGCCACGCCCACCGCGGCGCGCTCGGGAAACTGTGCTATCCCGATCCGCCGCCCGGTCGTATGATGACACTTCGTGGTCCGCGCGGGTGCGCCTGGTTCCCGAATCCCCTGCCCTCCCCTGCCCATGATGTGGCTGTCTCACGCCGTCTGCACTCTCCTCTTCGCCGCCGCCGACCCTCCGGACTGGCTGGAGCGCGCCGTCGATTCGGTACTCGATCCGGCCTCGTACGGCTTCTGGGGCCTGCAGAGCAACGTCTTCGGCCTGCTGGCGGTCATCCTCGTCAGTCTCATCTGCGGCGCCGTCGGCTCGCTGGTCGTCGGTAACCGCATGGCCTTCTTTAGCGACGCCCTGGCTCACACCGCGTTCGCCGGCATTTCCGTCGGCTTCCTCGTGGCCCTCTTCGTCGGCGTCCTCGACCGCCCTGGCGCCTTCTTCGACTGGGCCACCCCCATCATGGTCGTCTTCGGCATCCTGGTCGGCCTGGCCATCGCCTACGTCCGCGAAACGACGGCGCTGAGCAGCGATACCGTCATCGGCGTCTTCTTCGCCGGCGCCATGGGCTTCGGGGCGATGCTCCTCACCAGCATCCGGCAGATGGGCAACTTCCTCAACCCGGAGGATTTCCTGTTCGGCGCCCCCGCCACCGTCCGCTCCGGCAACCTGCAAGTGCTGTTCGTGCTGACCGTGCTGACGGCCGCCGTGCTGGGCCTGCTGTACAACCAACTCCTTTTCACGACCTTCAACCCTAGCCTGGCCCGGTCGCGGCGGGTATGGGTGCGGCTGTGCAACTACCTCTTCATCGCCCTGCTCGCACTCATCATCAACATATGCTTGCGCACCGTCGGCGCCCTGCTCATCAACGCCCTGCTGATCGTGCCGGCGGCCACGGCGTGCAACCTGTGCCGCAACCTGCGCCAGCTGTTCTGGGTCACGGTTGGGGTGTGCCTGGCGGTTGGCGTGAGCGGCTACCTGCTGGCCTGGCGCCTGCGCGTGGTGTTCCCGGACGGCAGAAAGCTCAGCTTCGGCGCGGGCGGCACCATCGTCGTGCTCAGCGTGGTGCTGTTCTTCCTGTCGCTGGCGGTGGCCGCGGCGCGGCGGCGCGGCAACCGCCGGCCTGGAGGACAGCCCCTGAAAACCCCGGCGGCCCCCTGAGCTTGCGCCCTGCCCTGCCCCGCCCCGCGAACAGTCGCGCTGTCGCCCCGCGTACAATACTGAGGAACGGATTCCGCGCCCGAACACCCACCCAAGCAGGGCAGGCACCGTGCAGAACGAAACCCAGATCCGCCTCTTCATCACGCAGTTCACGAGCATCGTCTACGAGGCGATGCCGTTCATCGTGCTGGGTGCGCTCATCGCCGGCTTGCTGGAAGAATTCGTGCCGCAGCGGCTCATCACGCGGATCATGCCGCGCAATCGGCTCTGGGCCATCCTCGCCGGCGCCCTCCTCGGCCTCCCGTTCCCCATGTGCGAGTGCGGCATCATCCCGATCATGCGCCGCCTGATCCGCAAGGGCCTGCCGCTGAGCGCCTGCACCGCCTACCTGCTCGCCGGGCCGATCATCAACGTCGTCGTCTTCGGCAGCACCTTGACGGCGTTCCTCAATCACGAAAACTTCTCGACCAGCGGCATGCGCCAGATGGGCGCGTGGTGGATGACGGGGATGCGCATGGGCCTCGGCTACCTGGTCGCCGTCGGGACGAGCCTGATCGTCGAGCGGCAGTACCGCCGCTACGGCAACAAACTGCTGACCCCGTTGGCCATGCCCCCCGCGCAGCCCCTGCCGGGTGAGGAAGACGAAGCCGACGGCAACGGCAAGAAAAAGAGCTGGAGTGAGCGCCTCGGCAACGTCACGGAGACGGCCCTGCACGACTTCGCGGACATCATGGTTTTCCTGATTATCGGGGCATTTATCTCCGCGGTGTGCGGGCAGATCTTTTCCCACGGCGAGATCGAAGCCTTCGGCCGCGGCTTCCCCGTTCTGGCGATTTTGGGTATGATGGGGATGGCCGTCATCCTCTGCCTGTGCAGCGAGGCGGACGCCTTCGTGGCCGCCAGCTACACGCAGCTCGCCCCGTCGGCGAAGCTCGCCTTCCTCACCCTGGGCCCGATGCTCGACCTGAAGTTATATTTCATGTACACGCGCGTGTTCCGCCCGCGGCTGATCTGGACGATCTTCACCGCCTCCGCAGTTCAGGTGTTCATTTACTCAGTAGCGGTCCACTACTTGTGGCAATACTTCTCGCCGATGCTGCCGACGCCGTGAGCGTCCGCGCGCCGGCGAGACCCCTCGTTCGCCCCTTGACTGGAGACCCCGATGGCCCACGACCATTCGCACGACACGCAATCGTACTACGTCGAGCAGCTCTGCACGATCGCCATCGCCGGCGCCCTCGGCGGCATCGCCGTCATGCTCTACCGAGAAGACCTTCTCTTTTTCGTGGCGGATAAGGTGAAACCGTGGGTCCTTGGCGGCGGCATTGCCCTGCTCGTCGTCGTGGCCCTGCGAGCCGTCGCCGTGTGGCTGCAGGCCGGCCGCACGCCGGCCGAGGGGTCCGAGAAGGGGAACGATCACCCTCACGATCACGACCAGGAGCCTTGCCACGAGCATGCCCACGGCGCCGGCTGCGACCACAATCATGACCACGACCACGATCACGGCCACGGGCACGGACACGACCATTCGCACGGCCACGGAGAGGGTGACGGCCACGAGCACGGCTGGGCGCCGTGGCGTTTCGTCATCCTGCTGTTCCCCGTGGTCCTCTATTTCCTCGGCCTGCCGAACAAGAACATGGCGGGCGACCCCCGCGACGCCTTTAAGGACGTCAGCGCGGATGCCACCGCTGGTAACAAGAGGCGGAGTGAGGTCCTCGAAGTGAATTTCCCGGAGCTGCAAAGGGCGTCGTCCACTCCGGACAGCCGCGCCTACTACACGGGCAAGACGCTCCGCATCAAGGGCGAGTACCTGCCGGGCAACAAACGGATGTTCACTCTCGTGCGCTACCGGATGAACTGCTGCGCGCGCGATGCCGTTCCCCTCAAAGCCGCGATCGTGCTGGACAAGAGGTGCTCGGTCGATCTCCCCGAGGAGACGCTGGTCAAGCAATGGGTCCTGGTCGAGGGGGAGGTGCAATTCGAGGAGCGGCCCGACGGCTGGCTCACGAAACTCATACTCAATCCGGATAACGACTATCCCCTGGTCGAATCCAAGGAGAACGACCGGGCCCACAATGATCGGGCCCTAATCAAGATCACCGAGAAGGACTCCAATTACTACCTGCAATATTGAGTGCCCGCAACGGCGGGAGCGCGGTCATGCCTGACTCACTGCAATCGACCTACGGCCCTCTGCTCGAAGCGGTGTCGTTCGCGGCGCGGGCCCATCGTAACCAAACGCGCAAGGACGGGCAGACGCCCTACGCCGCCCACGTCTTCCGCGTCTGCCTGATCGCCCGGCACGTCTTCCGCATCGACGACCCGGGCGTGCTGACGGCCGCGGCGCTGCACGACGCCATCGAGGACACGCCGACCGACTTCGACGACCTGGAAGAGCGGTTCGGCCGCCAGGCCGCGGAGTGGGCCGCCGCCCTCTGCAAGGACATGCGCCGCCCCGAGAAGGAACGTGAAGAAGAATACGTCGCGCACCTTGTCGAGGCGCCCTGGCAGGTGAAAGTCTGCAAGCTGGCGGACATTTTCGACAACTTGATGGACTCCAAACACCTCGGACCCCAGCACCGCGAGCGGACGCGCCAGCGCAGCCGCAGATACCTCGACGCGATCGGCTCGAACCTGCCGGCGGAGGCCCGCGGGGCGCAGGAGACGGTCGAGCGGCTCTTCGCCGAACTGTACCCCGACAAGGCGTAGGTGGCCGTCCGGCGCGTGTCCGGCGACGGCGGGGGTTGCTATGCTGTCTGCTGGTTTCCGATCCCAACCCAACCCGGCGCAAGGAGAACCCGGTCATGAAGCGCGTCCTGCTGCTGGCGGTCCTCGCCGGCCTTCTCGCGGCCCCCGCCCGGGCCGCCAACCCCGTCGTCGTCGTCGAGACGTCCCTGGGCACGATCAAGATCGAACTGGACCGCGACAAGGCTCCCATCACCGTCAAGAACTTCCTCAGCTACGTGGACGAAAAGTTCTACGACGACACCGTCTTCCACCGCGTGCTGGGCAAGGAAAACACGCGCGACCGGGAAGACTTCTTTGTCCAGGCCGGCCGCTTCACCGGCGACCACAAGGAAAAGATGACCAGGGCTCCGATCAAGAGCGAGGCCGGCAACGGCCTGACGAACACGCGCGGCAGCGTCGCCATGGCGCGGGCCGACGACGCCGACAGCGCCACGTCGCAGTTCTTCATCAACCTCAAGGACAACAAGGTCTTCGACAAGAGCGACCAGGGCCCCGGCTACACCGTCTTCGGCAAGGTGATCCAGGGGATGGAGGTCGTGGACAAGATCAAGGCGGTCCGGACCGGCGAGAAGAAGTTCATTGTCCGCGACGGCGACGAGCGGACCTTCATGAACGTCCCCGAAGAGGACGTCGTCATCAAGTCCGTGCGGCTCGAGAAGGCCAAGTGATCGCGGGTTGCTATGCTGTGTGAGTGTACCGCGCCCGCGCGGGGCCGGTGCCGGACCACATCCCAGGGCCGACGCAAGGAGAGGAACGCATGAAACGGCTTCTGCTGCTGGCGCTATTCGTCTGTCTGCTCGGGCCGGCCTCGGCTCGCGCCGACAACCCGGTCGTCGTCATGGAAACATCGATGGGGACGATCAAGATCGAGCTGCTCCCCGAGAAAGCGCCCATTACCGTCAAGAACTTCCTCGGCTACGCGGACGACAAGTTCTACGACGGCACCATCTTCCACCGCGTGATCGGCAAGGAGAACTCGAAGAAAGACTTCATGATCCAGGGCGGCGGCATGGAGCCGGGCTTCAAGGAGAAGAAGACCAAGGACCCGATCAAGAACGAGGCGAGCAACGGCCTGTCGAACAAGCGTGGCACCATCGCCATGGCGCGGACCGACGAGCCCGACACGGCGACGGCGCAGTTCTTCATCAACGTCAAGGACAACGACTTCCTCGACAAGAGCGCCGACAGCGACGGCTACGCCGTCTTCGGCAAGGTGATCGAGGGCCTGGACGTCGTCGATAAGATCAAGGCCGTGGAGACGACCGGCGACAAGGGCCGCCCACACGCTAATGCTCCGCTGAAGGACGTCGTCATCAAGTCAGTCCGGGTCGAGAAGGCCAAGTGATCGACGAGAAGCCCACGGGTCATGACCCGTGGGCTTCGTTTCTTAACCTCGCCCGGCGGAGGGGACCTGACATGGCGGAGAACACGGTCGTCCTGGAGACGTCGCTGGGGACGATCAAGCTGGAGCTGGACCCGGACAAGGCGCCGCTGACGGTCCAGAACTTCCTCGCTTACGTCGATGAGGGGTTCTACGACGGCACCGTGTTCCACCGGGTGATCGCAAACTTCATGATCCAGGGCGGGGGCATGGAGCCCGGCCTGCGCCAGAAGAAGACGAAGGCGACGATCAAGAACGAGTCGGCCAATGGCCTGTCGAACAAGCGCGGCACGGTGGCGATGGCGCGCACCTCGGTGCCGGACAGCGCCAGTTCGCAGTTCTTCATCAACGTGACCGACAACGGCTTCCTCGACCGGGCGGCGTCGCGTGACGGCGTCGGCTATTGCGTCTTCGGCAAGGTGGTAGAGGGGCTGGACGTCGTGGACAAGATCAAGGCGGTCAAGACGACCAACAAGGGTGGCCACGGGGACGTTCCCGTTACCGACGTGCTCATTCAATCGGTTCGCCGTGAAGGGCAATGAGCGGCGCGGCGGATTGCGAAGCCGCAAGCGGCCTCGGGGGGCTCCTCATGTTCCGGTCACGCATCCTCTTCCTCGCGGTCGCCGTGTCGGCCGCGCTCTTCCTCACCTCCGTGTCGGCCCAGCCGCAGCCGGCGAAGCCGCCCGCCCTGCCACCGATCAACCCGGCCGTGGCGCGCCTCGACCAGACGATCGGCGGCCTCGACGGGCCGGGCTTCTCGGTGGCCGTCAAGGATTCCGGCGACCTCCTCGCCGCCGGCGGCGAACAGGGGCACATCCAGCTCTGGGGCAAGGACGTGTCGATGGGCATTCGGGCGGCCGACGGCACGCCGAACGTCCTCCTGGGGCACGACGGCCCGGTCACCGCCCTGGCCTGGAACGGCGGTGCGGTCCTCGCGTCGGCCGGCGTCGATAAGAAGGTGATCTTGTGGGAGGTGGCCGGCGAGAAGGTGCTGCACAGTCTCCCGGCCGCGGCCGAGGTCCGCACCCTGGCGATGTCGCCCGACGGCAAGACCCTGGCCAGCGCCGGCGATGACACGGCGGTGCAGCTGTGGGACGTGACGACGGGGAAGGCCGGCGCTAAGCTGTCCGGTCACACCGACTGGGTCCTGGCGCTGGCCTTCAGTCCCGACGGCAAGACGTTGACCAGCGGCGGCTACGACGGCACGGTCAAGTTGTGGGACGTCGCGGCCGGCAAGAAGTCGCTGGAGGCGCCGGCCAAGGCGGCCGTCGTCCCGAACCAACCGCCGCCGGCCGACAACGCGGTCATGGGGCTGGCCTTCAGTCCCGACGGCAAAACCCTGGCCGTCGGCGGCACCGACACCCTGATTCACCTGCTCAACGTCGCCGACGCCAAGCTGCTGCGCTCGCTGCCGGGGCACACCAGCGCCGTCAAAGCGCTGGCCTTTCACCCGAGCGGGACGGTCCTGGTGTCGGGAGGCAAGGACCGGACGGTGCGTCTGTGGAACCCGGCGAATGGCCAGGCCCTCAAGGCGCTGGAGGGCCACACCGCCTGGGTCGAAGGGGTGGCGTTCTTCGCGCAGGGAACGCGGCTGGTGTCGGTCGGGGCGGACCAGACGATTCGGCTGTGGGATTTGACCGAACCGAAAAAGTAGTTTAGCGGCCTGACCCCCGCCGCCAAACGATTAAACGATTATTGGGGCGCGGGCTCGATCGTCGCCGACATCGACCCCTTGCAGCGTGCGATGAGCGGGTCGGGGCCGAAGGCGTGAATCTGGTCGCGCTTCAACTCGGCGTGCTCCATCGTGGTGGTCAGCACGATGACGCGGCCGCTGGTATCGACTTCCTTGGCCAGTTGGTAGCCCCTCTCCGGCGGGTGGCCGAAGAGCTGCTGCAGCATGATGATGACGTACTCGTAGCTGTGGTCGTCGTCGTTGAGCAGGATCACGTTGTACGGCGGTTGTCGCTTGACCTTCTCCTCGCGCTTCTCCTTGGTCTTGTGTACGATTTCCGGCAGAGTGATGGCGTCGCTCATTGGTCTTCACCCCAGGTGGATCGGCGGACTGCAACCGTCGGCCGGTAGTGCAGTATACCGCAAGTCCCCGGCCTTCCGGCAAGAATCATCCCAGAAAATCGGGGCCCGGCGCTAACCCGTCCGGCCGACGCACACCAAGGTGATGTCGTCCGCCTGGGCCCGTCCGGCGGCGTGCAGCTTGACGGCCTTGACGATGCGCTCGCCCAGGGCGCGGGCGCTCAGCCGGCTTTCGCCCTTCAGCGCCGCGGGAATGCCCTTGAGGCCGAACGACTCGCCGCGCACGCTGACCGCGTCGTGTACGCCGTCGCTGAACACCAGCAGGCAGTCGCCCGGCGCCAGCGGCAGGGGGTAGGCGTCGTAGGTCTGCCCGTCCAGGATGCCCATCGGCAGGCCGCCCGCCCCCTTCGGCATGGCGTCCTCGAGGGTGCCGGTGGCCCCGCGGTACAACAGCGGCATGACGTGGCCGGCGTTCACGATCGTCACGACGTGGTCGGCGAAGTCCAGCACGGCGCCGGCCAGCGTGATGAAGCGGTCCATCTTCCCGGCACTGAGGTACACCAGGTCGTTCAACTTGGCGATGGCCCGGGTTAGCTCCGCCTCGCTCAGCAGGCAGTAGCGCACGTCGGAGGAGAGCTTGGCCATGAGCAACGCCGCCGGCACGCCCTTGCCGGCGACGTCGCCGACACTAAAGGCGAGGCGGTTGGGGCCGAGCGGCACGAAGCCGTAGTAGTCGCCGCCCACCTCCTGCGCCGGCGAGTAGTGGGCGTAGAACTCGTAACCGGGCACCTCCGGCAACTGCAGCGGCAAGAAGCCGCGCTGCACTTCCTCGGCCAGGTGCAGGTCGCGGTCGCGCTGCGTGCGCACCTGGATGTCGCGGTACAGCTTGGCGTTCTCCAGGGCGATGCTCGCCTGGTTGGCGACGCCCATCAGCAGGCTCAGGTCGTCGTTGCCGAACTTCTTGCTACGGTCCTGCGTATCCAGCTGGATGACGCCGAAGGGGTTGCCGTCGGTGGCGATCAGGGGGGCGCACATGACCGAGCGGATGCGGAAATCGACGACGCTCTGGCTGAGGATGCGCTTGTCGGTGTCGGCGTTGTTGCTCAGGAAGCCCTGCTTGGACTCCAGGCACTGCTTGACGACGCTACGGCTGAAGCGGGCGTTGGCCTCGTCCTGGGGGCGGCGCGTCTTGATGACCTTCGGCAGCAATTTGCCGGTCCCCTCCTCGACGAGGATGATGAAGCAGCGGTCGGCCTGCTTGAATAGCTGGAAGAGGCTGTCCACGATCTTCGGCAGCAGCCGGTCCAGTTCCAGGGTCTTGCTGAGGTTGCCGCTGATCTCGACCAGGTTGCGCAGCTTCTCACTGGGGTGCGAGTCGAGCAGCAGGCTGCTGTTGTGCAGCATCGTCGCTTCGACCGTCGTGGACCCGCCCTCGTCCGGGGGGTCCGCCTCTTCCTCGACGTGCTTGCGCCACTCCTCGGGCAGCGGAATGCGGGCGTCCTGGAAGGTGGCCTGGAAGTCACAGATGCGGATCTTGTCGTTGTTCTTGAGGAGGCGACGGTCGCTCACCTGCTCGTTGTTGACGATAGTGCCGTTCCGGCTCCTGAGGTCTTCGATGTAGAACTGCCCGTTGACCCGCAGGATGTGGGCGTGCTCGCGGCTGACCGAAGTCACCGGGATGACCACGTGGCAGTCGGGGTTGCGGCCGAGGACCGTCCGGTCCTGGCTGAGGGGGACCTCACCGGGGGTGGCTCCCTTCACGATGTGGAGCGTAGCCGTCATCGAACACTCACCTCTGGCGGCTGTCCGGCAGGCGGGCGGGCCACCAAACATTCATCACCGGCGTTGGGGACAGTCCTTCATGCCGAACAATTCTAACGGCCGACGCCCCCGCGTGCAAGAAAGAGACGCCCCCGATCCCGAGGTGAGCGGCCTCCGCGCCGCGCCGCTCTTCCCAACAGTACGCCGGAGGGGGAGTGGAATTTCGCGCCCCGGCCTCCGCAGGGCCGGTATGCTGATGGCAGGAATTTGAATTTGCAGGGGACGGCGCGGCAAGTTTTGCGGGGGCAGGTACAGAGTACCGAGTACGCAGTACTGAGTACGGCGCAGCGCCAGCCCGGCGCCGAGTCGTCGATGTTGGGTACTCAGTACTCCGTACTCGGTACTTCGTACCCCCGGAACTCTTGCCCCGCCCGCGGGGGATGGCCGATGTTTTCCCTTCACGATCGCGCGGCTCGGCTCTGTGACGGCATCAGCCGCCGCGAATTGCTCCGCGTCGGCGGGCTGAGCGCCCTCGGCCTGTCGTTGCCGACCCTGCTGCAGGCGCGCACGGGGCCAGGCGGCGATGGGCCGCGCGGCGGCACCTTCGGCCGGGCGAAGAACGTCATCTTCCTCTGGCTGCAAGGCGGCCCTCCTCAGCACGAGACGTTCGACCCCAAGCCGGACGCCCCCGCCGAGGTCCGCGGCGAGTTCAAGCCGATCGCCACCAACGTGCCGGGCATCCACATTTGCGAACTGCTGCCGCGGACGGCGGCCATCGTCGATCAGCTGGCCATCGTCCGCTCGATGTGTACGCACAGCGACTTGCACGACGCCAGCGGCTACTGGGTGCTGACCGGCTACAAGTACACCGGCCAGCAGTCGCGGCAGATCAGCCCGAGCGATTGGCCCTACCTCGGCTCGATCATCCGCATGCTCAAGCCGAGCGAGAAGCTGCCGTCGTACACGTCGGTGTGGCTGCCGGACGTGATGCGCCTCAACGACAACGTGCAGCCGGCGGGTCAGACGGGCGGCTTCCTCGGCAAGCGCTGGGACCCGCAGCGCGTCATCTGCGACCCGTCGGCGGCCGGTTTCAAGGTCGAGGGGCTTCTGCTGCCGCCCGAGGTGCCGCCGCTGCGGCTGTCGGCCCGCCAAAGCTTGCTGGGGCAGGTCGAGAAGCACTTCGACGCGGTGGAGCGCGGCCCGGCGCTGAAGGACTACGACCGGCAGGCGCAGGAGGCGTTCGGCCTGCTGACGTCAGGCAAGGCGCGTGAGGCGTTCGACATCGGCAAGGAGCCGCCAAAGGTGCGCGAGCGCTACGGCCTGAACCGCTGGGGCCAGTGCGTGCTGCTGGCGCGGCGGCTGATCGAGGCGGGGGCCCGCCTGGTTCACGTCAACTGGCCGCGCGAGGGCGGCGACGAGGCGGTCAGCAACCCGCTGTGGGACACGCACGCCCAGAACGCCGACCGCTTGCAGGACGTGCTGTGTCCGATCTTCGACGTCGGTTTCACCGCCTTGATCGAGGACCTGGGGCAGCGTGGCCTGCTGAGCGAGACCCTGGTGGTGGCCATCGGCGAGTTCGGCCGGACGCCGAAGATCAACGGCCAGGGCGGCCGCGACCACTGGGGCCACGTCTTCAGCTTCGCCCTGGCCGGCGCCGGCATCAGCGGTGGTCGGGTCCACGGGGCCAGCGACAAGATCGGCGCCTACCCGCGTGACGGCCAAATGGAGCCGCAGGATCTGACCGCGACCATCGTCCACCTGCTCGGTATCGGGCATCACGCCCTGTTCCCCGACGCCACGGGGCGGCCGATGCACGTCACCCTGGGCGAGCCCATCGTGGCGGTCCTCGGCGACAAGCCGGCGACGGCGGAGCGCACCCAGCCGGGCGGCAACCTGGCGCTGGTGCCGGCTTACAGCCGCCAGCCGTTGCTGAACGTCGGTTTCGAGGACGACGTGCCGCTGCCGGCGGTAGACTCGGGCAAACGGTTGAAGGGGTGGCAGGCGACGCCGTTGGCCGAGTCGGCGAAGGGCCTGGACTTCGGGGTGCGCCTGCTCGACGGGGCGCAGGCGCTGCCGCGGACGGGGAAGCGGCACGCGGCGATCGGCTACGGACTGACCGGGCCTTGCGCCGCGGGGACGATTCCGCCCGGGACGCGGGCGCTGCTGACGCAGGAAGTGCGCAACCCGCGTGCCGGCACCTACACGGTGTCGGTCCACGTCTGCGGCGGCGGCTCAGCGGAGGATTATCGCACGTTCGTGAAGCATTTCGCCTGCCGATTGGTGCTGTTCGGCTACCGTGACCTGACGAAGGACCCGACCAAAGGGGCGCGCGAATACGTGTCGGTGCCGTTCGAGCCGGTATTCGCGGACAAGGCGGATGGCTACCGTAAGGTGACGCTGACGCGGGCGCTGCGCAGCCAGGACGGCGGGGCCAGCGAGATCGAGATGGGCGTCGGCATCGCGGTCATCGTGGAGCGGCGGGCGCCGGGTGAGCTGGCGATCCCCGCGGGGGCACGGGCATTCGTGCGCGTGGATGACGTGGAGATCGCCTTCGTGCCGCGGCCGCGGAACGATGATGTGACGGTGTAGGGCGGGCTTGCGTCATCTGCCGCGCGGGCGATAATGGGAGGGGAAACCACTACACCTCCCGGGAGGCACTGCAATGACCCATGAGGAGATGCAGCAATTGCTGCGACAGAAGCCGTTTCAACCATTCCGCGTCTTTGTGAGCGACGGGCGGGCCTACGATGTGCGCCACCCTCGGATGACCCTGCTGTCGCCGGTCTGGATCAACATCGGGATTCCCGCCCCAGACCTCACGCCCCCGGTGAGCGATCATTCCGAGCAAGTGTGGTTGAAAAACATCGAGCGCGTCGAGATGCTGCCGCCCGAGATGTCACTCGTGAAACCCTGAGAGGACTTCGGAATGCGCGAGGAAGACCTCCACGCATTGTTGCAGCGCATCCCTTGTCCCCTGCTCCGGCTGCACACGACGGGCGGGATGATATTTGAGATTCGGGAGCCTGAGACAGTCTTTCTGGGGCGCAGCACAGTAGAGCTTCTCCTGCCGCCGAACAGCGATCAGACACGGGAGGCCGTCATCAGTTTGCTGCACATCATTTGGGTCGAGGTGATTTCTCCCCCGCCTTGAGGCCTTAACTCGCGGAGGTGCCATGTTCTCCTTGCACACCGGCCCGACCCGCCGCGAGCTGCTCCGCGCCGGCGCCCTCAGCCTGCTCGGCCTGACCGCGACGGATCTGGCCCGCCTCCGCTCCGCCCCTGCCCCATCGCCCACCGCGGAGAAGCGCCGCCGCAATGCGTGTGTCTTCCTCTTCCTGTTCGGCGGCCCATCGCACATCGACCTCTGGGACATGAAGCCCGCTGCCCCGGAGCAGGTCCGCGGCCAGTTTACCCCGACCGCCACCGCCGTTCCCAGTATCCGCGTCTGCGAGCACCTGCCCCGTCTGGGGCGAGTGATGGACAAGGTCTGTCTGCTGCGGTCGATGACGCACCGCATGAACGTCCACGGGCCGGCGTGCAGTGAAGTCTTCAGCGGCCGGCCCTATTTCATGGCGCCGACGACCGACCAGGCCAACCGCGAGGACTGGCCGTCGCTCAGCTCGCTGGTCGCGCGCTACGGCCAGGCCGTGAAGGGCCTGCCGCCGTCGGTCGTGCTGCCGTGGTACTTGCAGTTCCCCGGGCAGGGCAAGCGCATCGCGGGGCAGACCGGCGGCCGCATGGGCCAGCGCTACAACGCCTTCCTCCTCAACGGCGACGTCGGCCGCGCCGACTTCGAGATCGAGGGGCTGAGACTCACCGACGGCTTACCCATCGAGCGGCTGCAATTGCGGCGCGACCTCCTGCGCCGCCTCGACCTCCGCCCCGGCGACGAATCGTTCGACGAGGACCGCCGCGGCGCCTTCACACTGCTGGAGAACAAGGCCAGCGACGTGCTCGACCTGCGCCGCGAGCCGGCCAAGGTGCGGGAGCGCTACGGCGAAACCACGGCGGGCCAAAGCCTGCTGCTGGCCCGGCGCCTGGTCGAGGCGGGCGTGTCCCTGGTGACGGTGAACTGGCAGGACGAGACGAAGATCGACGGCACCAACACCTGCTGGGACACGCACCAGAACAACTTCGCGAAGTTGAAGGACCTTCTCTGCCCGCTGTTCGACCGGGCGTTCCCGGCCTTCGTCGAGGACCTGCACGAGCGCGGCCTGCTGGAGACGACGCTGGTCGTGGCGGTCGGCGAGTTCGGGCGGACGCCGAAGCTGGGACAATTCGAGCAGAGCAGCAACACGAAGAAGACCGGCCGCGACCACTGGCCCTACGCCTTCACGGCGCTGCTGGCCGGCGGCGGCGTGCGCGGTGGGCAGGTCTACGGCGCGACGACGCGCGACGGCGGTTACGTCAGCGACCGCCCGGTGACCCCGGCCGATCTGACGGCGACGATCCTGTACCACCTGGGGATCGATCCGGCCCAGCGCTACGACGACGACTTCCAGCGACTGCGGAACCGGCTCAGCGACGGTCGGGTCGTGCGCGACCTGGGGTGACCGGAAGTCGGGTATCCTCGTTGGGTGAGAGGCGACGCCTTCCGCTGTCGGGCCGTCTGTTGTACGATACTCCTCACTCGCCTTGCCGCACCGCTCCCTTACCCCTGAGCCCGGCCGCGCGCCATGCCCCACGCAGATTTCAGGCTGGTTCTCGTCGGAGTGCTTGCCTTCGCGGCGTCAGCACCGGCCGCCGACTCGCCCAAGGTCACCGACCGGGACCGTCAGCATTACGCCTTCCGCAAACTGAACTGCCCTGCCCCGCCCCGCGTCAAGGACGCCTCCCGCGCACGCACGCCGGTCGATGCCTTCATCCAGGCGAAGCTCGAAGCGAACGGCCTGACCTTCTCCCCCGACGGCGACCGCGTCACGCTCATCCGCCGCACCTCGCTCGACCTGCGCGGCCTCCCGCCTTCGCCGGAGGAGGTTGACGCCTTCGTCAGCGACAGCCGTCCCGACGCCTACGAGCGCCTCATCGACCGGCTGCTGGCGTCGCCGCACTTCGGCGAGCGTTGGGGGCGCCACTGGCTCGATGGCGCCGGCTACGTCGATGTGACCGGCGGCGACAACGACGCGGCCACCGTCAAGCTCGGCGAAAACAAGTGGCGCTACCGCGATTACGTCATCGCCGCCTTCAACGACGACCTGCCGCTGGCCCGCTTCCTCACCGAGCAAATCGCCGGCGACGAGTTGGTGGACTGGCGCTCGATGAAGAGCTTCGACGACCCGACGCGGCGACTCCTGATCGCCACCGGCTTCCTGCGCAGCGCCGCCGATGATACCGATGAAAACGAGCTGAACACTCTCGATATCCGCCACGGCGTCTTGCAGCGGACCGGCGAGGTGTTGGCGGGGAATCTCCTTGGGCTGACGTTCAACTGCGCCAAGTGCCACGACCACAAATACGAGCCGATCTCCCAGCACGATTACTACCGGCTCCTCGCCGTGCTCCAGCCGGCGTTCAACCCGGCGAACTGGGTCCAGCCGAAACAACGGCTCATCAAGGATGCGGCGTGGGGGAATTTACAGGTGGTCTGCGACACCGGCCCGCCCACGCCGACACACCTGCTGCGCCGCGGCAATCACGACCGGCCCGGGGCGGAAGTCGCGCCCGGGTTCCTCAGCGTGCTCTGTGATTCCGAGGCCGTGTCCGTCCTCGGGCCGACGAAGGCTGAGGGCAAGACGAGCGGTCGTCGCCTGGCCCTGGCCCGGTGGCTGACCGACGTCCGCACGCCGGCCGGGGCACTGGTCCTGCGCGTGCGCGTCAACCGGGTCTGGGCGCACCTGTTCGGCAAGGGCCTCGTCGAGACGTGCGACAACCTCGGCGTCACCGGCGCAAAGCCGACACACCCGGAATTGCTGGAGTGGCTCGCCG
>DATFNV010000285.1:0-5932 GCA_035266225.1 Gemmataceae bacterium
GTCACGGTCGGCGAGTTCGGGGAAGCGGCCCTGCTCGGCACTGCGGCAGAAGCTGTCGAAGGCGCTGAGGGCCACGTCCTCCTCGTCGGCGGCGCGGCGCCGGGCGCCTTGCAGCCTCTTGCGCGCCAGGCCGACGAGGCGACAGAAGTAGCGCTCCCAGAGTTGCTGTGCCGCGGCCGGGTCGCCGGCCTGGAGCTGGCCCAGCCAGCGCGTGACGGACCCATCAGCGGACGGCATCGGCAGGCACTCCCAACGGGACTCGAGCGGGATGGAAGGTGACTCCGATTGTACGCCACGCGGCGCGGGAGCGATAACGAATTACCCGGCGCGCTCGGTTTCCTGTCGGGCGGCGGCTCGCGAGTTCGGCGGAGGCGACGATCACTCATCAGGGACATGGCCGAAGGCGCCCGCGAGGGGACAGACAATCCGGGCCAGCCTTCGCGCATTTTTCCTGTCCCCTGGCCGGCGGCTTCGGTCATGTCCCTGATAGTGCCAGTGCTCGATTCGCACGGCGGCAACCCGAGTCCTTCGATCCTCGTGACTTTCGCAAGGAAACGTCCCATGATGTCGTTCACGGCTCAACGGTCGATGCGGTTCGTATCCGAAGCCCCGGCGGCCGGGCGAGATCAGGCGTGGTTGCGCTTTCTGACGGCCCTGCTGCGAGCGCTGTCCGTCAGCGTGGCCTGACGTCGGCCCCCATCGTCTGAGCGCGGGCCTCCTGGACGGCAGGGCCAAATCCTTGTCGCCGGCGCCCCAGGGGATCACGAACTGTGTGCGACAACCGCGACGAACCGGCCGCGCGCAGGCAGCGCGCGGCGGAACTGCTGCTTGGCTACCTGCGGACGTCCGGCACTCCACTGTGGCCGGGGGGCGACGGACTGACCGTGGAGGAGGTCCTCCGCGCGTACCCACAAGTCGCCTCGGCCGGGCACGTGCCGACCTTGCGGGAGTTGCTGGCCCGTCACCCGGACTTGGCGGAGGAGTTGAGGCACCTCGTTCCCATGGGGCGGTCGGGATCTGATTTTCGGCTCGATCGCGAATTGTGAGCCTTACGTAGGGGTGGAAGTCCCCACGCGGATTCCCTCGGGGGTCGTCTGGCTCATGGAGGTTCCTCCGGTCGCCGTGTTCCGGCCCCAGGACTGCCAGGGCGATGCGGTTCGGCCAAACCGTGACCGACCGTCCAACGAATTCGCTCAGCAGCGGCGGCCGCGCTGTAAGCAGTGAATTCCGAGAACACACCGAAGACGGCACCTTACTTGCCGGCGGGCGGGTCAGGCAGGGGTGGCGCGTCGGTAGCCGGCGCGGGCGCCGAGGCCAGCGGGGTTCCGTCCCAGATCTTCACACCGTCCGCACCCCCGGTGGCCAGGCGCCGGCCGTCCGGGCTGAAGGACACACCGTAAACCACCCTCGCATGTCCCCGCAAGGTGCAAAGCTCCTGGCCTGTTTGCAAGTCCCAGATCTTCACCTCGCCGGGGCCTGCTTTGTCCCGTTTCCCGCTGGCGGAAGCGAGTCGCTTGCCGTCCGGGCTGAAAGATATGCTCCAGACACAGGCAGAGTGACCGCGGAGGTTGTAGACCTGCTGCCCGGTCGCGGCGTCCCAGACCCGCACCTCGCTGCTACTTTGATTCCGGTCAAGGCAATCGCCGACAGCTGCGGCGAGCCACTTACCGTCCGGGCTGAAGGCCACGCTGAAGACGCTTTGCAGAAGTCCGTCTGGCATGAGGGAGACCTGACCCGTGGCGAGGTCCCAGATCTGCAAGACTTCCGGGTGGACGCCGCCGCCGCCGACCTCGCTGCCGACGGCAAGCCACTGGCCGTCGGCGCTGAAAGCCACACACACAGGCCTTTGGGCCGCCGGACGCAACACGTGTAGACGCCGGCCTGTGGTGGCATCCCAGACACCCATCTCCTTGATCCCAATTGAACCGGCGACCAGCTTGCCGTCTCGACTGAAAGCCGTTCCCCACCCTTGGGCAGATGATGACAATGATGACTGATCAAGCACCGTCTCAGCCACCCGGCCAGTGATCGCATCCCAGACCTCAAACTTCGCTCCGATGGCGAGGCGCCGTCCGTCGGGGCTCCAGGCGACCCTCCCCAATGGGGGCGTGCCCCGCAGGACTAATGATTCCTTTCCGCTCATGGCGTCCCAGATGACGGTGCATCCCCTCCCACTGGCGCCAGCGAGGCGCCGCCCGTCCGGACTGAATTCCACGTTGTTGAGCGGTCCGTTCCCCGAGTCTAGAGTCCGAAGCGCGTTACCCGGAGCCGCCCACAGTTTCACCGTCGGGTCGGCACTCCCTGAGACGATGCGCCGGCCGTCGGGACTGAACGCCGTGCCCAGGGCTGCCTCCTCATCGTGAAACGTCACGATCTCCTTGCCGATAGCAACGTCCCAAACCCTTACCGTCCGATCCACCCCGGACGAAACCAGCTGCTTGCCGTCGGGGCGGAAAGCGACCTGAGTGATGGCACCCTCATGGCCATCCAGCGATTTTAGTCTCTGCCCAGTGCGCCGGTCCCAGATCCTGATGGCAGGCTTCAGAAACTTGCGTTTGTTGTTATCTCTGACAAACGAGCCGGCTTCGCCCGTGGCCAGGTGTTGCCCATCCGGGTTGAAGGCCACGCTCGTCCAGCTGCCTCCGGTTGTCTGGAGAGAGATTCCACTACCTGAAATGTCCCAGACAATGAATTCTCCCTCCGGCCCTTCCCCAAGATTCGGCGGTCCCCCGATACTGGCCACCGTTTTCGAGTCAGAGGCGAAGGCGACGGCCCTGATGGCACAGTGATGGGCCGTGAACTCCAGGACCTTCCGGCCGGTATCGGCCTCCCAGACGCGTACGGACGTGTCCTCGGAGCCGCTGGCGACGTGTCGGCCATCCGGGCTGTAGGCAACGCAGGTCACCGGGCCGACGTGGCCTTGGAGAGACAGCAACTCCTTGCCCGTCGCCGTTTCCCAAAGTCGCAATGTGTGGTCCGCCGAGGCGGTGGCGAGGCGCTCACCGTCAGGGCTGAACGCCACGCCCGTCACGCGGTTCTTGTGGCCGTCCAAGGTGCGAACTTCCTTCCCGGTCGCGGCGTCCCAGAGTTTCACCGTGTTGTCGGCACTACCCGAGGCCAGGAGTCGATCATCGGGGCTGAACGCCACGGCCGTCACCGCCCCCTTGTGCCCACGCAATCGAGATTGCTCGCCGCGATACTCGCGCCAGAGGTGGTGCCATTCAAAGCGGCGCGGGTCCTCCTCGTCGGGATCATTGGGAATCAAAGTGCGAAGTAACTGAACCACGCGCCCGTCCTGCTTCTCCTGCCGGGCACGCTCGACCAATGTCATCTGGGCGGCGTAGAAGTAACGCCGAGCCTTCGCCTGCTCCGCCCGCACGGCTATGAGCGTAGCTTGCAGTTCCTTCGAGGTGAGTTCGAGCTTGCCATTGCTGATTTCGAGTTCTGCCTTCGCGGTTTCCAGTTGTGCGTTGCTCGTCTCCAGCGCCGCTTTACCGGCCTCCAGTTGTGCGTTGCTCTCCTCCAGCGCCGATTTACTGGCCTCCAGCCGAGCGTTGTACCACTGCCCGACGACAACGCCGACCAGTGCCAGGGCCGCTAACGCGCTGACCACAACGAGGCCGGCGCCCGCCGGGTGACGCCGCACCCAGCGGGCGACGCGCTCCGCAGGACCGGCGGCTCGCGCCCGGATCGCTTCGCCGGACAGGAAGCGCTCCAGATCCTCGGCCAGGGCCAGCGCCGACTCGTAGCGATTCTCGGGCTCCTTGCGCAGGCACTTCAGGCAGATCACTTCCAGGTCGCGCGGCACCCCGGGCCGTACGCGCGACGGCGGCACCGGCTCCTGAATGAGCACCTGCTGCAGCGTCTCCAGCGGCGTCTCTCCCTTGAAGGGAGGCCGGCCCGCCAGCAATTCGTACAGCACGGCGCCCAGGCCGTAGACGTCCGCCGCCGTCGTCAGGCGCTTGCTGTGGCCCCGCGCCTGCTCCGGCGCCATGTAACTCGGCGTGCCGACGACGGCCCCCGAGAGCGTGTGCGCCGTGGCCGCCTCCACGTGCTTGGCCAGGCCGAAGTCGGTGACGTACGGCACGCCCGCCTCGTCCAGCAGGATGTTGCCCGGCTTGATGTCCCGGTGCAGGATGCCGCGCTGGTGCGCATGATGCACCGCCCGCGCCACCTTCGCCATGAGTTCGGCCACGTCCCGCGGCGCCGTGGGGGGGCGTTGCACCAGACTGCCGCCGCCGACGTACTTCATGCTGAAGAAGGGCAGGCCGCTGTGCTCGCCGACCTCGTAGAGCGGGACGATATGCGGGTGGTCCAGCCGGGCCACGTTCCGTGCCTCGGCGCAGAAGCGCTCCACGTCCCCGGGCGAAGCGAACTCCCCGGCCAGGATCATCTTCAGGGCCACGACGCGGTTGGCCCTGCGCTGTGTCGCCCGGTACACCACCCCCATGCCGCCGCGCGCCACCTCCTCCAGCCCCTCGTAGTCCCCGAAGCCGCGCACGCCTTCCGGCGGGCCGCCCTGGGGCAGGGCTTCGTCGGGCGAGACCGTGGGGGTGCCCGGCCGTGGCCCCGCCGCGAGCGAGTCCCCGAGACAGGAGGGGTCGAGGTCCGGGAAGCGGGCGAGGTAGTCGGCGGGGCGGCAGGGCTCGCCGCGGCCGCGGCGGTAGTCAGCGTCCAGCGGCACCAGCTCGCGCAGCAGCGCCGTCCGCTCAGCCCCCTCCCAGCCGGCGACGAAGTGCTCCAGCCGCGGCACCATCTCCGAGCGCCAGGCGGCCTCGAAGCGGTTGCACGCCTCATTGATCCGACGGCCCAGCGCCGGCGGCACTTCCCCGACCCTCGCTAACGACTCGCTCACGGTGCCAGCTCCTTTTCCCAGATGCCACGGATCAATTGCAACTTGCGCTTGACCGAGCGTGCCACGCACCCCAGCCGGGCGGCGACCTCCTCGACGGAGTACCCCTCCATGCGCAACAGCGCCACCGACTTCAGCTCGCCGTCGCCCAGGCTGCGCAGCAGGCGCTCGCACTCCTCGGTCATCTGCGCCGCGAACTCCGGCGTCGGCTCGCGGCCGAGCACCTGCCCCAGCACCGACTCCTCGTCCGGATCACTGGGCGCGTCGGTAGCGAAATGCGCCCCGCCGCCGCGCTTCTGCCGGCCCTCGTCGCGCCGCAGGCGCATCGCCTTGCGGGCGGTCATCAACACCAGCAACCGCCAGAGGCTGTCGCGGTCGGCGAGGTCGGGGAAGCGTCCCTGCTCGGCGTTGCGGCAGAAGCTGTCGAAGGCGCTCAGGACCACGTCCTCCTCGTCGGCTGCCTGGCGCGGCGCCCCCTGGAGCCTCTTGCGCGCCAGGCCGACGAGGCGACGGAAGTAGCGCTCCCAGAGCTGCTGCGCCGCGGCCGGGTCGCCGGCCTGGAGCTGGCCCAGCCAGCGCGTGACGGACCCATCAGCGGAGGGCATCGGCAGTGTACTCCCGACGGGGTTCGAGCGGGATGAAAGGCGACCCCGATTGTACGCCACGCGGCGCGGAAGCGATAACGAATTACCCGGCGCGCTCGGTTTCATGTCGGACGGCGGCTCGTGAGTCCGGAGGGGCGACGATCACTCTTCAGGGACATGCCCGGATGCGCCCGCGAGGGGACACACAATCCGGGCCAGGCCGGCGCCAGCCTTCGCTCCCTTTTTCTGTCCCCTGCCCGGCGGGTTCGGTCATGGCCCTGATAGTGCCAGTGCTCGATTCGCACAGCGGTGACCCAAGTCCTTCGATCCTCGTGACTTTCGCAAGGAGACGTCTCATGATGTCGTTCACGGCTCAACGGTCGATGCGGTTCGTGTCCGAAGCTCCGGCGGCCGGGCGAGGGCAGGCGTGGGCGCGCTTCCTGACGGTCCTGCTGCGAGCGCTGTCCCTTGCGGCGGCATGAGGCCCCCCCGTCGT
>DATFNV010000286.1:0-7377 GCA_035266225.1 Gemmataceae bacterium
CGGCGGGCGGGGACAAGAGCATCCAGTTGTGGGACGTGAAGAGCGGCAAGGTATCCGCCACCCTGAAGGGGCACACCGATGCGGTCTGGTCGGTGGCGTTCAGCCCGGACGGCAAGACCCTAGCCTCGGGCAGTGAGGACAGCACGATCAAGCTGTGGGACCTCCCCGGCGCCAAGAAGGACGAGTAACAGCCGGCCGGGGCCCTCCGGAGCGGCCCGAAACCGGATCGTCAAATGTTTAGCGGCGGGTCGCAGACCCGCGCGGGTCTGCGACCCGCCGCTAAACGGCCCGGGGTGGGGGATGCGCAACGGGATCGACTCGGACCATCAGCGGGGGGCTTGGCCGCGGCTCCCCCGGCGCATCGACCCGGAACGTCGGGCGAGTTCAGCCACTTGACGGACGGCCATGACGTGGTACTCTACGCGGTCAGGGCCGGGGCGGTGGTGGGCGCTCCGGCCACGGGGAGGATGATGGTTGGCGCCGAGGCGTTCCCCTTACCTCCTGGTCACCGCGCCCGTGACCGCTCCGCCGATCCCGACCCATTTTCCATTGCGTGCGGCCATGACGCCCGACTCGTCTTTCGATACCGTTCAGCTCCATGCCTACGTCGAGCGCCTTCAGGCCGGCGACCGGGGGGCCGCCGACGCTTTCCTGCGCCGCGTCTGCGGCCGGCTGGAGCGCCTGGCCCGCAGCATGCTTCGCAGCTTCCCGAACGTCAAGCGCTGGGCCGACACCGACGACGTGCTGCAGAGCGCCCTGATGCGCCTGCTGCACACGCTGCAGGCGACGCAGCCGGAGAGCACGCGCCACTTCGCCAACCTGGCGGCCTTGCACATCCGCCGCGAGCTGCTCGACCTCGCCCGCCACTTCCGCGGCCGCCTCGACCGGCCCGTCGGCGCGGCGGGTGGAGACGACACGGCCCCGGCGGACGTGCCGGACCCGAGGAGTTCCCCGGCCGGCGACCTGGACCTGTGGAGCGCGTTCCACGAACAGGTGGACGAGTTGCCGGTGGAGGAAAGGGAGGTGGTTGGTCTGATGTTCTACCACGGCTGGACGCAGGTGCAGATCGCCGAACTCTTCCAGGTGGACGAGCGCACCATCCGCCGGCGCTGGCGCTCCGCCGCCCTGAAGCTGACCGAGTCCCTCGGCGGCCGACTCCCCCAGGCGTAAAGGCTACCGAACAGAGTCGTGGGATAGGTTACTCACCTGCCCTACAGCTCTGTCCGGCAGCCCTTGGCATTTCCACCGCCCCGGCGAGGCGAGAAGCGTGAGGGGCCGGTGCCCTCCCGGAGAGCGTCACGGCCCCTCATTCATTCCGTCATTCCGGTCCTCAGTTCGAGTCGCCCTGGTCATCCCACGAGTACTTGCCGTAGGGGCAGTAATCGATCGGGTAGTAGCAGTCATCGGGCGGGCACCAGTAGTACCAGCAGCCGCTGCCGGCGTCGCAGTAGAGGTTGCAGCCGTAGCGCTTGTCCCAGGTCCGGGACGACCAGCGGTGCCCAGACGGCCGATCGCGCTCCGCACGGCTGCTCCCCGAGGTATCCCTCCCTTCCGAATCCGCAGGTGCCGTCCTCCGGGAAAGGTACTGGCAGGCGCTTAGGAGAAACACGGAGACGGCCAGGGATGCCTCCCACGTCCGGTACCGTCCGCGGCGGCTTTCGGCGGGGGGCAGGTCCGGGACGGATTCGTCCTGGGGGGGGAGCTCGCGCTCTTCCTCTCCCGGTCCCGGAAGAGGCCGATCGAGAGCGGCGGGCCGACCCGGCCCCGGCGTTTCCCTCGGCCAGGAGAAGGGAAGGCGACGCCCGACCTGCCGGGCAGCCTCCACCCCGACCTGGAACACCGCGCGGGCAAGATCCTGCAACCGCACGTCGTGCGCCCTCGGATCCCCCAGCCCGAGGGTCTTCGGCAGCCATTCACCAGACAGTTCCTTGCCGGCGGCCAGCAACCGATCCACCGAAAGCGGATCGACCTTGCCGTGCGGCAGGTCGTCTCTGGTGAGCAACCGACTGCCGGCAAGCGCCTCCTCGAGGCCGCCCACCAGGCTGGCCAGGCCGGCCCTGCTCTCACCCCCGGGAGCGTCATCCAGGCTCTGGGACGCGCCCGACGGCAGGACTCCCCGGCTGGCGGCCGGCTGGGTGTCGGCGCTGGTCGGGCTGCCGACACCCGGGCTCAGCAGGGTCGCGACCAGGATGAGGGACGACTCGCTGAGGGGGAGAAGAACGACGGTCGGCCCGCGCTGGTCCGCCGCGGCGAGTTCACTCGCCAGCAGCCCCATCGCTGTCCCGTTCGCCGAGGAGGAATTGTTGCTGCCGAGAGACGGCTCGCCGAAAGCCAGAGCGAAGAGGAGGTCGTACCGGCCCGTGCTCGCCCCGGAGCCGGCGACCTGGATATAATAACTCTGCCCCTCTTGCACGTCGAAGCCGACCAGGCCGACACCCGTGCTGGTGGCGGTAAAATCGACCAGCCGGCCCGTGCCGTCCAGGACCGATAGGGTGCCACTCAGGTCGTCTCCGCCCGCGCTGTCCAACCCGGTCGTGTCCATCTGCACCGTGAGCTGGCCCGTCTCGGGAGCCAGCAGTCGGAACGTATTCACGTCCCCCGCCGTGCGGATTTCATCCGACAGGCCCGACAAACTGATATCGACAGGCCCGCCGTCTACAAAGTTGTCAGCCGCCTCTTGCACCAGGAAGACCAGGAACCGGGCGCTGATGAAGGGTTGGGTTAAGGCGAAGTTCTCCTGTTGGCCGATGGCGCCCGACGAGGCCGGGTCTTGCCCGTTCGCCGCCGCGTCGAGCGCCGAGACGAAGGGGATGAAAAAATGGGTCTGGACCGGGATGCCGCGGAGCAGCAGGTCGAGTTGATGCTCCAGAGCCGGCTGGCCCTTCAAGAAATCGACAAATTGTGACACCAGCGCCACCCCGAACTGGGCAGTGATCGAGGGCCGGCTGAGGAGGAAGTTCAGCTGTTGGACAATGCCGTTCAGTTGTTGCTGGGCGTCGGGGGGCAGGGTTGGCGCCTCACTCGTTAACACTGCGATCTCCGGTAACACGAAGGATCGCAGGGGGGCCGTCTGGAGGGAGACCGTGGCGAGCAGGGCGTCCAGGCGCTGGGTGGTGGCGATGGACAAGTTGATGGGTTGGGCCAAGAGGCCGGGAGAAGCGCCGGCCACCGAGGGCGCGGTCCGGTCCTCCAGCCTCTCCAGGTGCAGAGCGTGCCCACCTGGTCGCCGGCACGACCTGCGGTGCGGGGACGGGCCGAAGCCTCGCGGCGAGCCGAATCTCCAGAAGCTGGACCAGCGGGCGCTCAACATGGGTGAACCTCCGTTGCCGGGTCGTCGTCTCCTTCGTCCTCCACTCTCCCGACGTGCCTGCCCTTCACGGAGCCCTACGCAACCAGCCGGGCGAACCGGACAGGAAATCCGGCCCCCTACCTGGATCCGCGGGAGTACTTCGCCTGCAGGCGCGCGAAGCCCTCGCCGCGGCGGATCGGGTTCAGGGCGCTGTCGTTGGCGACGTGCTCGCGCCAGAACGCCTCACGCTGGTCGATCGGACGGGACTCAAGGGCGGCGCGGATGAGTTCCAGGGCCCGTTCCTCGTAACGAGTGCTGGTCTCGCGGGCTTGCCGGGGAGCCAGGGCAGGGTCCGCCGCCGCCCGCCCGGCCGCCTGGGCCAGGGTGCGGGCCGCGTTGTAAAACGTCAGGGCGGAGCGCGGCCCGCGCCGCACCGCCTCTTCCGCATGCTCGACCGCCGCCTGGTACTGCCCGAGCAACACCTGGGCGTAGCCTCGACCGTTGTGAGCGTTGCCGTCGTCTGGATCGCGCCGAATCGCCTCGGCGAAGTCGCCGTCGGCCAGGGCGGGCGCCTCGCCAATCAGATACAACCATCCGCGCGCGGCGTAGAGCCTGGAGTCCGGCGTGATCTCCAGCGCCAGTGTATAATCGTGCAGGGCGCCGCGGTGGTCGCCGAGCTTCTCCCGGGTTCGCGCCCGCGTCTGGTAAACCAGCGCCGACCGCTCCCCTTTCTCCAGGTAACGGTCGAGCGCCGCGACGGCTTCCTTATAGTAGTTCCGCGCCTTTGCCTTGTCGGCCTCCCCGTCGGCCAGCTGAAGGAAGGCGTCGGCGCGCAGCTTGTGGACCTTGCTGGCGAATTCGGGATAGGCGGTCAGGGCGGTGTCGTAGGCCACGATGGCTTCCTGATAGCGCCGGAGCTGGTGCAGGAGGCGGCCGCACTCGTAGTGATCGCCCGCCCGGTCCCGCGCCGGGCCTCGCCCCTTGGCCTGCGCTGCCTGCTGAAAGTCACGCAGCGCGGCGTCCGGGTCATCCCGGTCGCTATTGATCCGAGCCCGACACCGATAGGGCTCCGCCCACGACCGTTCTATCTGCATGGCCTTGTTGACCTGTTCGATGGCCTCGCCCCATTTCCGCTGTTTTTGATACACCATGGCCAGGCTCAGGTGGGCCTGGGCGCGGCGCGGGTTCAACTCGATGGCCCGCTGGAAGTCGGCCGCGGCTTCCTCGAACTTGCCATGAGAGTAGCGAGTGACACCACGGTCGGCGTACAGCGTGTATCGGGCGTCCTCGTCGGGATGGAGTTTCTCCAGGATCCGGGCTTTCTCGAAGTCTTGTTCGGCCGCCTCGGCGGCCTTGAGTTGCCCCCGGGCGAAGCCGCGCAGCAAGTAAGGCCAAACAAAGTCGGGTCGGGCGGCCAGACAGGCCGTCAGGGCGGCAATCGCTTCATTGAGGCGATTGAGTTGGAGCGAGCACAGCGCCAGGAAGTATTGGGCCCAGAAGTGGTCGGGCTGCAAGCGCAAGGTTTCCTCGAAGTGCTGGGCCGCTTCCCGCAATAGCCGCCCTCGGTCCCGCTCGTCCCCCAGCCGCCCCTGCCGGTACTTCTCCTCCCCGGCCAGGAACTGGTCGAGGGCGCCGTCCGGCGGGATGGCGTCGGCGCGCCGACGCTCCTCGGCCGCTCCCGGCTCGTCCCCCAGTTGCTGGAGATAACGAGCGCGTCGCTGGTGATAGGCCCAGCTGGGCGGGGCCAGCCGAGCCGCACGGTCCAGGAGGCGAAGCGCTTCGTCGGCCTGGCGGCGGGCCCCCTCGGCGTTCTCCCCCGGGGTGGGTTGGGCGGCGACCTCGGCCAGGATCAGCAGCAACTCGTAACAGCCGCTGACGATGGCCGTTTTCTCCGCCTCGCTGTAGAAGGCGCCGAGCGTCAGGTCTCCCGCCGCGGAAACGCCAATCCGGTCCAGGGCTTCCTCGGCGGCCTGTTTGGTCTCCTTCAGGTCCATGGCCGGGTCGTCCCGGCCGGTAGACAGCGTGCGATGGAACAGGGCGTCGTGCCGCCGCTGGAGGAACTGCTCATAACGGCCGCGGGCCGCCCGCTGCGCCTCCTGCCCCAGCAGCTGGCGCTCCGCGACGGCGAGGAGGCTCTCCGTCCGGTCCTTGAGGGGCATCAGGGAAGGCTCGGAGCCGAGGCCAAGCCGGCCTAGCGTCTCTGCCAACTGCACCCGAGCCTTTCGCCAATCCCCCTGGGCCATGGCCGCCTCCGCGGTCGCCAGTTGCTCCTGGATCAGCGACTCGCGCGCTGTCGCCTCCGCCTCACGGGCGCGGCGCTCGGCTCCGCGGGCCAGGACTATCCCCACCAGGCCGAGCAGGGCCAGGCTGCTCACCGCCACCAGCGCCGCCGCCGCGGGCCGCCGCCGGACCCACTTCAGCAACCGTTCCCAGGGCGGGACCGGCCGGGCTCGGATGGGCCTCCCTCCCCGGAATCTCTCCAGGTCCTCGGCCAGGTCGAGGGCCGTCGGGTAGCGCTGGCGCTGGTCCTTTTGCAAGCACTTCAGGCAGACGGTTTCCAGGTCGCGCGGCACCTTCGCCTGGAGGCGAGTGGGCGGCACCGGCTCCTCGTGAATCACCTGCCGGGCCGTCTCCAGCACAGTCTCGCCGCGGAAGGGGGGGCGGCCCGTCAGCAATTCGTACAGGATCGCCCCCAGGGCATAGATGTCCGCTGGGGGCCCCACCTCCCGGGTCCGACCGGCGGCCTGCTCCGGGGCCATGTAACTGGGCGTGCCCAGCACGGAGCCAGTGTGCGTGAGGCCCGCCTCGCTCTCCACGAGGAGCTTCGCCAGCCCGAAGTCGCTCACCTTGACGACCAACTCAGCCAGCCGAGGGCAAGGTTGCCCCGGTTGTTGATCGCCAGGGAGGCTTTGATTCTCGCCCGGAAGATGATCGCCCCGACAGGCCAGCAGGATGTTCGCGGGCTTCAGGTCGCGGTGGACAACGCCGCGCTGGTGCGCGTAGTACATCGCTCGCGCCAGGGTGGCCACCAACCCGGCCGCTTCGCCGGGGTCCGCAGGGCCATCCTTGAGCCACTTGCCGAGGGTTCCCCCCTCCATCAGCTCCAGGGCGAAGAACGGCCGCCCCTGTAACTGCCCGACGTCATAGATCTGGACGATGTTCGGGTGCTGAAGGCGGGCGGCCGCTTCGGCCTCGATGCGAAAGCGCTCGAGCTGCGTGGGCCCCGCGGTGCTGCCCACGAGGATCATCTTGAGGGCGACGGTTCGCTTGAGAACCCGGTGAACGGCCCGGTAGACGACGCCCATGCCGCCGCGCCCCAGCTCGCCCACCACCTCGTAGCCGGGGACCGAAGGCAACGAGCCGCCCGAGTCCTTCGCCCCCTCGGCCGCAGGTTCGCCGGGCGCGGTAGAGGCGAGGCCAGTGTCGGGGCAGGCCAGGCTGTTCAAATGCTGGACCGCCTGGATGCGGCGCCCCAACTCGGGGGCCAGTTCCGGGCGGTCGGGGCACAGTTCGGCGGCGGACAGGTCACGCCCGCGCGCACGCTCCCGTTCCCACAGCGAGATCAGGTCATCCAGGGTAGCCTCGTCGCTCATCGCACGCCGCCTGGGTTCCGCACCTTGCTCTCCGGCACTACGGATCGCGAGTCGCCTACCGGACACGCCCATCACAATTGCACGGCTTGCTCTCGTCCGAGGTCGGCTCCGTCACTGGGGTGAATCGCGATACCACCGCGGCAAGAAACATCGTCATGTAGGACGGCTCTCCTGAGCCTTCTGGACGGCTCAGGAGAGCCGTCGTACGGGACCAACTTCCTCGCCGGGGTAATCGCGGCGGGCGACATCGGTCTACCGATGGGAAGGATACAGGAGCTTAACGATAAACCGGAGATACCGTACCATCGCTGCGCGCGCGGTGCAAGGGGGAGCACGCCAATGGGGTGGGCAATCGCGAAGAGGGGTTGTGGCCTGTGACAGCCTGATGCCCTCTGGCTCGCGTCCATCAATAACTGCTCTCCCCCACCTTTTCCCACCCGTGATACAGTCGGGCCATGAACGCTCAAACTCTCAAGAACCGCATCGTGGCCCACC
>DATFNV010000287.1:0-25522 GCA_035266225.1 Gemmataceae bacterium
CCCCCCGGTTGGACGCCCTCACCGGGGGGCTGACGCCCCCCGCTCGCCAACGTGTCGTATCTCATGCTTTACAGAAAACGGCACGAAAACCGTTTGGTGCTAGTCACAAAATGCCGGGCTCAGCTATTGACGGTGGCACACCCCCGGGTTTTAATCTCCAGAAAGTAATTGAGGGGAGAAACAAATTCGGCCGTGGGGGACTGCTCGAGATGTTCCCGAGCACGCGCGTCCACACGAGGGGGATGTGATGGGTGTCCTGCTGCACGGGTACCCCCGCGGCGCGGGGCGGACGGCTCGCGACGGGCTGTTCCCCGCACTGCGGCGGCTCGATCGGCTGCTGGAGCGGGCGACCGCTGCCGCCCGCGATGCGTTCGGGCCGGGGGCCTTCGCCGACCCCTACCGGGGCCTCGCCGTCACGGCGGACGAGGTCGAGCGGCTGCTCGCGCGCGAGGCGGGGGCGCCCGCCTTCCTGGTGTGCGGCGACACGGACGAGGCGTGCCTGGCGGGGGAACCCGTCGGCGGCGCCTCGCTGGCATGGTTGGCGCGGCGATTCGATCTCTCTTGTTTCGATCTCGATATCGTCCTCATTGCCCTGGCGCCCGAGATCGACCTGCGTTACGAACGGCTTTACGCCTACCTCCAGGACGACGTCACCCGCCGCCGGCCGAGCGTCGATCTGGCACTCAACCTGCTGGGCGCGTCCGCGGACGAGCGGCTGGCGAGGCGACGGCACTTCGTCAGCGACGCCCCCCTCTTCCGCAACGGACTGGCGCGGCTCGAGGCGGAGCCTAATCATTCCCCCTCGTCGTCGCTGGCCCTGGCGATCGCACTCGACGGCCAAGTCGTCCGCCTCCTGCTCGACCTGCCCGGCCTGGATTCCCGGCTCGCGGGGTTCTGCCGACTCCTCCAACCCGGTGAGTTGGAGGACGGCCCGTCCCTCGACCCCCAGCGCGACCGGGCGCTGGCGACGCTGACCGGTCGGGCCCAGGCCGAACGGACGCCGCTCCGCCTCTACTTCCAGGGCCCGCGGGGCGCAGGCTGCCGTCGTGCGGCTGCGCGGCTCGCGGGGCAACTCGTCGTCAACCTCCTGACGGTCGATCTGGCCGCCGCCCTCGCGGCCGACCCGGCTTTCGCCTGGGTCCCGGGGGTGGTGACGCGCGAGGCCGCCTTCCAGGGCGCAATCCTCTACCTCGATGGCTGGGACGCACTCGACGGCGACGACCAATCCCTCCCCCGGCGCCGCCTCGCGGAGGCCCTGGGCAGCATGCCTGAGGTGACCATCGTGGCCGGCCCATCGCCCTGGCCGTCCGGCGCGCCGGACGTGACCGCAGTGCCCTTTGACCGGCCCGACTTTGCCCGCCGTCGCGCCGCCTGGGAGTCGAGCCTGGGCCGTGCGGGGGTCGCCGTCGATGGCGCCCGCCTGGATGGCCTGGCCGGACGCTTCAAGCTCGGCGCCGGCCAGATCGCCGCGGCAGTCGCCTCGGCCCGGAACCAGGCCCGCTGGCTTGCCGCCCGAGAGGGCCGCCCGGAATCGGCCGCCGCCCCCGCGACCGGGGACCTGTTTGGCGCCGCCCGCGCGCAGTCGGGGCACGAGTTGGCCTCACTCGCCCGCAAGGTCGAGCCGCGGGCCGCCTGGGACGACCTGGTGTTGCCCGACGACGCCCTGGCGCAGCTGCGGGAAATCGCCCAAAGGGTGGCGCTGCAGTACCGGGTCTGGGATGACTGGGGCTTCGGCCGCGGGCCCGCGCGGGGCCGGGGGGTCAACGCCCTGTTCGCCGGCCCCCCGGGGACCGGCAAGACGATGGCGGCCGAGGTCCTGGCCGGCGAGCTGGGGCTCGCTCTCTACAAGATCGACCTCTCCCGCGTCGTGAGCAAGTGGGTCGGCGAGACCGAGAAGCACCTCGACTGCCTGTTCACCGCGGCCGAGGACTCCAACGCCATCCTCCTCTTCGACGAGGCCGACGCCCTCTTCGGCAAGCGCTCCGAGGTCCGCGACGCCCACGACCGCTACGCCAACATCGAGACGTCCTACCTGCTGCAGAAGATGGAGCAATACGAGGGGGTCGCCCTCCTGGCGACGAACATGCTGGGCAACCTGGACGAGGCGTTCACGCGGCGGCTGGCGTTCACGGTCCACTTCCCCTTCCCCGACGAGGCGATGCGCCTGCGCCTCTGGTGCGGCGTCTGGCCGCACGAGGTGCCGCTGGCGGACGACGTCGATTTCGCGGCCCTCGCCGCCCGCTTCAAGCTGAGCGGCGCCCACGTCAAGAATGTCGCCCTCGCCGCCGCCTTCCTCGCGGCGGCGGACGGCGGGCCGGTTCGCGCCTCGCACCTACTCCACGCGGTGCGGCGCGAGTACCAGAAGATGGGGAAGGTCCTGTCCGACGCCGAATTGCGGGGCGACCCCGGGAGGCCCAGGCCATGAGCGAAGCAGCCAAGGCGCAAGCCGCCAAGGGCCGGGGCGAGCCGGCAACGACCGTGCGGGCGGCCGAGCCCGCGCGAGCGGTAGCGCCGCGCGGCCCGGTCGCCGGGCTCCTGGACCTGCAACGGGCGGTCGGCAACCGTGCCGTGGTCGCGGGGCTGCGCGGCGGTCGTCCGCTCGAACCGGACACGCGCGCCCTCATGGAATCCCGCTTCGGCCGCGACTTCGGCGCCGTCCGGGTCCACGCCGACGAACAGGCCGGTCGGACGGCGGAGGCGCTGAAGGCGCGCGCCTTCACGGTCGGCTCGGACGTCGTCGTCGGGCAAGGGCGCTACGCGCCGGGGACGGCCGAGGGGCAGCGGTTGCTGGCGCACGAACTGGCCCACGTCGTCCAGCAGACGGCCGAGCCGGGTCCGCATGCCTCCTCCGTTGCGGCCGAGGGCGAGGCGGCCCGCGCGGGCCTCCGCGTCGCCGGCGGCCAGGCGGCGACGGTGAGCGCCTCCGCGCCCGTCGAGGTTCAGCGCGACGAGCTGCTCGACGAGGAGCTGCGAAAGCTGGCGGCGGCCTCCCCCCCCTGCCCGACTTGCCACCCGAGAGTTTCTCAGTGGCAAAAAGGCATTACGCCCGGCGCCTCAGGCCTGCCGTCCGCCGGGATATCGAACTGGATCAATGCCCAGCCCGCCGCGCCGCCATCGGCGAGCCAGGCCGCGCAGGCCGATCCTCTCGCGCACAAGACCCCCGCCGGCCTCGGGCCGAAGGCGCCGCCGTCCCCGGACCCGGGCGCGAAGTCCCGTTGCCCCGGGGGGACGTGCCACGCCGCTCACCCCCAGCAACTACCGTCACCCGCGCAGTTCACAGGCGCACTCGCGCCGGAGCAGATAAGCGCCTTGGCGAGCCACGTCGATCCCCCGCAGACGATCCCGTCCGAGGGGCAGGCGGGGGGCAAGAACACTGCCGCACAGGCATCCGAAGGCGCGGGCGCCGGGCAGAAGCCTCCCGGTTCGGAGGCGACAGACGTTTTCCGCGGCATCCAGCCTTACTACCTCGTCGAGACGGTCCCCCACATTGATTACGGCGACCCGAAGAGGGCGATTCAAGCGGGGCCATATACCCTCTATCCGAACCTGCGCAGGAACCCTTCCGGAGAGGGCACGGTGGCGTACTACGTCGCGGTTCGCCACGACGACAAGCAGAACCAATGGATAGTGGGCCCGGACTCGACCGGGCAGTTCACCGCCCAGGCCGAGGCGTACGCGAACGCGGCCGCCTTCGCCTACCAGCAAGGCCCGCCCCGCCCCTACGAGGCCGAGAGCGTGCGCTTCGTCAATGCGGCGATGAGCGGTGAATTCGGTGAGGCCTGGCACCGATGGGTCCAGGCCAATATCCTGGCGGGGAAGGACCCCGTTTTCATTGGCCGCATGGCCATGTCCATGATCCCGGCGAAGTGGCTGGCGGCGCCGTTCCAGGCCGCGGGCCGCTTCGCCGGGCGCACTCTCCTCCCCGCGGTATTCGCGGGCACGGTGAGGGCCGCTCCCATCCTGGGCGGTGAACTGGGGGAAAGAGCAGTCATCACCGCCGTTGAGTCGAGGGAGGCGGCGGCAGTCGTGGAAAGCGGTATCGCCCGCCCGGTGAGTCAGGCGGCTCAGCCCGCCACCCAGGCCGTCGCCTCCGAAGCGGCCCCCGCCCTCGCCGCGGCGGCCGCACGACCCGCCAGCGCCTCCGCCGCGCCCGCGCTTGGAACCGCCGTGAAGAGTGCCGCCCTGGCCTCGGGAATTGCCACCCCGTCTACGAGCGCTCAGGCGCCGACCAGTGCCGCCCCCACTGCGCCGGCCAGCGCCGCCCCCGCCGCGCCGGCACGGGCCAAGCGCGTATCGACTACTACGTTCATGCGACGCGGCCTCGCCGAGGTGAGCGACCCCGACCACCCGTTACACAACCTTACCGTCGAGGTGCAAGGCCCCAAGGGAAAGGAATACCGCTGGCGGACGACCACCCGTCCGACGAAAAAAGGCGGCGTGCAGACCGGGCGTTACGAGGGGAATGAATCCGGACCGACTGTGCAGGGCGGCCACGTGGAAGCGTACGCTTCCGGGGCCCCGCAGGACCTCATGATCGAAGACGCCGATCTCAATCAGCTGACCGGACAAACCATCGAAAGCAAAGGTGCCTTCAGCGTCAAGAAGCGCGTCTGGGTGACCAAACCGGACGGGACCAAGGGCGTCTGGGCCGATGCGGATTCGGTGCGTACGTGGGAGAGCGACGGGGTGGTGCCCGCCGGAACGCTCGAGCGTGCCCTCAAGAACACCCCGAACCCCTGAACTCCGGCCCCGTTGGGACTGCGCGATGCTCGACCTGCTCGACCAGATCATCCGCACTGTGCTCGACACCGGGTGGACCACCGCGCCGCCCCCGGCGAAGCCGTCGTTCTGGTTCGCCGTCCCCGACGACGACTGGAAGAAGCAGGTGACCGGCACGGGCGTCCGGCTTAACATCTACCTCTACGAGGTGCGCGAGAACCGCGACCTGCGCCTCGTCCAGTGGAGCCGCGCCGAGCGGACCGACCAGACCGCCGTCCTGGCCGCCCCGCCGGCGCAGTTCGACTGCCATTACCTGATCTCGGCCTGGAGCCCGGCGCAGGAGACGGAATCTACCTCGCCGGAGCTGGACGAGCACCAGGTCCTGTCGGAGGCGCTGCGAGTGATCCTGAACAACCCCGACGTCAACGCCGCGGCCCTGGGCGTCACCGGCGGGGGGCCGATCTTCCAGGAGGCGCATGTCAAGCTGACCGTCGCGCCGCCGGAGGCCCCCCGCGTGCTCAACGACTTCTGGAGCACCATGAAGCTCCCTTGGCGGCCGGCGGTCCAGCTCGTCGCCACGGCGCCGCTCGACCTGAGGCAGACGGCGCCCGCCGGCCCGCTGGTCACGACGGTCATCCGGCTCCTCGGCCCGGCCGACGACCCTGGCGGCCCGCGCGACGAGTCGATCCAAATCGGCGGCTGGGTGCTCCGCGCCGCCGACGGCAGCCCGCTGCCGGGGGCCAGTGTCGTCCGGACGGACACCGGCGAGCAGGCGCTGACCGACGCCCTGGGGCGTTACACGTTCGCCGGGCTGCGGCGCGGCCCCGTCCCGCTGCGGGCGTCGGCCGTGGGCCTGACCCCGCTGCTGCGCACCCTGAACGTCCCGGCCGGGTCGCTCGAGGACCAGATCTTTCGGCTCTCTTAGCGCAACGAGGAAGGCACGGCCTTCCCATGCCGGCGGCTTACGAGTGGAAGGAGGGGGTAGGCGATGCTGACTTACAAGACCCCGGGCGTCTACATTGAGGAGCAGCCCGCGCTCGGGCCGATCCAACCCGCCGGCACGAGCACGGCGGCGTTCCTCGGCCCCGCGCTGCAGGGCCCGTCCTTCGTACCCACGAAGGTCACGAACTGGACGGATTTCAACAACACCTTTGGCAGCACCCTGGGGGGGCCCTACATCGTCGCCCCGCCGCGCTACATGGCCTACGCCGTCCGCGGCTTCTTCGACAACGGCGGGACGGTGGCCTACATCGTCCGCGTCTCCACGGCCCAGGCCGCCTGGATCGAACTCGACGACCGCGCCAGTTCGGGGACGCCGGGCAAGGCGGTTCGCCTCCAGGCGAAGACCGAGGGGGTGGCCGGCAACAACATCCAGGTCACCGTGCAGGACGCGCAAGTCGTCCCCTCGTCCGCCAGCGCCGCCGTCCGCAAGCCCTCGGCCGCGATCACCTCGGCCGCCGGCAACGTCATCCAGCTCGCCAACGCCACCGACGCGGCCCTGTTCCAGCCGACCGACTGGCTGACCATCGACAGCACGTCGGAGCGCGCGCAGCTGGACCGCGTGCGCGGGAGCCAGCTCATCCTGGTGACCAACCTGACGGCCTCGTACGGGACCACTCACCCGGTCCGGGTCGCCAACCTTGTCGCCGGGCAGACCACCTTCCGCGTCCAGAACGGGGCCGGGATCGAGCCGGGTAGCGTTATCCAGCTGGCGCAGGGATCGACGCAGGAGGACCACACTGTGGCCGCGGTCGCGGGCGAATTCGTCACCCTCGACACGCCCCTGACCAACCCGTTCGCGCTGGGGTCGTCGGACGCCGCCGTCACCGTGACGACCTTCGAGTTCACGCTCCAGGTGAGCGCGGGGACGACCGAGACGTTCTCGAACCTGTCGATGGACGTCCGGCACAGCCGCTACTACCTCCGGGCGATCGCCTCGGCGGTGGTCAATGCCATGCAGCCCACGACGCCGGGCGTGCAAGCCCCGCCGAACAACCGCCCGGCCGCGGTGACCAGTCAGGCGCTCGCCCACGGGGCGGACGACAACCTCCTGGGGATCGGGCCGAACCAGTTCCAGCGGGGGCTCGACGCGCTGGCGAAGGTCGATGACGTCGAGATCGTCTGCGCCCCCGACGCGACCGACCAGGCGGCGGTCGTCGCGCACTGCGAAGGGCTGCAGGACCGGTTCGCGATCCTGGACGCGGCCCAGGGCTTCCAGCCCACCGACCAGGACCTGCTGGCGCAGCGGGCGGCGGCCGAGTCGGCGGGGGGCTACGCGGCCTTCTACTACCCCTGGATCCGCATCAACGACCCCAACAGCCTGACCGGCAACGACACGATCCTCGTCCCGCCGTCGGGCCACCTGGCGGGCATCTACGCCCGCACCGACGCCCAGCGCGGCGTGTTCAAGGCCCCGGCCAACGCGCTCATCACCGGCGCCGTCGGCCTGGAGCGCGTCCTCAACGACGCCGACCAGGGCGAGCTGAACGTCGAGGGGATCAACGTGCTGCGGGTCTTCCAGGGCGCGGTCCGCCCGACCGTCTGGGGGGCGCGGACGACGGCGCCCAAGGATCAGACGGCCTGGCGCTACGTCAACGTCCGGCGGCTGTTCATCTTCGTCGAGACCTCGATCAAGTACGGCATCAGCTGGGCCGTCTTCGAGCCTAACGACCTGGGGCTGTGGAAGAAGCTGAATCGGACGATCACCGACTTCCTCACCCAGGTCTGGCGCGCGGGTGCCCTCTTCGGGGACCGGGCGGCGCAGGCCTTCTACGTCAAGATCGACGAGGAGCTGAACCCGCCCTCGACGCGGGCCCTCGGGGAACTGTTCATCGAGGTGGGGATGGCTCCGGTGCGCCCCGCCGAGTTCGTCGTCGTCCGCATCGGCATCTGGGACGGCGGGTCGCAGGTCTCGGAATCCTGAGCCCAAAGGGGAGGTCCGGCATGAGTCAGGCGGCGCTGCGGATCGATCCGTTCCGCAACTTCAACTTCCTGGTGGAAATCCAGGGCATCGTCCAGGCCAGCTTCCTCGAGTGCAGCGGCCTGGAGGCGACCACCGAGGTCGTCGAGTACCGCGAGGGGGGCGACAACACCACGGTGCGCAAGCTCCCCGGCAAGACCAGCTATTCCGACATCACCCTGAAGCGGGGGCTGACCGCCTCCGCCGAGCTGTGGGCCTGGCGCCAGGCCGTCATCGAGGGGACGGTCGATCGCCGGCACGGCTCGATCGTGCTGTACGACCTGGACAACCGCACCGAGGTCGTGCGCTGGAACTTCACCAACGCCTGGCCCTCGAAGTGGGACGGCCCGCAGCTCAACGCCCGCGGCAACGAGGTCGCCCACGAGACCCTGGTCCTGGCGCACGAGGGGATCACGAGGGTTTGACGTGTTGATCGTCGAGTACGACTTCGAGTTGCCCAAGGGCTACCTCGACCCCTCGGGCACGTTGCACCGCCGCGGGGTCATGCGCCTGGCGACGGCGGCCGACGAGATCCTCCCGATGAAGGACCCGCGCGTCCAGGGCCTGCCCGCCTACCTGATCGTCATCCTGCTGTCGCGGGTCGTCGTCCGCCTCGGCACGGTGCCGCAGATCAACCCGGCGGTGATCGAGGGGCTGTTCTCGGAGGACCTCGCCTTCCTCCAGGACCTGTACAACCGCATCAACGGCCTCGCCCCCCCGCGGGCGGCGCTGACGTGTCCCAAGTGCGGGCACGGCTTCGACGCGGAGGCCCCCCGCCCGGGGGGGTAATCGGCTACCCGCTGGAGCGGGTCTACCAGGAGGTAGCCTACCTCGGTTGCCGCGTCCACTGGACCCATGAAGAGCTGATGAGCTTCGACCACGCGGAGCGCCGCCGCTGGGTCGAGGAAGTCCTGAAGATCGAGGGCGGACTGTGACCCCGGACGAACTGCAGGCGACGCCGACCTGGGGCGAGCGGATGGCGCGCGAGGCGCGACGCCTCGCGGCGCGGAAGCTCCCCCCCTTCCGGTGGGCGCGGGCGCTGGAACCCCTCCTGCGCCGCGCCACGGAACGCCCGCTGCCGTCGGCCGACCGGTTCCGCCGCAGCGAGTCCTTGCCCCTCGCTCCGGCCGCGCCGGCGGGCGAGGCGGGCCCCCAGCCGGCCGCGCCCGAGGAGGGACTCCCCGCGCCCGAGGGCGAGCCGCTCCCCGTTCGCGTCCGGGACCGGCTCCGCGACCTCGTGGGCCTGCGCGACGAACGGATGGTCCTGCACCGCGGCCCCCTGGCCGAGCAGGCCGCCCGGGCCCACCGCGCCGAGGCGCTGACCGTGGGTGAGCACGTCCTGTTCGGCGCGGGCCGGCTGCGGCCCGACGAGCCCCGGGGGCTCGCGCTGCTGGCCCACGAGGCGACGCACGTCGTCCAGGCGATGCGGCCGGGGGCGTCGTGGCGGCGCGCAACCGCGGCGGGCCTGGCCGAAGAGGAGCGCGAGGCCCGCCGCCACGAGCGGGCGGCGCTGGTGCCCGCCGCCGGGGCCGCGACTCGGCCGGCCCGAGTCGCGCCTTCGGCCGCCGGCCTGCCGGCTGTGCCGGCGGCCGCGCGCGCCGCGCCCCCGGCCTTGCCGCCGGCCGCGGCCGCATCCCCGGCGGCCCGCCCCCTGGCGGCGGCCATCGACCGGCCGGCCGCGGAGGTTTCGGCCCAACCCGGGCCGGACATCGAGGAGCTGCGCCGCACGCTCCTCCGCGACGTCCTGTCCCAGATCCGCACCGAACACGAGAGGGGCGGCTGACCATGCAACTCGCGCAGCTGACGAAGGCGACGATCCTCGACCAATCGACCCAGCAGCAGATCGCCGTCATGTACAACCCGGAGCAGTTCACCCTCGAAGAGGGGAACAACTTCGCCGAGGTCGCCATCCCGGGCCTGCCCACGCCCCCGCTGCAGTACGTCCGCGGCAAGGCGCGGGTGCTCGGCATGGAGCTGTTCTTCGACACCTACGAGCAGGCCGCCGACGTCCGCCAGTATTCGGACCAGGTGGTACGGCTGCTGGACCAGGACCCCCAGACCCTGGCCCCCCCGGTCCTGGTGTTCACGATGGGCCTGTTCTCCTTTCAGTGCGTCCTGGTGGAGGTCAACCAGCGGTTCACGATGTTCCTGCGCGACGGCACGCCGGTGCGAACCACCCTCGCCGTGAGGTTCCAGGAATACGCGCGGGTCGAGGTCCAGGTGGAGGCCGGCTTCTTCTTCCTGCCCCCGGCGGTCCACAACGTCATCGAGGGGGAGACGGCGAGCGCCCTGGCGGCCACGCACCTCGGCGACCCCGCCCGCTGGCGCGAGATCACCGACGCCAACAACATCGACGACCCATTCCACCTCCCCACCGGCCTCGCCCTCGTCGTCCCCGGGGGGGCCAGGAAATGAGCGACTACTACGCCCCCCGCTTCGAGATCCGCATCACCGGCATCACGCTGGGCGAGGACGTCACCAACCAGGTCGTCCGCGTCTCGTACGAGAACAACGCCGACCTGGCCGACATGTTCACGCTGGAGCTGCGCAACTCCGGCAACCAGTTCACCGACTCGCCCCTGTTCGACCTCGACAAGGCCGTGGAGATCCACATGGGCTACGGGGCCGACCTCCAACCCATGATGCTCGGCCTGATCACGTCGGTCCAGCCGGTGTTCCCCGCCGACGGGCCGATGATGATGCGCGTTTCCGGCTACGACAAGTCGTACAAACTCCGCCACAACCAGCCCGCCCGCGTGCCGTACCGGTACATGCCCGACAGTGCCATCGCGGCGCTGATCGCCGTCGAGGCGGGGCTGATCCCCGTCGTCGATCCGTCGATCTACTTCCACGAGCAGATCCAGCAGACCGGCAGCGACATGGCCTTCCTCAAGGAGCGGGCGCGGGCCAACTTCTTCGAGACCTACGTCTGGTGGGACCAGCTCTACTTCCGCTTCCCCCGGCCGCAGCTCCAGGCGTACGTGCTCCAGTGGGGCAAGAACCTTTCGAGCTTCAGCCCGCGGCTGAGCGCCGCCGGGATGGCGGGCCTCCAGGTCATCCGCGGTTACAACGAGGAACTCGCCCAGGCGATCATCGGCATCGCCAGCGGCGTGGCGCTCGACCTGAACAACGTCGTCGAGAAGCTCGGCACGGCCGTGTTCGACCTGCTGACGTCGCTGGGCCGCAACGTGCTCCGCGACCAGAACGTCTCGTCGCCGCTCGACGCCACGGCCCTGGCTATTTCGCTCCTCCGCGACCTCCTCGAAGGCATGTACGAGGGGGAGGGCGAGTGCGTCGGCATCCCGGACCTGCGCGCCAACTCGTCCGTCGAGGTTCGCGGCGTGGGCAAGCGCTTCAGCGGCCAGTACCGGCTCAAGAAGGTGACGCACACCATCGACGACCACGGCTACCGCACCCGCTTCGAGGTCAGCCAGCGCGACGGCACCGGCCTGCTGCCGCTGCTCCGCAAGAAGATCGTTGAGATGCCCCCGCCCAACGAGGCGAAGACGGTCGATGGGGTCGCGGTGGCGAAGGTGACCAACAACGTCGATCCCGAGGCCCGGGGGCGGGTCAAGCTCTCCTTCCCCTGGTTCTCCGACGATTACGAGAGCGATTGGACGCGCTGCGCGACGCCGATGGCGGGGAGCGGGGTGGGCGCCTATTTCCTGCCCGACGTCGGCGACGAGGTCCTGGTCGCCTTCACCCAGGGCGACTTCAATTCGCCGGTGGTCCTCGGCGGCCTCTGGAACGGCGTCGCCCGCCCCCCCCTGACGCTCCCCAATCCCCGCAACCTCGTCCGCCTCATCAAGACGAAGGCGGGCAGCACCATCACGATCGACGACACGCCGGGCGCCGGCAAGATCGAGGTCAAGAACGCGGGCGGGACCAGTGTCACCCTGAACGCCAACGGCACGGTAACAATCCACGGCCTGAACGTCGAGCTGACCGCCGACCAGAACATCACGCTCAAGGCGGTCAACGTCAACGTCTCGGTCTCGGGCACCATGGACGTGAGCTAACGACCCATGCCGACCTACGTCCTCACGACGGCCGACTCCGTGCTCTGCGGCCCCCTGCCTCCTCCCCCCCCGCCCCACGGCGGGAAGGTGACGACGGCGAGCACGGCGAAGCTGACGGTCAAGAAAGCCCCGGTCCTGACCGAGAGCAGCATCGAAGGGAATCCGGTGCTGGGCTGCAAGATCACGGACGTCACCGGACCGCCGGTTAGCACGCATTGCAAGACCGCCCTCAAGGTCACGGGCGGCCTGGCGAAGAAGCTGACCGCGGGAATGAAACCGGTCGTCCTCGATTCCCTGTCCGGGACGACGGACGGCGTATTCCAGGGGACCGGCCCCCCCCTGAAGGCGATGTACGGGCAGTCCGCGTCGTCGAAGCTGAGCGCCGTGTGAGGGCCGGCCGTGCGGCTCGTGGTGAGGAGGGCGGGCATGGCAAACGACTTCTACGGGCGGGGGGCGTCGTACCCCCTGCAACTGAGCCCCAAGGGCGGCATTCGCGAGTCGGCCGGCTTCGCCAAGGTCGAGGAGTCGATCCGCATCATCCTCGGCACGCAGTACGGCGAGCGCGTCATGCGCCCCACGTTCGGCTGCAACCTGCGTAGCCTGGCCTTCGCCCCCAACAACGCCGCAACGGCGCAGCTGGCGACCTTCTACGTCCGCGACGGCCTGAAGCGCTGGGAGCCCCGCATCGACGTGCAGGACGTCGTCGTCACCAACGACAACGTCAACGGCCTGCTGCTGATCGAGATCAGCTACACTGTCAAGGCGTCGCAGGGCGTCGGCAGCCTCATCTATCCCTTCTTTCTGGAGCAGCCGTGACCCTACAGGACTCGTCGGTTCGCGGGCGAATCCAGGCGCCCAACCTCGACGACCGGGTCTGGAGCGACCTGGTCGCCGAAGCCGTCGCGCTCATCCCGACCTACGCACCCCAGTGGAACGACCTCAACCCGAGCGACCTGGGGATCACCGTGGTCGAGCTGTTCGCCTGGCTCGTCGAGGGGCTGATCTACCGGCTCAACAAGGTCCCCGAGCAGAACTACGTCGCCTTCCTGAACCTGCTGGGCATCACCCTCGACCCGCCCACGCCCGCGCGCGCCTACCTCAGTTTCACCGCCCTGCCGGCCACCGTGGTCGTCCCCCAGGGCAAGCAGGCCCAGACCCAGGGGACGGAGACCGACGCGCCGATCGTCTTCGAGACCGACGAGACGGTGACCGTCCTGCCGGTCAACCTCACGACGGTCCTGGAGTTGGGCAAGACCTTCTACACCAACGCCTCCGCGCTGTTCGCCGCCCCGCCCAACGGCGGCGACACGCTCACGATTCCCAACGGGCAGTCGATGACGCTCTGCCTCGGTTTCGACCAGGCGACGACCGCCGAGGTGCGCCTGATCCTCACCCTCTTCAACCCGGTCCGCATCGATCAGCCCGGCGGCGCCGAGGCGTCGGTCACCTGGACCTACTCCACCGCCGGCACCGCCCCGGCGAGCTGGCCCGCGCTGCCGTCAGTGACCGACAACACCGCCGGCCTGCAACAAGACGGCGACGTGCGCTTCACGCCCCCGGCCGGCTGGGCGAGCCAGGCCCCCTCAACGAGCTGGCCGGTCCCGCCGCACACGCCGGCGGACGCGGTCACCACCCCCCTCTTCTGGGTCGGCCTCCGCATCGCCAACCTCGTCGCCAGCCCCATCGGCGTCGGCATCGGCCGGCTGCTCTTCAACGCCGCCTCGGCCACGAACGCCCTGACGATCCCGCTGCCGGAGCCGCTGGGCACCAGCGACGGTACGCCGTTCCAGGTGTTCGCCCTGAAGTACCAACCGCTTTACGAACGGCCGAACACCGACACGCCCTACGACCACCTGGTGGTCCAGGTCGCCGGGGTGAGCTGGTCGGCCGTCGATGACTTCCCGGCCGGGCCGGGCAATTACTACCGCGTCAACCCGGTCGCCGGCGAGGTGCGCTTCGGCAACTACAACCCGGCCACGACGACGGGTAACGGCACGGTGCCCCCCACCAACGCCAACGTCGTCGCGCTCAGCTACCGCTACGTCGTCGGGGGCGCCTCGGGCAACGTCGGCCCGGGGGCGCTGGTGGCGCTGCGGACGCCGGTCGCCGGCATCACCGCCGTCACCAACTACGCCGCCGCCTTCGACGGGGCCGACGAGGAGGCGATCGAGGACGCCAAGCGCCTGGCGCCGGAGGCGCTCAAGACGCGCGACCGGGCGGTCACGGCCGAGGACTACGAGAACCTCGCCCGCGCCGTCAGCACCGACGTCAAGAAGACCCGCTGCCTCGTGCCGCAGGTGCAGCAGACCAACAACCTTCCGTACTGGAGTGCGGGGGACCCCTGGACTTTCGGCGGCCTGCTTCGCGCCGCGGGCAACGTCAACGTCATCGTCGTTTCCGACCTGGGCCATCAGGAACCGCGCCCGGTCCCGCCGGCGGAGCTGGTCCGCCAGGTCCAGCAGGAACTCGACAAGAAGCGCGACGTGACCGCCCAGCTCCGCGTCACCGGGCCGCGTTACCTGCCGGTGCTGGTCAACGTCGCGGCGTTCGTCTGGCAGAAGGCGATCAACGCGGGCCTGATCTCCGGCGCGCCCGCCCTCCACGACAGCATCCTCAGCGCCATCAACGCCTTCCTCCACCCGCTGACCGGCAACCTCGACGGCAACGGCTGGGAGGTGGGCGCGAGCGTCTTCATCGCCGACCTCTTCAAGGCGATCATGCCGCCGGAGAACCTCGGCTTCATTTCGGCGCTGACGCTGGCGGCCGACACGCCGCCCTACTTCGGCCCGGGGCCGGTGGCCGGCCAGAGGCCGTTCCCCCTGGCGACGCCTGGCGTCTGGGTGCAGCTGGCCGATTACGAGCTGGTCTGTTCGAGCACCAACCATACCGTGACCGTGAACGTCAAGTAGGTGGGTCGTCCGTTGAGTCAAGTGAGCAGCTACCTCCGTTATCTGCCGCCGGTCCTGTGGCGCGACGAGCCGCCGCCGCCCGCGTTCTCGCTCGGCGCCGCGCTCTGCGTCTTCGAAAAGATCCTCACGGGGATCGACGACGGCGTCGTGGTCAGCCACGGCGGCCACGCGCACGACGCGATCCAGACGGTGATCGCCCGCGCCTTCCGCCTGTTCGACCCCTGGACCACGCCGCCGCAATTCCTCGACTGGCTGGCCTCGTGGGTGGGGCTGACGTTCCCGGACCTGTGGGACGAGTACCAGCGCCGCAAGGTCGTCGCGGAAGCCGTCCGGATCTACCGCCAACGGGGCCTCAAGGCGGGGTTGAACCAGTTCCTCGACGTCTACACCGTCGCCGACCACCGGCCGCGCATCGCCATCGACGACTGCTGCAAGGTCCTGTTCACTCGGCCCCAGCCGAATCGGTTCGCCCCGATCTACGCGTTGCTGTCGCAGAACGAGGTGACTCTCGACCCGGTGAAAGGCGTCCCGACGAAAGTCACGGGCATGATCGCGCCCATCTGCCTCGGGAGGGGGCCGGACGGGAGCCTGTTCGTCGGCGACGAAGGAACGCCCGAACCTTCCACCCCAACCGTGCCGGCCGGGGTCTGGCAACTCCCGCCGCCGGAGAACTTCTTCCGCTTCCCCGGGGCGCCGCCCGCGCCGGCGCGCGTCGGGCCGCCCGTGTGGCCGCTGGCGTTCCCGGTGGCGGTCGCGACCGACGGCGCCTCGCCCTGGAACCTCTACGTCCTGGATTATCCGCCGGCCCAGGGGCTGGGAGGCGGCGGTTCTCAGGCGCTCTACCAGCTGGGTTCGCCCAGTTTCCCGGCGGCCGCGCCGCTGGCGACGGTCGCCAAGCTCGGGCTCGTCTGGCCGGTCGATATGGTCTTCGACGCGCCGAACAACGCGCTGCTGATCCTGGACCGGGGGGCCGACCCCTACTCGGCATCGCCCCCCCAGCCGAAGGTGATCGTCGTCACGGGCCTTCCGGCCGGCCCCGTGACCGTGACGCCGCACGCGATAAACGGCGTCCTCGAGCCGCTGGCACTGGTCATCCTGTCCGGGGGCAACCTGGTCGTCACCGACGCGCGCGACCAAACCTTCGTGGGGCCCGCGGACCTGATGCTCGTCGATCGCGCCAATGCCTGGGCCGTGTCGAGCCTGCTGGGCGCGGTCGCGGCCGGGCAGAACCCGCTGGTCGCCCCGACGGCCCTGGCGCGCCTGGACGACGCGCACTTCTACGTCGTGGACGTCGGCCTCAAGGCGCTGCGCGCGACCGCGGCCAACCCCTACGTGCGCCTGATCGCCAACCCGGCCACCGTCTACCGGATCGACCTGGGCGCGGCGCCGCCGTCCGTTGTCCGCGCCGCCGAGTTCGGCCAACTCGTCTTCCCCACCGGGATGGTCCTCGGGGGGGACACCCTCTACATCGCCGACCAGGGCGATTACGCCCTCGATGAGACCTTTTCCCCGGCACTGTACCGCGTCTGGCGCGCCCGGGTGAACGAGTTCGGGGTGCTGGTCCATTTCGCCGACACGCGCACCCTGGCCCAGCGCCGGCGAATCCTCGAGGACGTCCGCGAAATCATCGATCAGGAGCGGCCCGCTCACACGTACTGGACGATGCTCGGTCCCTAGCTCACCCCAAAGGAGGTCCGCCGTGTCCGCCGAAAACCTGCTGCGAACCAACTACCGCGACACGATCAGCAACACGCCGCGCGCGGGCTCCGTCGCCTGTGCGGAAGCCCTCGTCGATATCGATAACTACGAGCGCCAGCTCGAGCAGGTCCACGGCTCCTGCCTGCACGAGTGGGGGATCGGCCAGGGCCTGGGCGCCTCGGCGGTCGGCCAGGTCAACCTGACCCTGCAGGCCGGCGTGGCCGTGGACCTCGCCGGGCGGCACGTCTCCCTCGCACCCAACGGCAAGGCGGAAACCAACCCGATCATCACGAACCCCAGCCAGTTGCCCCAACCGGTGGACGTCTCTCCCGCGGGCGTGTTGACCTTCCCGACGGCCGCGCTCGGCCTCCCCGCCGGGAGTTACTACTTCACGATCCAGTGGTGGGAGACGCCGTTCACCGACGAGGTCAACGGCATCTTCCAGCTCAACCAAACGCCCTGGCTGCGCCTGCAAGCCGTCGGGCCCTTCACCGACAACGGCGCGGACGGCGTGGTCCTGGCAGAGGTGACGCTCGACGGGTCCGGGAACGTGACCGCGCTGACGTCCGCCGTCCGCCGCCACGTCTCCATCCCGGTGCAGAGCGTTCACCTCCGCCTGCCGCAGTCGGTTTCCGCTACCTCGGTCGATAACCTCCCTTCCGGCCAGATCAGCGCCCACCCCGCCGGCGGCATCCAGCTGAAGGGGCAGAACTCCGGGGACCAGGTCCATTTCGTCCGCAGCGACGGGTCGGAGAGCGTCAGCATCGCCGCCGACGCCGGCACCGTCACCGCGGGCGCGGCCAACGTCGCGGGGACCGTCGCCCTCAGCGACGGCGCCAGCACCTCGGTCCTCCTCGACGGCGGTTACGCCAGCGTCACCGTGGGCCGCGCCGGAAACTGGGGCGAAATCGACGTCTACGACGACAACGGCCACCTCGCCGTCGCCTCCAACGGGGCGAGGTCGCTGGTCACCGTCGGCGGCACCAACAACCCCGGCATCATCCGCACCTTCGACGGCGGCCGCAACACGACCGTCCAAATCGAAGCCGCCACCGGCGTCGCCCGGCTCCAGAGGCTGGCCGCCATCAACACGGACAGCAGCGCCATCGACGTCGATGCCCGCTTCTTCCACATTCACGGCTGGGACCTGACCCTGGACGGTCGGTCCGGCGGGAACAAACGGGCCCTCGTTGACGCGGGCAACCAACTGGTGGTGAACTACGCCAACGACTACGCCAACGGCGTCGTCGTGAACGGCCTCCACCTGTCGGACCACATCAAGGTAGGATACTGGGAGTGGGTCGCCCTTAACTGGAACCCCGGCACCAACCAATGGATAACACTCTTTGAACTGGACACCGGGCTCCCCGCCTCCGACTGGACGGCCGCATCCATCTGCAAAACAGGCATGTTCGCGGACGGTTATGTCGTTTTTAATTTCTGGTGGGTCGTTCAAAACCTGTCATACGTCAGCGCGGCCGGGACGATCGTCATCAAGTGGGAGATCAACTACAACAACGGCCAGGACGACGACCCCTTCTTCCCGTGGAACCCGGCCGTGTTCTGGATCGCCTTCCGCAACTGAGCCGCGAAGAGCTGTGGTGGCGGCGTGCCATGCCGCGCTCCGCTGAGGAGCCGAACGACCGACGGACGACAATCCCGTGAGGAGTTTTCCCATGACCCTGCATCACTTCGTGACCTACAACAGGCAAACCGGCGAGATCACGGGCCACTTCCTGTCATCCACGACCGAGTTCCTCCCAAAGCCCCTGTCGCCCGGCGACGCCAACCTTCAGGTGTCCGAACAAGGTCACCTCGACCTTTTGCAGGCGGCACGCTCCCGCGCGACTCCAGCTTCCGGGGCCTTCCGGGTCACCGGCAGGGTTGCCGCCGGCAAGGTCGCCGAGCTGAGCGTCGTGCCGGTGTTCGGGGGCCGAGTCCATCTCGCGACCCACCCGGCGCCACGCCACGGCGCCGGCCGCGCCGAAATCCCCGCCGACGGGGCGAGCGTCATACAAATCACTGCGACAATTCAGGATAACGCCGGGCAACCCCTGGCTCACGCCCCGCACGCCGGCTCGCACCACAAGGTGCCGGCCACGATCTCGTTCCGCACCGACCACGGCGCGCTCTCGCGGCGCACGGCCGAGGTCGTCAACGGCCGGGCCCTGGTCGAACTGCGCTCAGTGGCCGAGACCGTCCGGGCACGCGTCACCGCGTCCGCGAAGGGCTTTCAGCCGGGCGCAGTGACTATCGAGTTCATCCCGCCGGAGGAGTTCGAGGCGAGCGAGAAGGGCCGCCGCGAGCCGCACGGCTAACGTCGCCCGGGAACGAGGTGGCCGCCCTGGCGGGCGGTGTGGCGCGGCGGTGATGTTCTCGCCCTGCCGACGCGCCTGATCGACGGCGGAATTCGTGGAGGACTCCCGAGGATTGGCCCATGCATCAGAAAGACCTCGCACTTCGCGCCTGGCGTGCGGCCGGCCTCGACCGCAGCGACGACCCACGGGTCGTGGCGTTCCTTCAGCGCGTGCAAACCGCGCCCGGCGCGTGCTGGGCCGAACTCGTTGAGGAATGCCGCAACCGCCTGCGGGACCAGGTGCGTATCTTGTTCGCGCCCCTCTGGCAGAGCGGTGACAAGCTCCTGCGCGTCAATCTGATCCGAGCCGCGGACCCGGCCCGCAATGACGAGGTGGAACTCCTGCTTGGGGCCGTGCGGGACTGTGACGCGATGAGGGACGAGCCGGAACTGCGCGCGGCCGTCGAGAAGCGGCACGAGGGTCTGCTGCGCGCGGTCGCGAGCAAGCCGGGGCTTTCCGGGGAATTCGAGTTGTTCGTGCGGGCTCATCTGGCGGCAGACAAGGTTTGAGGCGCGACGGCTTCTGTCCGTCTCTCCGCCTCACGCCACGACCTCTGCGACGGTCACAGGCCGCCCCTCGCGCGCCGACACCGCCGCCGCCTCGCACATCGCCAGCGTCCGCAGCGCCTCGGCGTAGCCCGTCGGCACCGCGTGCGGTTTCCGCGCCGCCATCGCCTCTAGGAACGCCGCCGCGCAAGGTCTGGGGCTCGACGTTGGTCTGGGCCAGGAGTTCCTGCGCCTCGGGGTGGTCGAGGAGAGTGGACATGAAAGGCCTCCTCCACAGAATCTTGAAGGAGATCCTAGCCAGAACGCCAGCTGACGGCTAGAATCAAATCGCACAGTAGAACTACTCAGGCCGGTTCTTCCTTGCCCTGTTTGCCTTCTTCCCCCGGTGTGGTCTGTGGCGGAAACAGCCACTTGCGCACATGCTCTGCCACGGCCTTTAGCCGTTCGTCGCTGATCCGCTCGCGGTAGACGGCGGACATGTGCGGAATTTCATGTCCCATAATGTAGTCGGCCGAGGGTTGGTCGTGGGCTTCATCGGCGACAGTTCTGAAGACGTGGCGGAGGGTGTAGAACCCCAATCCCTTGCGGCCGTTGATGCTCAGTTTGTGGAGCAGGCCGGTGACCTTATGGACGGCGTAGCTGCCACCGCTATCCTTGTGCCAGGACTGACCGCGTGCCGTGAGGAACACCAATCCGGCGTCGGCCGGGTCTTTCGGTTCCGGGCGATTGACCAGCACCTTCCGGATCGCGGCCACGGTTTCCGGCCACAGTATGGCGCGGCGAGCAATGCCTGTTTTCGGACGGGAAAAGTCCACGATACCGCGCTCCAGGTCCAGGGCGGTCAGAGGCAGCTTGCCGCAGTCGGCCATCCCGAACCCGACGTTGATCCCGAGCAGGATCATCGCTTCCAGTTGCACGTCAGCGGCAGCGATCATCCGCAGGATTTCGTCGGCGGTGAGCAGCTTCGGGCCTTGCTGGGCACGATACAGGCGCAGCGTCTTCTTCGTCGGCCGGACGAACCCCGGCCCGAACCGGACAGAGGCAGGGATGAGCCCGGCGTCATGAGCGAACTTGAACACGGTGCGGATGCGCTGGATGACGTTGCCCAGGCGGACGGGACCCCAGCGCTTGGCCATCTTCGCGCGCAGCGCGGTGAAATCGGCCGGTCCCAGGTCCGACACCAACCGCCGTTTCCCGAGGTGCTTGGCGAGCATATCGCAGGCTTCCTTGTACTCCGCCCACATGCGCGGCGACAGCTCGCCAGAGTCCACCAGCGCCCGCTTGTGGTTGAGCAGGGCATTGACCACGTCCCACACCCTGACACCCTCGGTGTCCGGGCGCGGCTTGCGTCCGGCGTGAAGGGCGTCCTTTTGCTCGTTGTAGCGCTTCAGGGCGGCGTCGGGGTCTGCCCACAGGCCGAAGTAGTGCATCTTGCCCCTGATCTTCTTCGCCCATTGCCCGGTGGCGTGAGGGAACAGGGGGAACTCGGGATACGGCCTGGCGGGCTTGCTCGGCTTGTCGGAGGGCGGGGGCGCGGTAGGATGATGTTCGGACATGGTGACGGCTCCTCAGAACGGTTGTCACTGTGTTCGCGGCCGGGGCGGTTACGACGCTCCGGCCACTCTTCTATGATAGCAGGTGTAGCGGCGGGTGTACAGGGCGGTAGTTCTGAAGAATGAAAACGTCGTAAGTTGAACGGACGCAACGACTTGGAGAGGTGCCGGAGTGGCCGATCGGGCCGGTCTCGAAAACCGGTGTGGGAGCAATCCTACCGAGGGTTCGAATCCCTCCCTCTCCGCTTTCACTCAAGCCGTTCGACCGCCTTGGCCTTGTCGGTCATCCACAGCCAATCCGACGGGCCCGCGTCGAAGATGTGGCCCTCGGCGTCGCTGAGCACGACGTTGGCGCAGTCAAGCCGGTTGCCGCCGTTGAGGCCGCCGCTGCCGCCCGCGAACAGGATGTCGCAGCCGCTGCCCGCACGCAGCGCCGACGCCCCGCTGCCGCCGATGAGGATGTCCCGCCCGCTCCCCCGATTACACGATTCGAGGATCGCATCATGTCGCGCACCGGTATCGGCCTGCTGGCGAGCTGCGCCCTGTTCCTGACCGTGGCGCCTGCGCGGGCCGCCGACGGCGTCGAACTGGAGCTGGCACTGCCGCGGGTCCAGTACAACACCGCGGAGCCCATCGAGTTGGCCCTCCTCTACAAGAACGACGGCGGCAACCTCAAGAAGCTGCCGCTGGAAGTGAAGCACGCCGACGGCAGCAGCCTCACCTTCGAGGTGCCGTTCGACGTGGCCGCAGGCAAGGGGCAGACGCGCGTCGTGGTCGTGGGGGTCGGGGCGCTCAAGCCGGGGCAGTACACCGCGCTCGCCAGGGTCGGGGCGGCCGAAAAGTCCGTCACGTTCGGCGTTCACCCCGACCAGCACCCCAATTCGTTCTGGACGGCGCAGTGGGTGCATCAGGGGGAATCGCGCGGCACGACCCTGGCCAAGGGCGGCTGGATGTACCTGAACAGCGACCTGGCCACGCTGCACCCGCGCCGGCCGAAGCCCGGCGACCTCGCCGAGTGGTACGTCGAGGCGCGCCTGAGGCCGTTCGGCCGCATGATCCTCGGCGGCGGACACCAACTTGACCTCGATCTCGAAAACGACTGGGGCGACCCGTGGGTGCAGCGCACCATCGTCCAGCGCATGCAGCTCGCGGCCCTGTCGAACCGCATCTATCCCATCGCCGGACTGCACTGCTACGACGAGCCGGGGCTGACGTGGTGGCCGATCAAGGGCAAGGACGGCAAGGTCATCGAGACGAACCCGTTCGCCATCCCGCACCAGCTCGACGAGTTCACGAAGCTGACGAAGAAAAAGATGCCGGCCGGCACGTTCGCGGAGTCCGGCCCGAAGTACGCCGGCATGATGGACGACTGGCTCGACTTCATGGACCTGCGCATGAAGTACCTGGAGCAGGCGTGGTACGCCACGCGCTGGGGCACCGAGTCGGCGGCCCCGGGGATGGCCACCATCAACCAGCCGTCGTCGAGCTACGCCCCCGGCGACACCACCGACGGCGTCGATAGCCGGCAGAATCGGCCTTACGCGATCGTCAGCGGCCACGGCGGCTACAGCGATCTGCCGTTCGGCACCATGCAGCCGGTGCGCTCCGCGGAGGCCTACCAGGGCTTCACGCGCAACCGGCCGCACTACTTCCTGCCGATGTGGTACACGCACACCTGGGCCACGATGCGCAACGCGGTCTGGATGGCCTGGACGACGAAGCTCGACGGCATCATGTACACGCCGGAGCAGGACTTCGGCCTGGACAACTCCGGCCGCGGCTACGACGGCACGCACACGATTTTCGAGATTGCCGAGATCAACCGCCGCCTGGCGATGGTCGGCGACGTGCTGCGGCACGTCCGCAAGACGCCGGCCCCGGTCGCGGTGCTGCACAGTCACCGGCAGACGGCCCACGATATAGCCACCTACAACACTCCGAAATTGCACGCGCCGGGCGCGCCGCAGTACTTCAGCCCGCACAACAGCGCGGTCGATGCCTGCTTCTTCCGCGTCCTGGAGCAGGGCTTCGCCCCCAACTGGATCGACGAGGCCGAGGCAACCGCGGAGGGGGCCGACTTCCTCAAGCAGTGGAAGGTCATCCTGTGTCCCCGCTTGGCCACCGCGTCGCCTGCGTTTCGCGAGGTTTTGGAGAAGTACGTCGCGGCGGGCGGCAAGCTGATCCAGTTCAAGGGCGACAAGCTGCTCATCAAGGGGAGCACCGTCGCCGACCACGACTTCGGCGACCCGGGGCAGTATTACGCGGACAAGGTCGAGAAGGAAGGCGGCATCCTGTCGCCGAACTACCGCGATCTGGCCTGGCGCAAGTGGAGTAACGACCTGGCGCCGACGTTCGCGAAAGACCTGGCGACGTGGACCGGCCCGAGGGAGTACGAGTGCAGCAACAAGGAAGTGCTGCTCGGCGTCCACAAGGCGGGCAGGGCGACGTACCTGCTGTTCGCCAACAACGCCCAGAGCAAGGAGAACCCGCGCGGCCTCAAGCACGAATTGATCTCGACCGAGACGGAGGTGAGGGTGCCGAAGGGCGGCTGGGTCTACGACCTCTTCAACGGCGGCAAGGTGGAAGTGGCGGACGGGAAGGCGAAGCTGCGCTTGGCGGCGGGCGACGGCGCTTGCTGGCTCCACGTGCCGGTCGACTGGGGGGCCAGTCTCGATCAATTCGAGACGTTTGCGGGCACGGTAACAGAGAAAGACCGGCCACCGCGCTATGTGCCTTTCAGGATCAGGATAGGGTTGGGCTGGGATGCGCCCGCGGCCTTGCCGCTGCGGCTGCGCCTCTACGACCCGACTGGCCGGCTCGTCGAGGAGGCTTACCGCGCGACACCTGCGAACGCCGCCGGATCACACGCCAACCTCTTCACGCACGAGAGCCCCCAGGGGCCAATCGTCACACGGGGCAAATGGCGGCGGAAGGTGGACTGGCTATTTCTTCCACCTGGTAACATCCAAAATCGCGACAATGAATTTGAGATCGGTGAATCCGCCGACCAGAAGCAGCCGCTCGCGGAGATACGGCCCAGCCCCGTGACGCTCCGCGAGGACGACGCGGCGAGGATCAGGGACCTATTCGCGGGCAAAGCGTTCGAGCCGCCCTACGACAAGTTCAACTGGGACGCGAAGCGCGTCTTCGGTCTCGATCCGAAGAAATTCGCCGTCTTCGGCCCCGACGAGGCGGCGAAAAAGATCGCTGACGCGCTGAAGGCCAAGGGCCTGACGGTCGAGGTCAATCCGAAGTACGAGATCAAGCCGTTCGTCCGCGAGCCGGGCCGCGGCGGTGCCGGTGCCACGTTTGGCGTGAACAGCAACCTCGAAAACATCTTCGCCCACAGCATCGTCCTGCCCGGACATCCGCTGCTGGTCAAGTCGCAGGAGCGCGGTCACATCAACCGCGAGGTCAACGCCGCCTTCCCCGGTCCGGAACGGGCCTTCCTCCAGTGGGGCATCGGCTGCTACCAGGCGGGCTGGCAGAACGTCTTCGTCCTCGGCGACACCGACGCCGGCGTAGCCTGGCTGCTGGACACAATCGGCGGCAAGGTGCAGGAGTCGAAGCCGATCGCGCTGAAGACGACGCCGAAGGCCGTCCGCGCCACGAAGATCGAGTACCCGGGGAAGCTCACCGTGGCCCAGACGATCAAGCTCGACGACACGCCCGTTGGCCTCGGCGCCAGCTCCGACGGAAAGACGATTTTCACCCTCTGCTACGACGGCCGGGTGCTGGCCCACGATCGCGACGGCAAGCAGCTCTGGCATTCGCAAGCGCTGCTCGAAGGATGCGCCCTCAGCGTCAGTCCCAAGGGCGACCGCCTGGCCGTGGCGGGGTATCCCGGGCTGCTCGTCCTCGACGCCAGGGACGGCAAGGTTCTGGGCGGCTTCCGCGCCGGCCCCGTGACCAAGCCCGAGTCGCTCGGCGTCAATCGCATGATCTGTGCCACCTGGAACGACGCCGGCACTTCTGCGGCCGGCGGTTGGCTCAACCCCGACCCCAAGACGGCGATTGACCCGGTGATCCTCGACGCGAACGGCAAGGTCGTCGCCCGGCCGAAGGGAGTTGCGGGCCAGGTGATGGGCGCCGCCTTTCTGCCGCACAGCGACACGCTGCTGCTCGGCGCCGATCAGCTCACGGCGCTGAAGGGCAGCGATGGCTCGGTGCTGTGGCGGAACCCGATCAAGGGGGCCCAGGGCTTCGCGTTTGCCGCCGACGGCAAGACGGCCGCGGCGGGCGGCTGGGGCAAGAGCGCCGGCACCTTCACCCTCAGCGACGGCAAGGTGGGGCAGTCGGCAAACTTCGATTCCGTGGTCGGCGGCGTCGCGTTGCTGCCGAACGGCGACCTGGCGGTGGCGGTGTGGGGCGGCGTCCATCCGCTGTACGTGCTCCGCGGCGGCAAGGCGGAGACCCTGTTCCAGTCGTCGTTCGGCTTCCAGAACGTCGCCTGGTCGGAGAAGCACAAGGGGCTGATAGCGGCGGAACAGGGCGGCAAGCTGTGGCTGCTGGCCGACGGCAAAGCGAACGCCCTGCTCGACGAGGACGCCGGCACGACGGCGTACCGGGTGGTCCTGCACGGCGACGAGGTGCTGCTGGCGCGGATGAACCGCGTCGTGCAGCGCCTGACGGTCAAATAGCCGCTTACGCGACCGGGAAGAATAAGTCTCTTCTCGCCCCGGTACTCCGCAATAGTGTTCGGCACGAGCAATCCCACGGGCTTGTCCCGTGGTTGGTTAGGATCGCTGCTACCGGGGGGCGCGCTCCCGGGGAATCCCACGGGCTTGTCCCGTGGTTGGTTA
>DATFNV010000288.1:0-3825 GCA_035266225.1 Gemmataceae bacterium
AGCGCGTGGCCCGGGAACTGGGCCTGGAAGGGACGAACGAAGAGTCAACCCAGCCGCCCACCCGCCGCCCCGTCCACCTGCCCTTGACGCGGCTGTGCCCCCTTGTATCATCCGCCGCTCGCACGTGACGACTTTTGTGCGCCGCCGCGGCCGGGCGCCGGGCGGGCGCGCTCAGTGACGTACCGCGGGGGGTGCCGTGAAAACACGATCCCGAGCCCGACGTTTCCTCCTGGCTCTGCTCTTCGTGGCGGCCGGGGCCGTCACCGCCGCCGTCGTCTGCGCCGAGGACCTGATCAAGTTCTCGCGCAACGTCCCCGGCGAAACCAAGCCCATCGTCGTCGATGCCGACGAGATCGTCACCTGGACCGAGGGGGACACGCGCATCCTCCTCCTGAAGGGTCAGGTCCTCGTGCAGCACGGCACTCTGCGGGCGCAGTTCCAGGACGGCGTCTTCTTCGTGGACCTGAAGAGCTACAAGGCGACGCGCATCTGGAATGTCGATCTCTACGGCGAGGGCGGCGCCTCCGTGCAGAACGGGGCCGTGGTCACTAACGGCAAGACGGCTTTCCTCGACCTGCACACGCGCGGCGACCTGAAGCTGAATGCCCACAAGAGCAAGCTGACCCAGGAGGCGCGGCCGAACGACCCGGTCTACCAGCGGGGCGCCGCCCAGCGTGCGTCGATCCGGGGGTCGCCGGCGCCCGCCCCGCCGCCTCCGGCCGCACCGGCGCCCGCCCCGCCCGCCCCGCCGGCGCCCGCCCCGCCGCCCGCCCTGCCGCCTCCGGCGGCGCCGGCTCCGGCACCGCAGCAACTGCCCCCTCTCCCGCCGCCCCAGGGAACCAATCCCATCCAGCGCACCGTGTTCACCGAGCCGGCGGAAGCCACCGGATCGGTGACGCCGGCGGCGCCGGTGCAGGGGCTGCCGCCGCCGGTCCTACCTGCCCCGTCGGTGCCGCTTCTGCCGCCCGTGCCGTCGGGCCCGTCCCCAGGAGGGAGCGTCACGCCGGGCCCGCCCGCCACGGGATCCGGCGCCATCGCACCGGGGGCGCCGGGACCGGGAGGCTTGCTGACCGGCCCGTTGGGGGGCATGCCTCCCGGCGGGCCGGTGACCGTTCGGCAATTCAACATCGTGCCGCGCAACCCGTCCGGCTTCCAGGTTCTCACCCCCCCGCCGGGAAGTGGGTCAGGTCAACCGCCCGATCTGGTGCCCATCATCATCACCGGCGGCTTCATCCTCACCGTGCGCAGCGTCGATCCCAAGACACACGCGGTGGAGATCCTCGACATTGAGGCCGATCGCGGCGTGATCTGGAGGCGCAGCGAGGCGCGCGACCGCGCCGACCCGATCCAGGGCCCCGCGGGGCTCACCGGCCGCGAGTTGGAGTTCTACCTGGCCGGCAACGTCGAGATCCGCCAGCGGAGCGGCAAGGAGGATCGCACCCTGCGCGCCGACGAAATCTACTACGACGTCAACCGCAACGTCGCCCTGGCCCTCACCGCCGACCTGGAGTGGCGCCAGCCCGGCGTGCCCGACATGATCCACTTCACGGCCGACGAATTGCAGCAGCTCTCGCCGGCGAACTTCCGCGGCCTGCGCGGCACCTTTTACTCCAGCAAGCTGCCGTCCGACCCCGGCCTGAAGGTCGTCTTCGCCGAGGCGACCCTGGACGAGAAAAAGCAGTTCCGGCGGAACATCTTCGGCCGCGAGATCATCGACGTCCGCACCGACCAGCCGGCGGTCGAGGTGCAGAAGCTGGTGCGGGCCGACGACATCTTCCTGCGCGTCGAGGACGTGCCGGTCTTCTACCTGCCGTTCCTCCAGGGCGACGTGAATGACCCCCTCGGCCCGATCCGCGACATCTCGATGGGGTACAACAACATCTACGGCTTCCAGGTCGGCGTGTCGTGGGACGTGTACGACCTCATCGGCATCACCCGCCTGCCGAACACGAACTGGCACATGGACACCGATTACCTGTCGCTGCGCGGCCCGGCCGTGGGGACGCAGTACGACTTCACGGGCAAGGACCCCTTCGGCGTGCAGGGGCGCTACAGCGGCACCGTGAAGTTGTGGGGCATCGCCGACGACGGCACCGACCGGCTCGGCGGCGGCCGCGACGGCCAACCGCACCCCGAGTACCGCGACCGGGTTCAGATCTTTGACCGGCTGGATGACGGACCGTACGGCTTCAGCGGGCAGTTCCAGTTCGCCCACTTCAGCGACCAGAACGTCCAGGAGCAGTACGACAAGGCCGGCTTCGACGGCGACCGCAACCAGGAGGCGTACCTCTACGTCAAGCAGCAGCCGGAGCACGCGAACTGGGCCTGGACGCTGCTCGGGGAAGAGCGCCTCCGCGACTGGTTCACGGAAACCAACTGGCTGCCGCGGATGGACGGCTACGTCATCGGCGAGTCGTTCTTCGACCTGTTCAGCTACGACGTCCACGGCAGCCTCGGCTACGCCCAGCTGCGACCGGCGAGCGTGCCGCCCCCCACCGTCACGCCGACCGACGTGGCCGTGAACACCGGCCGCTTCGACCTGATGCAGGAAATCCGCATGCCCTTCTACCTCGGGCCGGTGAAGGTCGTGCCCTACGCCGACCTCGATCTGACCTATTACACCGCGGACAACGAAGGTCAACAACAGGGGCGGGTGTACGGCGGCGGCGGCGTGATGGCCAGCCTTCCCTTCACGCGCCTCTACCCGGACGTCCACAGTCTGCTGTGGAACCTCGACGGCATCAACCACAAGATCGTGCTGAGCGGCAACTACTACGTCGCCGGCGCCAGCGACCCGTACACGCTCTTCCCGCAGCTCGACCGGCTCAACGACGACGTCAACGACTACTCGCTGCGCTACATCACGCCCATCCAGCCGCAGATCAACCCCGCCAACGGCTACGCCCTGCAAAATTCGCCGACCTACAACGCCCAACTCTACGCCATCCGCCAACTGCTCATGAACCGCGTCGATACGCTCAACGACATTCAGGAGCTGTCGCTCGACCTCCGCCAGCGCTGGCAGACGAAGCGCGGCTTCGCGGGACAGGAGCACATCGTCGATTGGATGACGCTCGACCTGTCGGCGACGCTGTTCCCCGCCGCGAAGCGCGACGACTTCAACAGCACCGTCGGCCTGGTGCAATACGACTGGAACTGGAATATCGGCGACCGCACGGCGCTGACCTCGAGCGGTTGGATCGAACCGGAGACGGACGGGGCCCGCTTCTTTTCGTTCGGCGCCTACCTGAACCGGACCGACCGCACCAGCCTGTTCCTGGGCTACCGGCAGATCGACCCGCTCGAGAGCAAGGCGGTGACGGCGTCGGTGTCCTACGTGTTCAGCCCGAAGTACGCCCTGACGGCGAGCACGACCTACGACTTCGGCACCAGCGAGGCGCTGTCGAACTCGCTGGTGCTGACCCGGATGGGCTCCGACGTGCAGGTCAGCCTCGGCCTGACCTACAACGCCCTGACGAGCAGCTTCGGCGTGACCTTCGAGATCGTGCCGAACCTGGTCGGCAACCGCCGCGTGCCGGGCTTCGGCCCGGGCCTGCTCCAGCGCTGACCGGGCGCGACCCGGTCATGGCTCGGTGACGCGGTCGGGTTCCGGGAGCCCGCGGGGCTCAGCCGGGGCGTGTGTGCAGCCGCAGCAGGTACACGACACCCGCGCCGTCGCCTGCGATGACGTGCCGGCCGTCCGGCGAGCCGTCGGCGACCTGGAACTGGCCCGGGAAACGGGCCTCGACGGTTTCGTCGGAGGTTGAGCGCACGATGACGAAATGATTTTTTTTCCTGACGGTGAAGTGGCGATTAGCGTAGGCC
>DATFNV010000289.1:0-30054 GCA_035266225.1 Gemmataceae bacterium
GGGCCTGCAACTCCAGCATCTCTTGGCGGAGTTTGCCACAGCTTGGACAGGGGGTGGTTGGTCGTGCTGTCATGCGAACGATTGTAGACGATATGGAGCAGCTGACAAGATGGCGGCTGAACGGCTACGGTCGGGAAGAACGGCGGCAGGCCGAAGGTGTTGTCGTAGCCGGCGACGCCGCAGTCCATCCGCCAGTTCTTCTTCGTCACCACGGGGCGGAAGTTGACCAGCACGTACAGGTCGTTCAGGTCGTCGAGGCTCGTCTGCCGCTCGTCGTCCAGGAACATGTCCACGTAATCGATAGCGTCGATGTCGTTGGTGCCGGAGCGGAACGTCTGGGCCATCTTCACGACGGCGTCGTCGGCCACCGCCCCGCGCCGGAGCATCAGGGAGTTCTCCCGCGCCAGCCCCTTGGTGGCGTTGGTCTCCAGGTCCATCGCGGTGTCCACGAGCAACTCACCGCGCTCGTAGTTGTCCGGCACCTCGCCGGCGCGCTTGCCGAGTACGTCGAGGAACGACGTGAGGATGTCGAACGACTTGCGCGTGTAACCGTTCTGGCCGGCCTTGTGCAGACGGCCGCGGCTGACCTCGTCGGCGGCGAGCGACTCGGGGCTGTACTCCATCAGCGTGTACGGCCGCATGTCGTCGTCGGAGCTGACCATCAGCCCGCCAAGGGTGTACATGAGGGTGTAGTTGCGGTTGCCGCCGTAGCTGGGCCGGAACAGGTTCTTGACCAGCGAGTCCAGCCGCTTGTCGCGCAGCCGGCCGTTGACGTAAGCCAGGAACTGCTCCTTCTCGCGCGGACCGACGTAGAAGAGGTCGTTGTGCGTGCGGGTTTGTTCCAGGAGCGGGTAGTACTTTTCCTGGTTGGACGGGCTGGAGTCGTCGAAGACGATCATCCGCACGGAGTGGCCGTTACGCCAGAAGTGCTCGTCGTAGTGCTCGACCGTCTCGCCCACGTCCCGCAGTCGGTATGTGGGGATGACGAAAAAGACGTCTTGCTCTTGCATAAAGATGATGCCCGTGGGCCGGCGACTCTCTTACCAGGAGCAAGGTCCGTGCCGCAACAGCGCCCGTCACAAGGCGTCCCGGGCCAATGAGTTATGCCCCGACCCCGGAGGACGGTCGCCTTGCGGGCGTTGCAGTTTGCCCTCCGGCCCTGGCAAAATGCACGACGGCCTACGCTTGTAGGTGTCCGGCGCTGGCCGCTCAACGTCTGTGGCGACAGCCGCTTGCGGCTTAGCGGAAGCCTGGCTTCCGCTAAGCCGCAAGCGGCTGTCGCTACAGACCAGCGAGTCCCCGGCTTCGCGCCGGAGAAGGTCAATCTCTTTCAGGCGATAAGGCGGCGGTGTCGCCCAGGAGCAGACGTCCCACGGCTTGCTCATACCAGGGCCAGGGCTTCGTGGCCCCTACTCCAATAATGCGCGTGCAATCGTCAACAGCCTGTTGCCATTGACCAAGCGCCACTTTGGCCTTGGCCCGGCGCGAGCGCAAGCACCAATCCTCGGGGCCGGCCTCCAGTAAGCGACTCATGTGAAAGGCGACGCCATACCATTCGGCCGGCTCGGCAGCCTGGCATTCGTCGGCCTGGCGCCGATGCCAGGCAATGGCCTCTCGCTCCGCCGCGTGAACGACATGCGGATGAGTCAGCACCGGGGCCAGGGGCCGGCCCGAAGCCACGTCCCACAGTTTGACCGTCTTGTCGAGACTGGCCGAGGCGAGGCGCCGGCCGTCGGGAGTGAAACTCACACTCGTGACCAGTTTCTTGTGGTCACGGAGCGTGCGCAGCGTTCCCCCCGAGGCGACATCCCAGAGGCGGATGGTCCTGTCATTGCCGCCCGAGGCCAGGAGTGTTTCCGCACTATTGAAGGCCACACAACTGACCCAATCGGTATGGCCTTCCCATGTCCGCGGTCGCGAGAAATCGTCCACGGACCAAACGGGCACGGCCTTTACCAGAGGGTTGCCGCTGCTGTGTCTGTAGCCGGCGGTCGTCCACCGTGGCCGGTGTCCTACCCTCGGCCAAGGCTTCGTCGTAGGCCAGCAAGCGTGCGGCGAATTCGTCCTCGGGCGCCGAATCCTGAGCGGCATTCATCGTGGTGCTCCCAGCTCTTGCTGCAAGCTGTCGATGGCCCGTGCCCACAACTTGCGGACTGCATTCGGGGACCGTTGCATCAACTCCGCCATGGCCTCGAAGGAGCGCTCCTCCCGATAGCGGAGGTGCATGACCCGGCGGTAATCCTCGGGCAGTCTCTCCAGTGCCCGTTCGAGGGCCTGGGTCTGCTCGTCCTGTATCAGGGCGACGCTGGGCGAGGGCGTACCCGCGCAAAGACCGCCCCCGCCCTGGGTGGACGAATCGCTGATTCTCAGGGCAACCTCGCGCGACACGCGGCGTTTATCCCGGCGATAGTCTCGGCGAAAGTTGGCGAGGTTGTTCAGCAAGAGCCGCCGCATCCACGCCAGCAGCGCCTCGGGCGTTGTACCGTGGAAGCGGGCCAGGTCCTTCTGCGCCTCGAGAAAGGTCTGCTGCACCAGGTCGGACGCGCCGCCCTTGGCTTGCAGCGCCGGCTCCAACTCCTGGCGTGCGATCAGGAGCAGATAACCCCGGCAAGCTTCCAGCACGCGGCCCAGCGCCTCTCGGGAGCCGGCCTGAGCCGCGGGCAGCCACTGGGCAATGTCCACCAGGGGAGGGCCCATCCCGTCATCTCCCAAGCACCGGAAACGGGCGAGTTGAGCCGCTCCAGTCTCGAATTACTGTAGCTTGGGCCCCCACGGCGGTCAAGCAAGGGCCGGCGGACTCGCCACGACCGGTGCGGACACGGTTTCCCATCCCTTCGCTTTTCCCGGCAAGTCCGGTGAATCCCGCAAAACTGATATTGCCGCCCGGTCGCTGCCGATACCAGTTACGGCGTCGGGTGCGCGGCCTGGGCTCCCGCCCCGGTCCCCGTGCCCCGCCCAAACCCCCACCTTGCCCCGGTCGGACCCAGTCCGGAGGTTCCCCGTGCAGAAACCATTGGTTGCACTGCTCCTGGCCGCCCTGCTCGCCGGGACCGCCGCCGCCGAGCCGATGGAGTTGCTGACGCCGCCGGCCATTCCCCCTTCTTCGGCCGATGACGCCCCCCTGGTGGTCGCGGGGGACGGCGCCCCCAACGGCGCCCCCGGGCCGCGGCTGCTGGTGAGCGTGGACTACGTCCTCTGGTGGTTGCGTGAGGGCCGGATGCCGGCCACCCTCACCACCAGCCCCCAGACCTCGCACGGCCTCCCCGGCCAGCCGGGCACGCAGATCCTTTACGGCGACGACCGCCTGGAAACGCGGCACGGCGACCGCTTCAACGGCATCCGACCGACTCTCGCCTACTGGTTCGACGACGCCGAAACCGTCGGCGTCGAGGGGAACGCCTTCTTCCTGGAGCGCGATTCGACCCATTTCAAGGCGATTTCCGACGGCGGCACCCTGCTGGCACGGGTCTACGAAAACCCCGACGGCAGCCCGGCCAGCGCCGTCATCGGCGGCGACGCGCCCGCCGGCCCGCGCACCGGCGGATTCGTCGGCTACACGCGCGTCGAGCTGTTTGGCGAGGAGGCCAACCTCGTCGCGCCGCTGTTCGTCGGCGACGGCTTTCGCCTGGAGGCCCTCGCCGGGGCGCGATTCCTGCAGATGCGCGACCGCACCGACCTGACCGCGACCGGCCGCACGCTGCCCGATCAGACGACGCTGTTCGGCCTGGAAGATCATTACCGGACCTATAATGCCTACTACGGCGGTCAGGTGGGGCTGCGCGGCGAACTGACCTGCGGGCGCTGGTTCGTGAACCTGCGCGGCGAGGTCGGCCTCGGCGGCAATGTGGAGGAGGTCCGGGCCTTCGGCTCCAGCCTCTACCAGACGCCGACCGAGCGCCTGGTGACGCCGACCGGCCTGACGGTGCAAGCGAGCAACACCGGCACCTTCGACCGAACCGCGCTCAACATGGTGAGCGAGACGGGCCTGAACGTCGGCTATCGGCTGACGGACCACGTGCGGGTCTCTGGTGGCTACACCTTCCTGCTCTGGGACAGCCCGCTGCGCTCCGCCGACCAGATCGACGTGGTGATCAACACGCACCCGGGGACCGCGCCCGCCCGTCCGGCGATTCCCTTCAAGGAAGACCTGTTCTGGGCGCAAGGGTTGAACGTCGGGGTGGAGTTTTCGTGGTAACCTCGCTGCCACTTGCGGCTTCGCACGTTTCACCTGCGAAGCCGCGAGCGGCCTCCTAAGGTCGTCCGCCTCCTCTTCCCGCGAGTGCCAGCGCGTCCGCTTCCACGATCCGCATGCCATAACGGCGGGCCAGTTGCAGCACCTCGTCCACCAACCCCCGTGACTCCTGCCCCGTGCCGCACGATTGCAGCCATCGCGCCTGACTCAAGCGGGTCAGCGCGCGTTCCCACGGCAGTCCGCCGCGGTCGTATTCCTCGATGAGTACGCGGTAAGTCTCCGCCAGGCCGGCCGGCGGGCCGGCCCCCAGGCGCAGGTAGTCGGCACGCATGCGCCGGCGCGCCAGGTCGGCCCAACGGTGGCCGCCGGCGTGTACCGGCCGGTAGAGGAAGCTGCGCATGTCCACGGCGTCGAGCCGGCCGGCGCGCAGCAGGCTCTCGAACACGTGCGTCCACTCGTACACGTCCACCGGGACCAGCGATCGCGCCAGGGCCACCGCCTCGTCCAGGCGCCCGGCCAGCGACAGGGCGTGAGCGCGGTACGCCCCCCAGAGCATCTGCCAGGGGTGCGGCGCCTGCGGTCGGGCGAGGATCGGCTCCAGCTGTCCCAGCGCCAGCAGGGCGTCGCCGCGCAGAGGGGCGTCCGCTTCGCGGTAGACCGGCAACGCCTCCTCGAAGCGGCCGAGCATCTCCAGGCACACGGCCAAATCGCGATACCGGGCGAAGCGCGGCCACAGCGACGGCCGGCGCCAGTCGCCCTCGGGGAAGAATCGCAGCAGCAGGTCGCGGTCGAGCGCCGGGGCCAGGAAGCGGTAGCGCGGCTTGTCCAGGGCGGCGTAGGCGGCGTCGGCTTCAGACCACAATCCCGCGTCGCAATAGGCGTGAAACAACTCGATCTCTTCGCGGGCCTCGTCGAGCGTGGCCGGCCGGCGGCGGTCGGGGCGGCCGTGCAGGAAGCCGGCGCGGGCCTGCGCCCCCTGCCGCCGGCCGGCCGCTCCCAGGTTGTGCTCGAAGGCGCGGCGCACCAGGGGATGGGCGTCGATCAGCGAGCCGTCCGACGAGCCCGGCGCCAGGCCGACGCGCTCCAGCAACCGCAGCCGGACCAACTCCTCAACCTGGGCCGCCAGCCAGCCGGCCGGCCGCTCGGCGAGCGGCGGATAATCGCGCCCCCAGGTGTCGTGCAGCAAGGCGCGGACGGGGCCGCTCGTCAGGTACTCCATCAGGCGCGGCGCGGCCGGCGGGTCGCGGAAGGCCGTCGCCAAGGCCAGCAGATCCTGCTGCTCGCGCGGCAGGGCCGCCGCGTAGGCCGCCAGCACCCGCGCCACCTTGTGCTCCTCGTCGGTGGCTCCTTCCGCCGCGGGAAGGTCGGGCAGCTCGCGCAGCCGCGCCGCCTCGCCCCCGTGGAACTTCCCCAGGAAGGTGCCGAGCAATTCGACCGCCTTGGCGTGATACCCACAGGCCGCCGCCGCCGCGTCCAACTCCGCCGCCTTGCCGCGCAGGCCCACGCTGAGCAGCAAGCCCCGGGCGCTTTCCGGGTCGAGTCCGGCAAGCGAAACCACCCGGGCGTGTCTGCGCCGCTGCAACTCGGGTAGCGGGAAGCGCGTCGTCAGCACCACGACGCCGGGAAGCGGCTCGGTCGCCAGCTCTTCGAGGAGCCGGCTCAACTCGGGGTGGACGAAGCGGCCGAACCAGGGGCCGGAATCGTATTGCGCCACCTCGGCCCCGTCCAGGATCACCACCCAGCGCTGGCGCCTCAGTTGCGGTAGCAGATGATCGACCGCGTAAGTCGCCGATAGGTCCGGTGCCGCGGCGGCGCCGGCGGCGTGGCCGTACAGCTCGCGCAGGCCAAGGTCAGCGTCCTTGCCGCGGTAGAAGCTCCACAGGAAGACGCCGTCCACGCCGCCGGGATAGACGCGACCTGTCGCGACCAACCGCTCGAGCCAGTGCTGCACGATGGCGGTCTTGCCCTGGCCGCCGGGTCCGACAAAGGCGACGACACTCGGCCCGCCCGCCTCCAGGGCCGCGTCGAGCAAGGCCAGTTCGGCGTCGCGACCGAAGAAGTGCGCCGGCCGCGACGTGCAGTGGTGGATGAACAGGGCGCTGGCGGGTTGGGTCATGGCGTCGCTCGCCGCTTGCGGCTTAGCGTTCGCTTCACTGGGGTGAAGCGAACGCTAAGCCGCAAGCGGCCAAATCACTTTACTCGACGTCGAGGGCGGCAAGGTAATCCTCGAAGGCCTTGCGGTGCCGGAACTCGGTATCCTGGAGGACCTTGATCTTCTTCTGGAAGTCCTCGATCTGCGTCTCCTGGTCGTCGAACTTCTTGAGGTAGCGCTTGTAGGCCTCGGCGGTGGCGGGCATTTCCTTGAGGTTGGCCCGCAGCCGCGCCTGGTCGTCGGTGATGTCCTTGAGCTGCTTCTGCAGCTGCGCGATCTCCCGAGACGTGTCATTGACCTTCGTCTTCAGCTCGACGGCCTGCCCCAGCGCCTGCTTCACCTTGTCGCTGACGATCGGCTGGCTGAGGAAGAAGCGCATGGTGTTGTCGTCGCTGTTGGTCAGCGTGATGGCCGTATTGACATCCTTTTCCTCGACGACCTCCGTGCTGGCGGTCTGCCCGGCGGCGAGCTTGATCTCGAAGCGGTAGACGTCGCGGGCCCGTTCGGCGGGCTTGTCCTTGCTGACGAGGGTGAAGTCGGCGCGGAAGGGGTGCTCGATGAGCACGACGCGGTCGTGCTCGGAGCGGTTCTTGAGGTTGTAGGTCTTCTCCTGGCGCACCTTGTCGGTGCGGTAGAGGATGCCCTTGTTGACCTTCACCTTGGTGATGCGATCGGGCTGGTTCTTGGCGACGGGCTCGACCTCGGTGCCCAGGTCGATGGCGTAGGAGATGAGGCGCTCGTCCTTGGGGGTGATGTCGAGGATGCGGGCGTCGCCGGCATAGCTGCTCCCCTCAAAGACGGTGATGGGGCCCTGCATCAGGTGCATGCCGGTGGTGTTCTTGAAGCGCAGGCCGAGGAGCGGGTGCTTGGCCTGGGTGTGCTCGTTGTAGATGGAGACGCGGGCGGCCTCGACCTCCTTCTGGACGATGGGCAGCATGGCGCTCTTCTGCCGCGGCAGGCTCACCGGGTGGTCGATCACGTACTGGAAGAAGTCCCCCAGCTCGCCGGCCGTCGCCGACGACCCCACCCCTTTGGTCAGGTCCATGTCCTTGTGCAGCCGGTCGGCCAGGTCTCCGGCGGCCGCGTTCTTGTCCGCGGCGCGGCGATAGACGGACTCGTCAGACTTCGCCTTGCCTTCGCCCTTCGCCCCTCTCAGGGCCTGAAGCTGTTCCATCTGCTTTTCCCCGGCGGCGACGGCCGTGGCGCTGCGCTCGAGGGCGCCCTGGTAAGTCGGCGGGCGGAGGGAGGCGAAAAGTTCGGGCTCGACCACGGGTCGGGGGACGTAGAGCGGCTGGTAGAGGTCCATCTGGAAGGAGATGGGTCGGCCGCTAACCAGGGCCATGCGCACGTCCTTCCAGTCCTCCTCCGAGGAGTTGTCCACGATCGCCCACCCCTGCAGCATCGGCTTGCCGTCCTTCTTGGTCGAGAGGACGAGGCGGTAGCTGGTCTTCCAGATGGGGTTCTCGACGACGTAGCTGACGCGCACTTCACGCTTGCCCTCGCCGTTGAACGACAGCGACACCGCCTTCTTCTGCGTGTCGTGCGACTGCGCCAGGGTCTCCAGGGCGCGGCGGAACTCGCCTTCGAGGACGGGGTTGAGAAAGCGGACGCGCTGCACGTCCGTTAGCTTCACGCTGCGCATCCCCTCGGCGCACCACAGGTTGAGGAGTTCCACCTCGACGGCGCTGTCCTTGCCGACCTGCTGCTTCTGCTTCTCGACGCCGATGATGGTGCCGGTGACGTTGCCCGGCTGCGCCGCGTTGCCCTGCTGAAGGGTGACTTCAACCTTCTCGCCGCGGGCCTGGCCGAGGACGGCGCCGAAGCCGGGGTTGCCGGTGAGGTTGACGGCGAAGCTCTGCAATGTCTTCTCGATGGGGGCCTGACTGTCGTAACTGACGGCGCTGATGACGCCGCCGTTGAGGTCTTGCAGGACCATGCTCTTGAGCAGGTCGTTGATGTCCTGCACGGGGAAGGTCAGGTCGATGCGCGTGTTGCCCTCGACGCTTCCCTCACGCTGGAAGTAGCCCACCCCGCTCGAGTACAGGATGGCCTGCGCTACCGGCAGCGACGGGCCGGCGACCTGCGCGGCGGCGGCCGGCGGGGGATCGCCGGCGGGGGAATTGGACGGTTTCAGGGCGAGGAAGCCCCCGAGCGCCAGCGCGCCCGCCAATGGGGCCAACAACCACGTGCGACGCATGGTCTTACGTCCTCTCAATGGGCGGTAAACGGCGATGCGTATCTCACCACTCACCGTCTAGACGAGGCAGAGGGGACGGCGGATTGGGGCAAATCATCGCCGTGCGTCGCCGGGCCGCACCTCGATCAGAGCCGGCGCGTCGGCGGCGAGCGCCTCGCCCAGCGCCGCCTCGAAGGCCGCGTCGTCATCCGTTCGCCAGTAGGGGACGCCAAAAGCCTGCGCGAAGGTGCCGAAGTCGGGGTTGAGGAGATCGACGCCGAGGAAGCGCGACTCGTAGCGGCGCTGCTGGATGGCCTTGATGAGCGTCAGCGCGCCGTCATTGACGACGACGCTGACGACGGGCAGTCGCTCCTGCACGGCTGTCGCCAGTTCCATGCCGCACATCTGAAAGCAGCCGTCGCCAAGGATCGCCACGACCGCCCGTTCCGGAAACGCCGCCTTGGCCCCGAGCGCCGCGGGCAGGCCGTGCCCCATTGCGACGAATCCCGCGGGGTGCAGGAAAGTGCGCGGCTGGTAGACGGGGAACTCGGCGAGCATGATGTAGCCCAGCCGTGTGATGTCGGCGGCGACGATGGCGTCGCGCGGCAGGGCGCGGCGCAGCGGCCCGATGAGGTCCATGCCGGGGAGGCGCCAGGCCTGGCGCGTGTCCGGCGGCGGCGCCCACGGGTGGCGCGGCTCGGGAGGAAGTTCCTCGAGCAGCCCTTGCAGGGCGAGGCGCGCGTCGGCGCAGACGCCGGCCGTGACGCGATAGTGGCGGCCGATCTCGGCGTGGTCCACGTCGATTTGTGCGATCGATTTTGGGAGCGGCATCGTCCAGCTTCCCGTCGCGAGTTGCGTGAAGCGACAGCCGACCGCGAGCAACCCGTCGGCCTCGGTGAACAGCGGCGAGAAGAACGACGCCATGTTCGTCAGGTCGGAGGTCGCCCGGTGCCACGGCAGGCCGGCCGCGAGCGGATGATCGGAGGGCACGGCACTCTTGCCCATCGCTGTGTGAAACACGGGGGCACCGAGGCGTTCCGCGAGCCGCACCAGGAGGGCTTCGGCGCCGGCACTGACGACGCCGCCTCCCGCGAGTAGGAGCGGCCTGTGCCAGCCCTTCAGCAGAGTCGCCAGGGTCGGGACGGCGGAAGGGTCAGGCGACGGGGGTGCCAGCTGCGCCGGCGGTGATGGCCAGACAGCGGGCGGGTATTCGGCGCGGAGCACGTCGAGCGGCACCTCGAACAGCACCGGCCCCGGGCGCCCCGCGGTGAGGGCCGCAAACGCGCGATCGAGCGCGGGGACCACCTCTTCGACACGCTCCACACGGGCCGAGCACTTCGTCATCGCCGCACAGGCCGCGAGCTGATCGTTCTCGTGATAATAGCCGGAGCGCAGGCCGCGCCCCTGCGTCGGGATTTGTCCGCTGATGAGCAGCAGCGGCACCGAGTCGGTGAAGGCGGTGCCCAGCGGCGTCGCGGCGTTGAGCACGCCGGGGCCGCACACTGCCAGGCAGACGCCCGGCCTCCCCGTGGCGCGGGCGTAGCCGTCGGCCATGAACGCCGCCGCCTGCTCGTGCCGCGCCAGGAAATGGCGGATCGTCCCGTCGCGGTACAGGGCGTCGTAGATCGGCGTCATCTGCCCGCCGGGATAGCCGAATATGTGGCGTACGCCGTGGTCGCGCAGGCGCCGGACCAGCGCGTCGGCGCCGCTGCGGGGGAGGTCGTCGGGCATCGGGGAACTCCTGCCACCACTTACGATTTATCGTTTCGCGCTAACGATTTATCGTTTCGCGCTAACGGCGCGAGCGCGAAACGATAAATCGTTAGCGGCTACTTCTTCGCGCGCTGCTGCAAAAAGACGTGCGTCCCCTTTTTGTTCGAGACGATCACGTCGGGCAGCCCGTCGCCGTCGAAATCGGCCACCGTGAACTGCGTGCCGATGCCCGAGTCGTTGTCGATCTCGTGCGGCGTGAACGTCGTGACGCCGTCCTTGTCGCGCTTCGCCTCGAACCAGTAGACCATCGCCGGAGAATTCGGATCGACGTCGCCCTTGGGGCCGTGCGCCCACCAGCGCTTGCCGGTGACCAGGTCCTTGAGGCCGTCGCCGTTGATATCGACGAAGTGCAGCGCGTGCGTCTGCGCCACCAGCTTGGGGAACAGGTCCTTGCGCAGGAAGGTGGGATTGTCGTCCTTGCCCGGCCTCTGCTGGTGCCACCAGATGCCGTATTCGTGCGCCGAGCTGCTGAGGACGTCGGCCTTGCCGTCGCCGTCCATGTCATAGGCGTACATGTCGGCGCAGGCGGGGCCGAGGTCGGCGGGGTGGAATTTCCAGGGCTCGTTGGGGTTGGCCCCCTTCTCGGGCTGCTCCCACCAGCCGGCGGTGCAGATCACGTCGGCCCGCTTGTCGCCGTTGATGTCGCCGACCCCCAGCCCGTGGTAGAACATGAAGGTACCGGGCACCGGCTTGCCGGGCTGCCCCGGCCCGCTGATGGGGTAGATGTTCCACGGCTGGGTCGGGTCGGGGCCCGGCCGCAGCCAGACCATCTGTCCCTCGTTGGCGCCGCCCTTACCCTGCGGTTGGAGCCCCATCAGCAGCACGCGTTTGCCGGTGCCGAACAGATCGACGTACTGTGGCGTCTCGTTGCAGGCGTTGTCGGCGACGAGGTGCTCCTTCCACGGCTCGTCGCGGCCCTGTGGATTCTCGTACCAGTGACAGGGCCTGCCGGGGAAGCCGACGCAGAGCAGGTCCGGCCAACCGTCGCCGTTGAAGTCCTCGACCCAGCAGCAAAAGCTGTTGCAGTAGACGTTCTTCTCGCCCTCGGTGTAATCCTCCTTGGAGTTCTTGCGGATGGCGTGCGGCTTCCAGTCGGGGGCCTCGAACCACCACTCGCCGGTGAGCACGTCCATCTTGCCGTCCTTGTTGACGTCGGCGATGGCCACCCCCTCGGAGCGGAACTTCCGGTCGATGACGATCTTTTTCCAGGTGATGTCGGTCGCCGCCGTGCCCTTCTCCTTGTCGCCGGCGGGGACGGCGGGCAGGGACGCCAGAGGCACGATGAGTAGGGCGAGCCAAAGTCGGGAGCGCATGGGGAACCTCGCTGCGGTGTTGGGGCGGGGAGAGTAAGGCCGGGCGGGCCGGCGACGTCGCTGCGAATGATTATGGGGACTGTGCCCCCTGTCCGCAACGGCACAGGGCGACTCGGGGCCGGATCGGTTTGCGGTGGCGGCCCCGGCGCGGTTATCATGAATCATCCCGCCGAGGGTTCCACGGCCGCGCCCCTCTTTTGCCCCTTCCGCCCCGGCCGCGTAGAATGCCTGTGGGCGAGCCGGCCCCCGACCGTCCTCCTTGCCCGGCAACACCGAGGCCGTGATGAACAAAGAATTGATCGAGCTTGTGCTTCCGCGGCTGGCGAAGCGCCTGCACCAGCAATTGAAGCGCTACCAGGCCGGTGATCTGGATCAGGACGATTTCACGCGCGACTTCGAGGACCTGCTGCAGCGGCAGTACGCCTGGCTGGCCAAGCGCGGCGTCCCCGAGGCCGAGGCCGCCGTCGCCATCCACTCCGCGGTCCTCGTCCTGAGCGGCCCCGGCCTGCGGGCCGAGGCGGAACAGTTGAAACAACCGCTCGAAATCGTCGAATACCGGGCCGTCCGCACCGCCGCCGCCGACATCTCGGCGAACTACGGCGTCAGTCAGGCCCGGGCCACCCGGCAGATTTCCGCCATCCTGGCTCAGTACGGCGACTGAGTTTAGCGGCGACCCGGGCGGGATTGACACAAGCCTGAAGCGCAAGCGAAGGATTACTCTTCGCTTGCGCTTCAGGCTTGTGTCAATCCCGCCCGCGTGGGGTATAGCCGCGACCCGAAGGGGAGCGCGAACCGGCAAGCAGCACCGAGTGCTCCTTCGGTGCGGGCTGCGCCGCGCCGACCGCCGGCCGGCGCCTTCCGCCCGAGCGGACCAGCGCCACCCCGGCCAGGATGACCACCATCCCGCCGACGAGCCAGCCCGTGACCGCCTCGCCGCCAAGCAGCCAACCGACCAGCACCGCGACCGCCGGGTTGACGTAAGCATACGTCCCCGCCAAGGTCGCCGAGACGTGTTGCAAAAGCCAGGTGTAAGCGAGGTAGGCCACTAACGAGCTGACCGCCAGCAGGTAGAAGAAGGCGACTACCGCCCCGGTGGTCAGCCGATCCATCGTCACCCGTTCCACCTCGCCCGTCAGCACCCCGATCAGCGCCAGCCCGCCGCCGCCGAGGACCATCTGATACGCGGCAGAGACGAGGTGCGACCCCCCGCGGCGCTCGTAGCGCAGCACCAGCGATCCAACCGCCCAGGCGGCGGCGGAGCCGAGTACCAGCAGCGGGCCGTGGTCGCGCAGGAGGGCCTGTGGCTCGCCGAGTCGCGGCACCAGCAGCACCAGCACGCCCGCCAGGCCGGTCAGGACGCCCACCCAGCCCCGCAGCGTCAGCCGCTCGCCGCCGGGCCAAAACATCTCGGCCAGGGCGATCCATAACGGCGTCGTCGCCACCAGCACCGAGGTCGCGCCGGATTCGACCGTCTCTTCCGCGACCGTGACAAGGCCGTTGCCGCCGACGAACAGGAGCAGACCCACGACGGCCGCAACGACGAAGTCGCGCCGCGGCAGGCGCAGCGGTTGGCCGCGGAGCCAGAGGTAGGCGAACAGAAGCAGGCCGGCGCTGGCGATGCGCACCCCACCGAACAGCCCCGGCGGCAGCGTGCGGACACCTTCCTTGATGGCGAAATAGGTGGTGCCCCAGACGGTGTACACGACGGCGAAGGCGAGGAAGAGGGCCCACGCGGCGGGGCGTCGCTCGGCGGGGGCGTTGACGGGATTCATCGGCTCACGGCTCTCGCGGGGCGGGCAGGGCGCGGGGGAGAGGGGTATTGTAGAGCCGACCCGACAGCCCGGCAGCCCGACTGGGTCGGGCATGAGCAATTACTAACCCTTGTTCAAGAGTTCTGCAGGGCAGGAGCGTCCGCCCTTCATTATTTGATGGTGATGGGGTAGTCGTTCGGGCCGTCCTGAACCGTGTACTTGAGCGGCGTCTTCGCCGGATCCTGGTAGTTGAGCGGGATGGGGACGACCGCCGGGGCTTTGGATTCGCCCCTGTCGCCGGGCGGTCTGGCCTTGGCGAAGGTCTGGGCCAGTTCGGAAGGCGGCGCCACTGTGACCTTCATTTCGCCCACCGGCAGGTCAGGGACGGAGTAGGCCCCGTCGGCGCCGACCAGGCCCGGGTACTGGTGGTTGTCACTGCCCCAGAAGATAACGACGCTGCCGGGCGACACGGGAGTGCCGTCATTGAGGGTCACCTTGCCGGTCACGGTGCCTTTGGGCTTGCCGCAACCAGGTGTACTCACGAAGGCGAGGCCAAGAAGACAGGCCGCCCCGAGCCACAACCGAATCCCATTCGCTTGCCGGAACATGCACAGGACCCCACGACGAGGGGAAAATCAGCACCGGGTCTCCCTCGACCCAGGTCCCACCGCCCCCGGCGTTCCCCGGGGGCGCGGGCTGGCGAAGGCGGGCCTACCAGTCGGAGCCGAGCTGGTCCTGAGCGTTGGGCGTGAGGGCGGCCTGCCAGGTCGCCTGGCTGATGGCGGGCGAGACGGTGCGGACGCTGCCGTCACCCATGCACACCACCATGCCGCCGCGGTGCGGCGTCTGGGCCAGGGCGGAGTTGCAATTCTGCGCCAGCGGGTTGGCCTGGAACATCGCGAAGGGGGAGGCCCCATAGGCAAACGCCGGTTCGCCGTTTGCGGTCAACCCCGTATCGCCCCAGGCGACGACGGCCGTCACCGGGTTTCCACAGACGGCATACTTCTCGCCGAAGAAGATGGTGTTCGAGGGGCCGTCCCGGATCCCCTGGGGGTACTTGGTCCCGAGGAAGCTCGTGCTGCCTGGGGCGGGGTTCATGGCAAACACCTGGGCGTTGGCGGGGTAGTTGCCCAGGCCCCAACTCCCGGCGGCTTGACCCTGGTTCGGCCCGTTGGCCCAGATCATCGGGTACGGATTCTGGTGGTTGGTGGGGTCGCTGGGGCACAGGTAGGTCTTGACGACGTTCCCGATGATGGGTCCCGGATTCGCCTCGCTGCCGAAGGGTAGCGAGAAGAAAGGCGGCACCCCGCCCGCGTTGCCCGGCAGGCGCGACCCGGGGCTGGTGCCGCCGTCGTAGAGGGGCTCGTTTTCCAGGTACGGAAGCATGAAGTAGAAGCAGCTGCCCCAGCTGCCGGCGCCGGCGGGCGACCCGTACAGCGGCGGCAGCTTGCTCTGGTTGTCGTTGGCGTAGTTCATGCAGGCGACGCCGAGTTGGTGCTGATTATTGCCGCAGGAGGAGCGCGAGGCGCTTTCGCGCACCTGCTGCACAGCGGGGACGAGAAGCCCGATGAGCACCGCGATGATGGCGATCACCACCAGCAGCTCGATCAGCGTGAAGCCCCGCCCGCGCCCGCGGACCCCGAACCTTGACATGAGAACACCTCCGGATTCGACGACCAGGGAGCGACGACGAGAAAATGAGCACCTTGAACAGCTGGCGGTTCCCGGGGCCCAACCGGTGTTCGTCAGGGCGCGGGGCGGGGCAGGCTCGTGGCGCGATGGGGCACTTCCGTCACCGCCTTTTTCACTCTACAGGCGCACAGAACCCCTGTCAAGGAATCGCAGCTCCCACGGATGAGCTTGGAGCGGCGACTGCTACCCGCTGTTGAGCCAGGCCCGGGGCACCCGACGGCAAACGCCCGGCGGGCACCGGCTCCCGCGAGCTGATTAAGGGACTCTTGCGGGCGAGAGATTGGAGGTTTTTCCAGCGCGGGGAGAGCAATTACAGGATCGTCAGGGTGAAGAGCGCGTCCGCGGAAACGCCGGCGATGGACGCGAGCACCGTGAAGCTGCCCGCGTCGGCATCGGCCGTGAGCGCCGGCGCGGCGGGCGACTGGCCGTTGACGGCGGTTGTCACCGTCGCCGTCAGGCTGCCGCCGGTAAAAGTGGCCGCGGCCCCGGTCTTCGCGTTCGGGTGGACCGTGAAGGTCACCACGACGCCGCCCTCGGGGTTGCCGAAGCGGTCGGTCACCTGCACTGCCAGGGCGACGGCAAAGACCGCATTCCGCGCCGTGCTCTGCGGCGTGCTGCCCTTCACCGCCACGACGCTGGCCACCGGCCCCGCCAGGTTCGTCAAGCTGAAGGAGGCCGGGGCGCTGACACCGCTGATCGAGGCGCTCACGGTGAAGCTGCCCGCGTGCGTGTTGGCCGTCAGGGCGGGCGCCGTGGCCACGCCGTTGCTCGCGGTGACGGCGGTAGCCGACACCTTGCCGGCGAACGTGCCGCCGACGCCGCTGGCGGGCGCGGCGAACGTCACCTGGACGCCGCCGACCGGGTTGCCGAAGGCGTCGAGGACCTGAGCTTGCAGGGGCGTCGCGTAGGCCGTAGTCACCGTGGCGCTCTGCGGCGTGCCGAGGAAGGGATTGACCGCCTTCGGGGCGCCCGGTGTGTTGGTCAAGAGGAACTTGGCCGGGGCGGCGACGCCGGCCACCCAGGCGGTCACGGTGAAGGCTCCGGCCGTTTGGTTGGCGGTCAGCGCGGGCGCCTGGGCCACCCCGCTGGCATTGGTCACGACCGCGGCCGGCCCGGCGAACGTGCCGCTCGGGCCGCTGGCCGGCAGGGCAAATTCGACCGTGATGCCGCTGACGGGATTGCCGTCGGCGTCGGTGACGAGTGCCTGGAGGTTGGCGTAAGAGCCGGTCACGGCGACGTGCTGGGGCGTGCCGGCCGCGGGACGGATGGCGGCGGGGATGGTCGTGTTGGTCAGAGTGAAGGAGGCGGGGGTGGCGATGCCGGGGGCCGACGCGGTCACGGTGAAGCTGCCCGGGACGTGGTTGGCTGTGAAGGTCGGGGCGGTGGCGATCCCAAGCGAATTGGACGGGACGGTCGCCAGGGCGTTGAAGTTGCCGGAGGCGCCGCCCGTGGGCGCGGCAAAGGTGACTGGCACGTGGGGCACCGAGTTGCCGAAGGCGTCGGTTACCTTCGCCTGGAGCAAGGCGCCGTAGGCGGAGCCGAGGGGGGTGTTCTGGGATGTGCCGTTGGTAGCGGTGATGCTCGCCGGGGCGCCGGGGGTGTCGGTCAGGAGAAAGGTGGCGGGACTGGCGACGCCGCCGACGGTGGCCGCCACCGTGAACCTGCCGGCGGTCTGCCCGGCCGTAAGCGCCGGGGCGATGCCCACGCCTCTCGCATCGGTGGTGATGGACGCGTTGCCGGCAAAGGTGCCTGTGGCGCCGTTGCTCCCGGCGACGGGGACGAAGGTGACACCGGCGCCGCTCACCGGGTTGCCGAAGCTGTCGGTAACGAGCACCCCCAAAGGTGCGAATGCCGTGGCGACGGTAGCGCTTTGCGGCATGCCCGTCAGCGGACGGATGGCGGCCGGGGTGCCGGCCAAGTTGCTGAGGGTGAAAGCCGTGACTGCGGCCCCGGCGCTGGCGCTCACCTGGAAGGTGCCGGCGCTTTGGTCCGCGGTGAAGGCTGGCGCCGTGGCGATGCCGCTGGAGTTGGTGGGGACCGTGGCGCTGCCAGCGAAGGTGCCGCTGGGGGCGGTCGTGGTGGCGGGGGCGGCGAAGGTGACCACCACGCCGCTCGCGGGGTTGCCGTAGGCGTCGGTGACCAGCACCGCCAGGTTGGTGGCGTAGGCCAACCCCACGGTGGCGGCTTGCGGTGTCGTGCCGGCCACCGGGCTGATCGCGTTCGGGGCCGCCGCTGTCACCGGGAGAGCAAAGGAGGTCGTCGGGCCGCCGAAGACTAGCCCTCGTGGAGCGTCAAGTCCGGTGGTTGCAAAATTACCGAGGTCAACACCTCTTGGTGAAAACTCACGAATCGTATTGTTTGCCCAGTTAGAGACGTAAAGATTGCCCGCCTCATCAAATACCAGATCACGAGGAGTACTCAACCCCGTGTTGGCGAAGACACCCAAGTCCGCCCCTGTCGGCGAGAATTCTCGAATGACATTCTGATCGGTGTCAGCGAGGTAGAGGTTGCCATTGGTGTCAAGAGCCATTCCCTCTGGGTTTAGGTATTGCTGGCTTCCGCCGATCAAACCCAAATCAACGCCTGTTGGGGAAAACTTGCGAGCGCCCTCTGTTGGGGTGGGAGTGGTGCCAAAATCATCAATATAGAAGTTGCCGTTCGTATCCTTTATGATGACGTACCCCGTGGGGAAGGGTGAGATGAAGAAACCGAGGTCGGCCCCAGTTGGCGAATACTTGCGGACGAACCCTTGTCTGGGCCCAGGAGCGCCGTTCTGAAAATGGTAGTTGTCCACGTATAGATTGCCACTAGCGTCAAAAACCATCCCGCCTGGGTTTGCCATCCCGGAATTGGCAAAGATGCCGAGGTCGGTTCCACTGGGGGAAAACTTGCGAATCACGTTGTCAGCGTAAAGGCTGACGTAGAGAGTACCAGTGCTGTCAAAGGCCAACCCCAAGGGCTCATTGCCATCGGCAGAGAAACCGCCTAAATCGGTCCCGGTCGCCGAGAAACGGTGAATTGTGTTGTCGCCGCTGTTGGCGACGTACAAGATGTCTGCCTTCGCCAGCGACAGCGACACGGTGTAACTGCCCGCCGTTTGGATGGCCATGCCGGTGAAGCTGGCGACGCCGTTCACGGCCTGCACGGTGGTCGAGCCGCCGGTGAAGGTGCCGGGCCCTGACAGGGTCGCTGTCACCTCGGAATCGTCGTCGGTCACCCGGTTGCCGTACTGGTCCTCGACATCGACCTGGAAGTTGAAGTTCTGCCCGGCGGTGACTGAAGCGGGCACGTTGGCCAGGGCCAGCTTGGTAGCATCCCCGGGCAGGTTGTTCAGGTGGAAGGTGGTGGCCAGGGCGCCCAGGGTGGCGGTGACGGTGAAGCTGCCGGCCATGTCGTTGGCCGTTAACACCGGCGCGAGGGCCAGGCCCTGGGCGTTGGTGGTGACCGTCGTGCTGTCGGAGAAGGCGCCCCCGGCGCCGCGACTGCCGTCAGCTTCCGTGAAGGTCACGGAGGCCCCCGAGATCGGGTCGCCGAAGACGTCGATGACCTGGACCTCGAGCAGGGTACCGAAGGCCGTGCCCACGGTGGTGCTCTGGTTGTTGCCGGTCAGGGCGCTGATGGCCGGCACCAAAGCGACTTCACCGATCGTGTTTCCAGGATCCGCCTTGGTGTACCAGAGGTTGCCGTCCGGCCCGGCCGTGAGGATCGAGGGGTCCCCGCCGGCCGTGGGGACGGCGAATTCCTTGACGGCGTGCGTTGCCACGTTGAACTTGCCGATCTTGCCGGCCTCGCTAAACCAAAGGTTGTTATCCGGACCGATTGTAAGTGCTCCCGAGAGGTTACCTTTGGCCGAAGGAACGGGGAATTCGTTGATGGCGTCGGTTACCGGGTTGATCTCACCGATCTTGTGGCCCTGAGACTCGCTAAACCAGAGGTTGCCGTCTGGACCGGCGACGATTTGGCCCGGTTCACTGTTGGATGTGGGGATGGGGAATTCGCTGATGGCGCCCGTTGCCAGGTTCACTTCACCGATCCGGTTGCCGTCTTGCTGGGGAGGTGACTCAATGGCGCTCTCGACGAACCAGACGTTGCCATCTGGACCGGCCGTGATTCCCGCCGGCTCCGTGTTGGCCGAGGGGATGGTGAATTCGTTGATCGTTTGCGGCGTCGCCGGGTTGAACTCCCCGATCTTGTTGCCATCCAGTTCGGTGAACCAGAGGTTGCCGTCCGGACCGACCGTCATTGCAGTCGGGTTGCTTCCGGCCGTGGGAATGGGGAATTCGTTGACGACGTGCGTGGCCGGGTTGATCTCACCGATCATGTTGGCCTGATTCACAGTAAACCAGAGGTTGCCATCGGGGCCGGCCGTGAGTCCGGACAGATCACCGTCGGCCGCGGGGACGGTGAATTCGGTGCTGGATTGCGGCGTGGCCGGGTTGAACTCCGCGATCTTGTTGACCGAATCTTCGGAAAACCAGAGGTTGCCGTCGGGGCCGGCTGTGATCGCCCCCCCCATACTGGCGGCCGTGGGGGTGGGAAACTCATGGATGGGGGGCACGGACAAGAGGCAGCGACCCTCCAGTGACTCGACACGGGGGAGGCAGAACGCCGACCGCTGGCTCGCGGACCGTCGCGGCTGGTTCCGCCCTGTGAAGGACTTGTGCCAACGGACCAGGATCGTTCGCCAAAAGGAGTTGCTCATCGTGCCGTTCCTTTCCCGTGTGGACCGGATCTCGTCTCGGAATCTCCGATGACATCTTTCGACTGTCCGCATCGTCTGCGTAATGTCAGGGATCAAGGAGCTTCGTCACCGCTGTCACTCCTTGGCGGGCGCGGGGTCGGCCTGACCGGTGCGCATGAAAACGGTTTCAACCCAGCCCTCTCCCCGGAGCCAACCTTCCACGCCTTTCGGGCCGTTCGTGCGCACCCTGTGCCAACCCTCGGGGTCTTTTCCGGCCGAGAGCAGCTGGACCTTCTCCCGAGCCGGAACCCGTCGAATGACCCCGGCCGCTGGATCATCGCGTTCGTGGATCGTCTGCTCCCTGTCGAGCGCGATCCAAACCGAGTAGGCCCCTTCCTTGGCGAGTCGTGGTTCCTTGTCGTCATCGATGACATACACCTTGCCTGCCGATAACTTCGGTGGAGCAACGGACTTTGCCGACTCGGGAAGGAACGTTCCCTTCTGGAGAAGTGACGGACCGAATACGAGATCGCCGATTACTGGTTTCAAGGCCTTGGCGGATCGCTTCCAGCCACCTTCCGTGATGCCGCCTTCGGCAATGAACCACAGGCTCTGGGGCTCATCCAACAAGAGCCGTGCGGCGGACGGCTGGCCTTCCCCCTGGTCTGACACTTCCACCCACAAGGCCGACCCGGGATACGCCATAAGTCCTGGGTTGCCGTGGTCGGCGTGCGAGCGGAGGACGGCGGTCGTGAAGTCGCCCTTCACTGGGACGAGCTTTGTCAAGTCCGGAAACTCCCTTTTCGGGTCGCGGGGCGCTTCGACGGGCTTCGACTTGGGCAGCTCCGCAGGCGCGGGAATGGCCGCAGGCTGCACGGGAGGTTTCTCTGGCTCCTTCCGGGCGATGGGCGCGGGTTTGGGCAGCTCCTTGCGTGGGGCGACCGCCGGGGCCTGGGGATGAACAGGTCCGGCTGCGGCGGCAGGTTCCCCTGTGCCGGCTCGCAGCCCGATCAGGAACGCGAACGTTATGACCAGAACACCCGCCGCGGCGGCGACAGCCGCGCCGCCGCCCACCCCGCGCCAGATAGCCCGGCAGACCGCGGGGACGACAATCACCTCGTTGCACGACCGGTTGGGGCACCGCACCGGCTTGCCGGCCAGTTCCGCCTTCGTGCGCAGTTGCCGGTGACAACGGGGACAACTGAAAGCCAACGAGCCGATAGCGATCATAACCCACCTCCGCCGGAGCCGACGACACAGTTCGGTCGATGGCCCGATTGCAAGGATTTAGGACTCGCGGTTATTGCACGGGACGATAGACCCAGATAGTGCCCTGCGTCATGTCCGTGAAGTTGTACTGGTCCTGCCGGACAAGCTTGACCTCGTTGATGTTCTGCTCCAGGACCGTCAGCCGCCCGTGCCCCTGGTTGGCATAGACGACGGCGGTGTGGTGAGCAAAGGTCCAGGTCACGGTGTAAGTGAATGCACCCGACTTCGCCACGGTCTCGATGTTGACGTTGCGGAACTGGATGACGTCGCCAGGCCGCACGGCGGTCCAATCGACCTTCTGGCCCGAGCCGTACTTGAGCACCCGACTGCCCCAGACGTAGTCGGCGTCCGGGCCCGTCGGGCCGAGCTGCCAGAACGGCTTGGCTCCGAGGGCCTGTAGCGCCACGTCGGCGAGTTCCCCGCACTGGCCATCGCCGACCTGTTTGCCGAGGTGATTGTGAGCCCACTTCGTCACTGCGGCTTCCAGAACGGCGCTCGATGCCACAGCCTTGGCGGCGGGAGCGTCATGGCCCGCTGTCGCAGACCCGCGCGCGGTCGCCCCGAGTTCCGCGCCGTGCCCGCGTTCGTGGGGACGCGGCACCGGCAAGGGGCCAGAAGGGGCGTGGATGTCTGTCACCCGGATGGAGGGATGCGGAATGCGAACCCCTCCTGGCAAGACCAGATCCTGTTGCGGCATCGCGGCGCCCGGAATGACTCCCTCGGCGTGCGGCTTCGGGACGTGCGGTGTGATGATCGACGGCTCAAACGGACTCTGACTGAGAACGTGGGCCGGCTGCGCACTTGGCCGGTGAACGGGGATCGGCACTACGGGCGGATGGTGCGCCGGGATCGGCACAGGCCGCACGACCGGGGGGATATAGACGTGGCGGACGGGCGGTGGGATGAACACCGGGCCCCGGCGAGTCAGCCAGAATTGGCCGAAGCCGACATTCGCGATCGCCAGCAGAGCCAACAGGCCCGCCGATGCGTTCCTCACAAACTGAGACATCACAGCTCTCTTCATCTCAAAGAGGTTGTGGAACACCTGCGGATCACTGCCACCGAGCGTTCCCCGTGGGCGGGCTGGCGAAGGCGGGACTACCAGTCGGAACCGAGTACATCACCGGAAGCAGGGGTGATGGCAGCGGACCAGGTCGTGGTGCTGACGCTCGGGGAAACCGTGCGGGTGCTGGCGTCGCCCATGCACACGACCATGCCGGCGGAGTGCCCGGTCTGGGGCAGGAGCGGGTTGCAATTGACCAGCAGCGGGTTGGTCTGGAAGAGCGCGTATTGCACGGGCGGACCTGTCGCTGTTATCTGGGCAGGCGTCCCGAGGACCGGCGCACTGAGGCCGCCGTTGGCCCAGGTGGCCGGGCCGGCGCTGGGGTAGGCCGCGCCCCAGCAGTTGCTGTTGGGGATGGCGGTGCCGGCGCCGCACTGGGCGTAGCGCTCCCCGAAGAGGATGGTGTTCGAGGTGCCGTCCTTGATCCCCTGCGGGAATTTCAGCGGAATGCCGACCCCGTTATAAGCAAACGTCGCGTAGTTGGCGGCGTAACTGGTGACCGCCCAGTTCCCGTCCGCCGCCGGAACTGTAATCGCTACAACCGGCGGATCGTTGGTCGTGTCGCTGGGGCACAGGTAGACCTTGATCGAGTTCTGAACCACGAAGCCGGCCGGGGAGAAATTCCCATCGACGGTGTTATTCGTCTCGTAGTACGAGTAGTAATCCCCGGGGTAGCCGCTGTTGACCTTCGCGCTGTAGATGTTGTCCTGCTCGATGTAGGGCAGGAGCCAGTAGAAGACCGAGCCGTAACTGGTCCGCGACGCCGTGCCGGAGGGCGACCCGGTCAGGGGCGGCAGCTTGTTCTTGTTGTCGCCCGCGTAGTTGTTGCAGGCGACACCGAGCTGGTGCAGGTTGCTGCTGCACGAGATGCGGGCGGCCGCCTCGCGGACCTTTTGCACGGCGGGGACGAGGAGACCGATGAGGACCGCGATGATGGCGATCACCACCAGCAGCTCGATCAGCGTGAAGCCCGCACGAGGACGACGATCAAGAGAGGGACGAGGCATGGCGAACCTCCTGCTCAAAGGGGTTGTGGGACACCTGCGGATGATGCCTGGGGACCGCTTCTCTCCGCAACCAGCCCCCTGGTAACGGTTTGCAAGAAGTGGCCCCCGACGATCTCCGAACGCCCCCTCACTTCCTTCATCGCCCTTCCGGAACCGCCGCGCATCACTTTTTTCTTTTTTCCCCCGACCCTGCCTGTCCTTCCGGTACAATGTACCTGCTCTCAAGCACAGGAACGGCGGAGACGACAAACGCCCACGGCACCCCCCCTGGGTAGACTCTGTCAACAGGCCGGTGCAAAGCGGATTCGACGAACCACTCTCAGGAGCTGCTGACATGTCTGGTCCGATCACAACCGCCCTAGAGCGCTGGAAGCACGGTGATCGCAACGCCCAGTTCGACCTGGAGCGGGAATTGCTGCCCTATCTCCAGCAGTTGATCGACTTCGTCCGCCGCCGTCGCGACAACCCGCTCAAGCCCCGGATCGATAGCCACGCGGTCGTTAACGCTGCGCTGAAGAGCTTCCTCAGCGGGATTCCCAAGGAAGAGTTCCCCGATCTGAAGAACCACGAGGATGCGCGGAAAGTGCTCATGTGTATCGTCCGACGTGCTCTGACGGACGAGATCCGCTTTCACACGCGCAAGAGCCGGACTCCCGAAATCGAGGAGCCCGGCGGCGCCGAGGCTCTTGCGGCGCCGCCCGAGAACAAGGAAGCGGACGTCGCCTGGCTGGAGACTTTTCTGGACCGGGTGCGCCCCGTCCACCAGAGAGCGATAGACATTGTGAAACTGCGCCTCGCAGGGCGGACCAACCGCGAGATCGGGGAGGAACTCGGCCTGGCACCACGGACGGTGCAGAACATCCTTAAGAACATGCGTCAGGCGTGGGGGCAAGAGAACGAACAGGAGGACTGAGATGACTTCCGACCTGCCGGGTTCAGGGGCGACGGCGAACCAGGCGCCGACGCATGCCTATCTGACGCAATGGGAAGCCACGCTGGAGCAATTTCGCGCCGCGTGCCGGTCGCCGAACCCGCCGACTGTTCATGGGTTGCGCAATTACCTGCGCCAGTTCCCGCCGGAGCAGCAGGGGGACATGCTGGTGAACCTGGTCGATGCGCACTTGCAGCTCTCCTGGGAAACCGGGCGTGGGAATGAACTCCCGGATTACCTGGCGGAATTCGGGGCGGAGTTCGCCGAGTTCGCCTCGGAGTCGGTCGTGCCCGCGGAGTTGATCGAGAGCGAGTTCCTCGCACGGCACGCCGTCCCGGGTGGTGATGCCCCGCCCCTTGAGGATTATCAGCGGCGGTTCCCGGACCGGCCCGACGTGCTGGAACGCTTGCAGGCCTGCCACCTGGACCGTTTGCGGTACGTCAAGGTCCGGATGCTGGGACGGGGGGGAATGGGCCGGGTCTGGCTGGCCTATGACCGCCACCTGCACCGCCACGTCGCCGTCAAGGAGCCGATCCTCGGCCTGCTCGGGAACGGAACAATCCTGGACCGGCTAGCGGCCGAGGCACGGATTGCCGCCGGGCTGGAGCATCCCGGGATCGTCACCGTTCACGAACTCAGGCAGCCAGATCAAGACGACCCGTTTTACGTGATGCGCCTGGTGCGCGGTCAAACCTTGCGCGAGGCCATTCGCAAGTACTACGGGAGCCGGGTCAGCGGCGCGGGGGGCGAAGAGCGAGTCACCTGGAACCGCCTGTTACTGGCATTCACTGCCGCCTGCAACGCCGTCGCGTATGCTCACGACCGAGGGGTCCTGCACCGGGACCTGAAGCCGGAGAATGTCGTGCTGGGGGAGCATGGGGAGACGGTGGTCCTGGATTGGGGACTGGGAAAGCACCTCGCGGGTGGCGCTCCTGCACCGAACCCGGCCGGGGAATCTGGGGCTCCAGCCGACCGAGGTTCACCCGGCTCCACCCCCTCAGAGCAGCGAGCGGCAGGGACCTCGCCGAGCGCGGCGGCAGGAACCTTCGTGTACATGGCTCCTGAACAACTAGACGGCAGGGCCGACCAGCGTAGTGACGTGTTCGGCCTGGGCGCCATCCTCTGCGAGATCCTCACGGGCAAGCCGCCCTACCTGAGTGCGGAGAGCACCGAGGATCTGGCTCGAGCAAAGCAGGCGCAAATGGCCGACGCGCGTGCCTGCCTTGACGCCTGCCGCGCTGACCCGGAACTGGTGGCGCTGGCGAAGCGCTGTCTGGCGGTTAAGCCCGACGACCGGCCGCGCGATGCGGGCATCTTGGCTCGAGAGCTGACGGCCTACCTGGAGTCGTTGGATCAGCGGTTGCGCCAGGCGGAACAGGCCGGCGCCGAAGCCCGGGCACAAGCGCGGGAAGAGCGCAAGCGCCGACGGCTCATGGTGGCCCTGCTAGCGTCGGTCCTGGTGACCGTGACAGTCGGCGGCTGGGCGTTGTGGGGCTGGCAACAGCGCGAGCAACAGCGCGAGCAACAGCGCGAGGCGACGGATGTCGCGGCGGTGGGGTTGTTGGCTGAGGCCCGGCTGCTGCAGGAACAGGCGCGGCGCAACCCGCTGACCGACGTGAGCAAGTATCAAGAGGCCGCGGAGACGGCGCGCAAGGCCGAGGAACTCACGAACGCAGGCGGGGCGTCCGAGGGAGTACGGCGGCAGGCGGCCGACCTGGCCCGCGAACTGAAGGAGGAGGCCGAGGCCGGGGCCCGTGACCGCCATCTGCTGGCGGCGCTCCTGGAGGTGCGCGGCCCGCGCGAGGGGCTGAGGTTCCAGAAGGACGGCAACGGGCTCATGGTCGAGTTGGCCGAGTCAAGCGCCGACGAGCAGTTCAAAGCGGCGTTCCGCGAGTGGGACCAGACCTTCGACGTAGACGGGCGTCCAACCGAGGCGGCCGCGCGGCTCAAGGGGAGGCCGCCGGCAGTGGTGGTGGAGGTGATCGCGGCGCTGGACGAGTGGGCGAGCGCGCGGCGCCAGCAGGGGATGACTCCGGAGAAGTGGCAGTGCGTGGCGGCCCTGGCCGCGGCCCTGGATGACCCCAGATCGAGGCGAGCGGAGCTGCGCGAAATCCTGGGCCGCCGTAGCCTGGAGCGGGAGCGGGCGCTGGGTGCGCTGGCGGTGGCCCTGCGGCCGGTGCCGGTCCCGTTCGACGCGGGGGTAGGGGAAGACCGCACCCGGCTGCGGCGGCTGGCGGAGGAGACGGACGCGGCGAAAGAATCAGTGTTGGGGCTGCTCACCCTGGCACGGGCACTCTACGCGGCGGGGGACGCCGCCGCGGCGGAGCGGCTCCTCCGGGCGGCGCTACGGGCACGGCCGCAGGAAGTGATGCTGCACGACCTGCTGGGCCAGTTGCTGGAGGAGCAGCGGCCGCCGCGCTGGCGGGAGGCGGTGGAGTGCTACGCGGCGGCGCGGGCACTGCGGCCTGAACTGGGAGAAGCCCTGGCGCGGGTGCTGGTAAGGAGCGGCCGGGTGGATGAGGGGCTGGCCCTGTATGAATGGCTGGTGACGGAGAGGAAAGACAACCCGTGGCTGCACTTCCAGCGCGGCTACTCCTTGGCCGAGCAGGGCCGCGACAAGGAGGCGGAGGCGGCCTTACGCCAGGCCATCCGACTCCAACCCGACGCCCCCCTGGCGCACTTCAACCTTGGAGTTGTCCTGAATCACCAGGGCCGAGACAAGGAGGCGGGGGGGGCCTTCCGCGAGGCCGTTCGCCTCAAGCACGACTACCCCGAGGCGCGCAACAACCTCGGCGCTGCCCTGTCCGCGCAGGGCCGGTACGAAGAGGCGGAGGTAGCGTGCCGCGAGGCCCTCCGCCTCCAGCCTGACTTCCCCGAGGCGCAAACCAACCTCGGCGGCGCCCTGAACGCCCAGGGCCGTCACAAGGAGGCGGAGGCGGAGTGCCGCGCGGCACTCCGCCTCCGGCCCGAACTCGCCATGGCCCACAACAACCTCGGCGCCGCCCTGTACGGGCAGGGCCGTTACAGGGAGGCGGAGGAGGCCTGCCGCGAAACCATCCGACTCAAGCCCAAAATTCTCTGGGCGCACAACAACCTCGGCATGGCCCTGAACGCCCAGGGCCGTCACAAGGAGGCCGAGGCGGCCTGCCGCGAGGCACTCCGCCTCCGGCCCGACTACCCCCAGGCATACAACAACCTCGGGGAAGCCCTGAATCGCCAGGGGCGCTCCAAGGAGGCGGAGGTGGCGTGCCTCGCGGCACTCCGCCTCCAGCCCAACTTCGCCGAGGCGCACAATAACCTGGGCCCTGCCCTGTGGGGCCAGGGCCGTTTCATGGAGGCGGAGGAGGAGTGGCGAAAGGCCATCCTCCTCAAGCACGACCTCCCCGAGGCGCACGGCAACCTCGCCAGCGCCCTGCACGCTCAGGGCCGTTTCAAGGAGGCGGAGGCGGCCTGCCGTGAGCTTCTCCGCCTCAAGCCCGACGACCCCCTGGCACACTGCCTCCTTGGCCAGGTCTTGCGCGATCAGGGACGGTTCGCTGACGCCCTTGAGCCCTTGCGCCGAGGAGATGCGCTAAGCAGGAGGCTTCCCGGTTGGCACCTCCCGTCCGCCCAGTGGGTCCGCGATTGTGAGCGCCTCGTCGAACTGGACCGCCGGCTGCCGGCCGTCCTGAGCGGCGAATCCGAGCCCGCGAGCGCCGTCGAGCGACTTGAGTTCGCGTCCCTTTGTCGGCTGCCCCAGCAGCGCCTCCACGCAGCCGCGGCTCGCCTCTGCGCCGACGCCTTCGCGACCGACCCAAGGCTGGCTGATGACCTTCGGCAACCGCACCGGTACAACGCAGCGTGCAGCGCCGCCCTCGCCGCCGGGCAGGCGGACGATGCCAAGCTGTTGCCGGACAAGGTTACGCTGATGCTGCGGCGGCAGGCGCTAGGCTGGTTGCGGGCCGACCTGGCACTGTACGCGAAGACGGCCGAGCGCGACGAGGCGACGGCGCGGCAGACCGTGCGGCAGCGGCTGACGCACTGGCAGCGGGACGCCGACCTCGCCTCCGTCCGGGACAAGGAGGCGCTGGAAAAGCTGCCCAAAGATGAGCGACAGCACTGGCAACAACTCTGGGATGACGTCGCCGCGCTGCTCAAGAAGGTCGAGGCGAAGAAGTAGGCGCCGTTACTTCTTGCGCCACGGCGGCGTTGCGACGGGATGAGAATGCTGTATCAGTTTTCGCCTCGCCACGCGAAATGGCATGGGTTATCATCATAACAGCAGGAGCGATCTGACCAGCCCCACTTGCCTGGAACGCGAGCCCCGAGAGGAGGAGTCGATGCCCAACGCTTCGAGACCCATCGACATCGAGGTGGTGTACGCCCAAGCACTCGCCTGCTACCCCGAAGAGTTACCCGTTGAAGACCGGCAGCGGCTTCGTGCCGACCTGCAACTTCAGATCGATTACCCGGGAGAGTACGTCGCCTACATCGACCTCTGGGAAGGCGATGCCTCACGCCGGCGCCTGGCACGGCGCGTCGTCGCGCACGGTCCCTCGCTCGACGACATTCAGCCCGCCCTGATCGAACATCGCGAGAACGGCGCCGCCGTCTGCTATGCCGACGACCCTGACGATGACTCGGTGGACCGGCTTCCCGAGGAAGTCCTCTAACCAGCCGCGACCCTCACATGCCAGCCGGCGCCCCCGACGAGTACCGAATCCCGGCCCGGATCGCGCTGGCGCCCGGTGAACCCGTAAGGGGACGCAGTTCGTTCAGACAGAACCTCTGATCGGGTCGCCACTCATCGTACTCTCTGCAACTCAGGCCGGAAAGGCTGACGTGCGCAGCGCGGGTGGCCGACTGGAGACGCCCTGCGCCAGAGTCGCCGCGGGGCGGAATACGACCAAGCATGGGTCTGCCGAACCTTTGGCCTGGTTCAACCGGAGGTAACAGGGATGGGGGTCGGTTCGGCAGCCCGGGTGGCGCTGGGCGAGGTTCTGTGCCATTGCGCCAAGCAAAGCTCGGGGAAGGAGGCGGAGATAAAGAAGCTCCCTTTTTCCTCCCCGAGCTTCTCCAGCGTTTCGCGCTCGATCGGGGCGAGGCGGCGGCACATCTCCTCGACCCACAGTCGATCAGGAATGCAATGGTCGCAAGAGATGGGGGAAAACGGCGGGCGGTAATTTCCCCCCCGAAATGTCGTTGCATTACCCCCGTCGGGGATGAGTGTGCACGCGGTGAAATGAGGCGTCTCGGGCGGCACAAGCACCTGTCCAGGCAACGACTTCGGGAACGTCGGGTCGTTTCACGCCCGGTGAAACGACCGCCCGCGCTACGCGGGCGCCCCCGCGCCCTCACGCGGCAGCCACACGTCGAACCGCGCCCCCGCCCCCGGCCGGCTCGACACCTCGACGTGTCCGCCGAACCCTTCCACGATCTGCCGCACCATCGCCAGGCCCAGGCCGGTGCCGCGCTCCTTCGTCGAGAAGAAGGCGTCGAAGATGCGCCCTTGCAATTCCTCGGGAATGCCCTCGCCGTTGTCCTGGACCGACAGGCGGACCCAATCCCCCGGCCCCCGTCCGTTGCCGGCGACCGCTTCCGTCCGCACCTCCAGCCGGCCGGCCGCCTGCTCCGGGCTCATGTACTGCGGTGTGCCCAGCGCCGCGCCGGGCAGCGTCTCGACCGACCCGCCGGCCAAAGCCGGCCGCAGCGGCGCTTCCCCCGGCGCGGTGCCCTCCTCGATCCGGTCCAGCGGCTTGGCCAGGCCCCAGTCCACGACCAGCGTTTCGCCATACTTGCCCAGCATCATGTTGCCCGGCTTCAGGTCGCGGTGCAGCACTCCGCGGCTGTGGGCGTAGGCGATGGCGTTGCAGACGTTGGAGCTGACCCGTTGGTCTATCGCCGGAACGAATCGCGAGGGTAGAATCGACGGCAGGAGGCCAGCAATTCCCGCTGAGCGCTGCTTGTGTCCACTTGAACAGTAGCATTTCCCCGGCCTTGGGCTCTCCCGCGTTCTTTTCCGGTTGCGGCGACTCGTTGGTTGCCCTCGGCGCGGTCTCGTGCGGCTTCGCCAAC
>DATFNV010000290.1:0-21508 GCA_035266225.1 Gemmataceae bacterium
CGGAACGGGCGAAGTGGACGTGGAAGGGGCGCAGAAAATCGTCCAGCGCAGGCATCGGTTCGCCCGGCGCGAGAGGGACTCGCTTTGTTGTCTTCATACCTCATTATACGCACGTCCACCCCAGATGACAAAGCCGTATTAGCCGACGCTAGCCTCGTCCCGCCTGCCGTCCCTTTCTTTCAAACACGGCTTGCCCCCACTGTCAAGCACGGTTGCGACGTTCGTTCCGCCTTCCTTGACCGGCAGGGAGCGGCGGGTCGCCGACCCGCGCGGGTCTGCGACCCGCCGCTAAACGAACATCATACCGCGCGGTGATGAAGTCGTTGTGATTTACCTCGGCGAGTAACTGCTGGAGTTCACTTCCCATCCTCGCTTTCGCGTTCCACCAGTTCGATCCGGTGGCCATCGGGATCGGCGACCACCGCCCGCAGTCCCCAGGTCCCATTCGTCGGCGGGGTGACGATTCGAGCGCCTGCCTCGGCCAGCTTCGCCACGGTTTCCCTCACCGAAGCGACCCGGAAGCCGAGCCGGACGGAAGTCGTGCCGCTGCCCCCATCGAGCGGATACAGCTCAAAAACCAATGGCCCAACCCGGCCCGCCAAGTGTTCCGGGCCGGAGCCGTGGCGCTCGCGGTCGAATGTGATACCGAGCAGGTTGTAGAACGCCTCGGCGCGCGCGAGATCGGCGGAGCGCAGAACGATCAAGCTCACAGCAACGTCGGCCACGGGATTCGGTCCTTATCGCACCGTGATGAAATCGTTGTGATTCACCAGCGCCTGAATCAAGTCCCCACGCGCCCGGCGCAAGGCATCAGGCTGCCCCTTCAGCAACTCCTTCAGCTCCTTCAGCGCCGCGGCACACTCTTTCTGCTCGTCCGCCGTCGGCGTGGCGGCCAACACCGTCTCGAACGCCGCCTTGACGAACTCCGCGTCGCTCACCTCGCCCAGCCGTTCGTGCAGCCGGGCGTTGATCCGCGCCGCCGCGCTCAGCGCCAGACGGCTGTTCGACACGGCCAGCGCCTGCTGCGGCACGATGCTCTCGGCGCGACGGTAGCACTCCAGCACGCTCGCGTCGTCGAAGGTCGAGAGGAACTTCTGATACTCGTTGTGCGAGTGGAAAAAGTAAAGGCTGCGCCGCCGCGACGTTTCGTCCGCTGCCGGAACCGTCGGCCCGCCCATCCTCAGGTCGAGGTCGCCCGCCAGGGCCAGCAGGCTGTCGCGAATCACCTGGGCCTCCATCCGCACCGGGTTCATGCGCCAGTAGTAGCGATTTTCCCCGTCGGCGGTCCGATTCGCGGTCGGCGCCCCGGCGCTCGACGAGGTCATGCGGTAGGCGTCGGACGTGACCATCAGCCGATGCAGGTGCTTCAGGCTCCAGCCACCGGGGGACTCACGTCCCCCGCTCGCCATCAGTTCGCAAGCGAGCCAGTCGAGCAATTCCGGGTGCGTCGGCGCCGTCCCCTTGCGGCCGAAGTCGAAGACCGTCGGCACCAGCGGCTTGCCGAAATGGCGCATCCAGACGTGGTTGACCGCCACCCGCGCCGTCAGCGGGTGGCGCGGGTCGGTCATCCAGCGGGCCAGCGCCGAGCGCCGGCCGCTGCTGGTCGTCGGGAACGGCTTGCCCCGCGACGCTGCGGTTTCGAGGTTATTTTCGAGCGTCTTCAGCGTGCCGCGCAGCGGCGTGTACGCTTCGCCGGGAGCCTCCAGGGCCTTCTTCGCCGCGGCGACGGCATCGCGGGCACTGTTCCGCTTGGCTTCCGCGGGCGCCTTCTTCGCCGCGTCGGCCCCGAGCAACTCCCATTCGGCGCGGGCCAGGTTCTCTTCCGCGCTCGCCAGCCCGGCCTGCTTCTCGGCCAGCGCTGCCGACCGTACCAGGTTCTGGGCGTCGGGCGCGGCGGGCTGCTGATGCCTCGCCCGGTCCGCCAGGGCCCGCGCCCGCAGGGCCGCTGGCTGCGCTTGCGCCGCGGCCAGGGCCTTCTCGGCGGCGACGACGGCCGCCCGCGCCGGCTCCGACGGGGGGAGCGGTCCGACCTTTTCCGCGTCCGCCAGCGCCTTCTTCGCCCGAGCCAAGGCCGCGCGGGCCTCGTCAATCTTCTGCTCCGCGAGGCGCAGGTGATCTTCCAGCACGAACGGCCGCAGCCCCGGCGCGTGGGCCTCCGCCGGCAGCGGCACCGGGCGAATGTCGAGGTCGGCGAACGCCAGCAGCCGCGGCAGCCCCGGCGCCAGCGGCCGGTCCTTCAGCGGCTGCCGCTCGTCGCCACGGACGAAGCGGTACGTCGGCGCGTCGAGGTTGCAGTCGAAAGCCCGCGGGAGGCCGTCTTTCTCGAAGTCGGTTTCGCCGGGCATCTCGTCGGTGCGGACCTGGTACGGCTCGAAAAAGGCCCGGAAACGGTAGTAATCCTGCTGCGAGATCGGGTCGAACTTGTGGTCGTGGCACTTGGCACAGTTCATCGTCAGGCCGAGGAACGCCTTCGAGGTGTGCTCGACGGTTTCCTCCAGCCAGGTGTTGCGATTGAACAGGAAGTACTGCCGGGCCAGGAAGCCGGTCGCCCGGAGCCGGTCGAGGTCATCGGGATACAATTCGTCGGCGGCGACCATCTCGCGGACCATCTGGCCGTAGCCCTTGTCGGCGTTGAGACTTTCGATGATCCAGTCGCGCCAGTGCCAGATGTGCTTCTGGCTGTTGCGCACCTCCACGCCCAGGCCCCACCAGTCGGAGTAACGCCAGACGTCCATCCAGTGGCGGCCCCAGCGCTCGCCGTACTGCGGCGACGCCAGCAGCCGATCGACGGCTTTCTCATACGCATCGGCGGAAGGATCGGCGACGAACGCGGCCAGTTCCTCGCGCGTCGGCGGCAGGCCGACCAGGTCGAGGGCGACGCGCCGCAGCAAGGTGGACCGGTCGGCCGGCGGCTGCGGTGTGAGGCCGTGCTTGTCGCGCTCCGCGCCGAGGAAGGCGTCGATGGGATTGCGGACCCGGGCGGTATCCTTCACCTTCGGGACGGCGCGGCGCACGGGGGGACGGAACGCCCAGTGGTCCTTGGGATCGGCCTCGGGCTTCTCGTCGGCCGGCCCGGTCGCCCCCTGGTCGATCCAGTCGCGCAGCAGCAGTACCTGCTTCTCGGAGAGGGCTTCATCCTGGTCGGCGGGTGGCATGCGCCGCTTGCCGCCAGCGGCGGTGAGGTGGGCGATCAGGAGACTGGCGCTGCTCTTACCGGGGACGACGGCCGGGCCGCTGTTGCCGCCTTCGCGGAGGAGCTTCGCGGTATCGAGGCGCAGACCGGCCTTCTGCTGCAAGGCGCCGTGGCAGGCCTGGCAGCGCGCCGTCAGCAGCGGCTTGACCTCGCGCAGGTAATCGACGGGCTCCGCGGCGCCGAGCGCTCCGCCGGAGACGAGGCCGAGAAACGTGGCGGTCAGGAAGGTCGCTCGCATGGTGTCCGTCCCTCCGGGTCAACTCATGGCCGCCCGCGCAGCTTCGGGTATCTGCCCACTGTAGCTGGCCCACAGGGCGTCGATCGGGTGCGCCACCCACAGGCCCGGCCGCTGCCGCCGCAGATGCTTGCCGATCTGCAAGAGGCAGCCGACGTTTCCAGTGAACAGCGCCCGCGCCCCGGTGTCGAGGATGTTTTTCGCCTTGCGTTCGCCCAGGCGGTCGGCCATTTCCGGCTCGGTGATGTTGTAACTCCCCGCCGCGCCGCAGCAAATCTCCGTCTCGTTGAGTGGTACGAGCTGCAGGCCGGGGATCAACTCCAGCAGCTGCCGCGGTTGTCGGCGAATCTGCTGGGCGTGGCACAGGTGGCAGGCGTCGTGATAGGTCGCCTTGATCGGCAGCGGGTGTTCCGGCTTCAGCGGGCCGAGCGCCATCAGGAACTCGCTGACGTCCTTGACCTTGGCGGCGAGCGTCGTCCCCGCCTCGTCATGCAGCAGATGGCCATAGTCCTTCAGCATCGCCCCACAACCGGCGGCGTTGACGACGATGGCGTCTACGTCCTGCACGGGGATCGCCGCGCAGTTGGCCTTGGCGAACGCCCTGGCCGGCTCCTCCCGGGAGGAGTGATAGTGCAGCGCCCCGCAGCAGACCTGCGCCCGCGGCACCCAGACCTCGCAGCCGTTGCGCTGGAGGACGCGAGCCGTGGCCAGGGCCGTCTGCGGCAGGAAGGCGTCGCCGGCGCAGCCGAGGAACAGGGCCACGCGCGCCCGCCGCGTCCCCTCCGCGGGCAGCACTTCCGGCAGGCCGTGGTGCGGTTCCAGGTGCGGCACCATCTCGTGCATCTGCCGCAGCGACCGCGGCAGCAGACGCAGCAGTCCGCTCTTCTCGACGAGGCGGTCGAGGCCGAGCCGCTGCATCAGCCGCAGCGGGGCCAACGCCCAGCGCATCCGCCGCGCGTACGGGGTCATGCCGAAGAGGGCAAGTTGCTGCAGGGCGCTCAGCGCGACGGAGGGCGGCTGCGTCTTCGCCAGGTGGGCGCGGAACGGCTCGATGAGATTGCCGTACTGGACCCCGGAGGGGCAGGCCGACTCGCAGGCCCGGCAGTCGAGGCACAGGTCGAGGTGGCGGCGCACCTCGGGATCGCTCGCCTCCAGCCGGCCGTCGGTGACGGCGCGCATCAGGTAGATGCGGCCGCGCGGGCTGTCCATCTCGGTGCCCAGCTCCAGGTACGTTGGGCAGGCGGACGTGCAAAGCCCGCAGTGGACGCAGTCGAGGAACAGCTCGTAATCGATGTCGGCGCCCCGTTTCGGGGGGCCGACGACCGGAAGGGATGTTCGTGCGGGGTCAGTGGTGGTGGCCATCGTTCTCGATTGCAGATTGCAGAATGCAGATTGCAGATTTGGAAATCTGCAATCTGCAATCTGCAATCTAAAATGGAAGCCGTCCGGGGTTGAACACGTCGCGGGGATCCAGCGCTTCCTTGACGCGGCGCATCAGCCAGGCGTCGCCGCGCGGCGCGCCCCACACGGGCAGCGCCGCCTTCCACGCCGGCGGGCAGCGCGTCACAATCAGGTTGCCGTGCGCCGCCGTGGCCGTCGCCAGCCGCCCCTTCAGCATCGCGGCGGCGCGCTCCGCCGTCAAGTCGCCGCTGGCGTGGCCGATGACGATGCCGCTGCCGGCGTGCGCCTGCATGAGCAGGCCGTCGGGCAGGTCCGCTGCCTGCCGGCAGAAGTCGGCGACGGCGCTGGGCAGGACGTTCGCCTTGAACGTGAGCCGGGCGGCGGGCCAGGCGGCGAACTCGACCAGGGCCGACCAGAGCGGCTCGGCCGACTTCTCGGCCAACACGGTCACCGCGGTGCCCTGGCCGGGCGGCACTTCCTTGATGAGCTGCTGCACCTGCCAGCTAACCGCCTCGCGATTGTCCTCGAAGCCGACGACCAGGATCCACGGTGAATCGGGCAGGGCGCCGCCGGAGGCCGCGCCGACCGCCCGCGCCGCCGCCGCGTTGAGCAGCTCCAGGCACACCGGCCGGGTGCGCGAGCGGTGCAGCAGATCGAGCACCGAGCCGACCGCCTCCCCGCCGCAGCCCAGGGTCAGCAGGGCGTGCGCCTCCGGCCGCGGCTTCAGCTTCAGCGTCACCTGGCTGATGACGCCGAGGGTGCCGAGCGAGCCGACGTAGAGCTTGCACAGGTCGTAGCCGGCCACGTTCTTGACGACGCGCCCGCCGGCCTTGACCTCCTGCCCCTCATCGTTGACGACGCTGATGCCGATGACGTAATCGCGCAGCGTCCCGAGGCCGTAGCGGCGCGGGCCGCTGGTATTGACGGCCAGAGCACCGCCGAGAGTGGCCTGCCCCGCGTTCGGCACATCGATGGGCAGACGCTGGTTTTCGGCGGCGAGAAGGTCGCCGAGGCGGGCCAGGGTGAAGCCGCTCTGCACCGTGACGGTCATGTCGCGGGCGGGGTAGTCGAGGACCTGATCGAGGCGGGCGGTGCTGACGGCGACGCCGGGTTTCGTGGGCGACAGGCCGTGGCCGAGCATCGTGCCGCCACCGAGCGGGTAAACGGCCTGCGCGGCGGCAGCGGCGGCACGAACGCAGTCACCGAGTTCCGCGACGGAAGCGGGATGGCGCACGGGGAGGGGGCCGAAATCGTCGATCAGGCAGGAGTCGGTCATCCCTGGCAGTGTAGGGAGGGGGCGCGCCCTGTCCACGCAGTTCCGCGGGCGGCGACTGTCGCCGGCCGCAGCCCCGCACCGTTCAACCCTTCGGCTTGACGTGTTCGTCGCCCCGGTCGCGGTCATCGTCGTCGTCGTCGCGTCGCGGCCGCCGGGGGCGGTCCTCGTCCTCTTCTTCCTCGTCGTCATCGCGCGCCCTGCGCGACCGCCGCGGCCGGTCGTCCTCGTCGTCTTCCCGGATTCTCCTGGTCTTGCCGACAGGCCGGGCGTAGACGAACGCGAGGACCGTTCCGATGACCACAGCGAGAATGGTGACCGACAGGGCCATGAGCGCGACGAGGCCGACGCCGAGTGCGGTCTGGGGATCGGGCTCACCGCCACCGCCGAAGAGTGCGACCCCGGCGATGAGGTTGGCGACGATATAGGCAGGCAGCGGTAGCAGGAAGATGACGCCGATGACGCGGGCCGGCGTGCCGCTCACGACGCGAGTCCGCGTCAGGGCCACCGTCCCCTTGGCGATGCCGATGACGCCGAGTATGAACAGGCCAATCTCGACGATGAGACAGCACATGGGAGTTCCTCACTGAGGTGCTCGGAAGCGCCGCGCCGGCGGTGGCGTCACAGCGCCGCTCGTCGCCCTGCCTTGCTCGGCTCGATGCACGCCCCCGCCGTCGGAAACATCTTCGCCGGGCTGCATCGATTCTCCGGGTTGAACGCCTGCCGCAACCGCAGCATCATACCCAGGTCTTCGGGAGTAAACAACTTCGGCATGAAATCGATCTTCTCGACGCCGATGCCGTGCTCGCCGGTCACGCTGCCGCCGCAGCGCAGGCACTCGTCGAGGATGTCGTGGCTGGCCGCCAGCACGCGCTTCACCTGGTCGGCGTCGCGCTCGTCGAACAGCAGGATCGGGTGAATGTTGCCGTCGCCCGCGTGAAAGACGTTGGCGATCTTGATATTGTACTGAGCGCCGATGCGCTGGATCTCGCGCAGGATGTGCGGCAGCTTGGTGCGCGGCACCACGCCGTCCTGGGTGCAGTAGCTGTTGGCCAGCCGGCCGACGGCGCCGAACGCCTGCTTGCGCGCCTTCCACAAGAGCGCCCGCTCCGCGTCGCCGTTGGCCCGCCGCACCTCGCGCGCCCCGTTCCGCCGTGCGATCTCGGTGATGCGCTCCGCGTCGGCGTCGAGCCCCGCCTCCAGCCCGTCCACTTCCATGATGAGGACCGCCCCGGCGTCGAGCGGGAAGCCGCAACGGAACGCCTCCTCGACCGCCTTCAGGATCAGCGCGTCGAGCAGCTCGAGCGCCCCGGGGATGATGCCGGCGCCGATGATGTCGCTGATGGTGTTGGTGGCGTCGTCGATCGTCTCGAAGACGCCGAGCAGGGTGCGGTACGCCTCGGGGCTGCGCGTGATGCGCACCGTCGCCTTGGTCGCGATCCCGAACGTCCCCTCACTGCCGACGATGACGCCGGTGAGGTCGTAGCCGGGGTTGTCCTCGGTCGGCCCCCCGGTCTGCGCCACGCGGCCGTCGGGCAGGACGAGTTCCAGTCCCATGACGTGGTTGACGGTGACGCCGTATTTCAGCGTGTGCGGCCCGCCGGAGTTCGTGGCGACGTTGCCGCCGATGGTACACGCCTTCTGGCTGGACGGGTCGGGGGCGTAATGGTAGCCGTCGGGGCGGAGGCGGTTGCTCAGCCACTCGTTGACGACGCCGGCCTCGACCACGGCGCAGCGGTCGCGGAGGTTGATTTCGAGGATGCGCTTCATGCGCGTCAGGGTAATCATGACGCCGCCGCCGACCGGCAGGCAGCCGCCGGCGAGGCTGGTGCCGGCCCCGCGCGGCAGGAACGGCACGCCGGCCTCGTTGCACGCCTTGACGACCTCGACGACCTGTTCGGTGGACGTGGGGAAGACAACGACGTCGGGCGTCTTCTTCTCGATCGTGTAGCCGTCGCACTCGTAAACGAGCAGGTCGCTCGGTGAGGTGAGGAGGGCGTCGCGGCCAACGACGGCGCGGAGGCGTTCGATGAGGCTCATGGGGTGTCTCAACGGTGTTGCCGCTTGCGGTTTAGCGAGAACGCTAAGCCGCAAGCGGCGAGGCGGGTCACTTCTTCAGCAGGTCGGCCACCACCTTGGCCACGTCGTCGTAATCGAAGTTCTCCTTGTCCTCCGGGTAGCGCTTCTCGTAGCTGCCGTCCGGGTTGAACACGAAAATCGTCGGGAAGGAGGTGACCTTCAGCTTCGTCTGCCAGACGTCTTCCTTCTCGTCGAGCAGGATGTTGATCGTGTTCGTCGCCTTCTTCGCCTGGAGGGTCTTCTCGTTCTTCGCCCGGACCTCCTTGTCGTTGGGATCGTCGAGGTTGACCGTGATGGCGACGAGGTCCTTGCCGTACTTCTTTTTCAGCTCGATCAGTTTCGGCATCTCTTGCTTGCAGACCTTGCAGAAGTCCTGCCAGAAGTCCACGACGATGACCTTGCCCTTGTTGTCCTCCTTGATGAGCTTGATCAGCTCGTCGTATTTCATCACCTTCACCTCGACCTTCTCCTCGGCGAAGGCGGGTGCGGACACGAAAAGCGCCAGCAGCGCGGCCAATCCGACCCAGCGAGTCACGCGCATCATCGATCCCTCCGTAAGAACAGGCGCCGACGGTCGGCGCAGTCTCCGCGCACATGGTAACGGAGGCGCGGCGGACGGCAAAGGCCGCCTTCGCGTAGGTCAGGCTTTCCAGCCTGACCATTCCCCCCGGTCAGGCTGGAAAGCCTGACCTACGCACCGTGTGTAATCCGGTACAGCGTCCCCCGGGCGCGGCGGCCGCCCGGCTCCCCCGCGTGCATGACCTGCGTCGTGAACGGCAGCCCTTCCCTCATCAGCGTTTCGCGCAGCAGGTGCGACGGCACGCGATCCTGGTCGGTCAGCAGGCACACGCCGCCGGGCATCAGCACCGTCTTTATGACTCCCACCAGCGGCTCGACGTTACGCAATTCGTAGAGCAGGTCCGAGGCCAGGACGACCGGCACGCGCAGCGACTCCGGCGGCCGGCGCCAGTCCAGTTGCAGCGTCTCGAAGCCGTCGAAGCCGTTCAGGCGCGCGTTCCGCGCCGCGAAGTGCAGGGCGGTGGCGTCGTAGTCGCTGAAAGTGACGCGCAGGCCGCGCGCCAGCGCCGCGATGCCCGGCAGGCCGAGCCCGCAGCCGACCTCCAGCGCGGGCAGCGCGCCGGCCCACGGCTCGCGGAGGACCGCCTTGGCGAGCATGCGCGCCGCCGGCCACAGGTCGGCCCAGTACGGCATGTACTCGTCGGCGGCGAAGGCGGCGCGGACGTGAGGGTGGTCGAGCAGGCGGTCGGAGTCGTCGGGCCGCTCGATGACGAAGGTGCGGCCCTCGATGATCACCGGATCGCGGACGGTCTTCTCGATGGCGTCCAGGGGGGTCGCCGGCAGCGGCGGCAGGTCGGCAGGCATCGGTTTCTCACCGTTTAGCGGCCGCCCTCGGGGCGGCGCGGATTCCTCGGTTCGCGAAACGATCAATCGGGGTGGCCGCTCAACGCGGGTTACAACGTGTGAACACATCGGACCAATTCATCGTGCGCCAGCGGCCGGTCCGCCGGCAACAGGCAATAGCACGCCGGCTCGCCCATGCAGTCGAGAATCACCTGCCGCTCGTTGGGCACCTCGAAGCCCTTGTCGCAGGGAATGTGTCCGGTAATCAGCAGGTCGGCATCGACCTTCGCCAGGAACGCGGCGACGTGCTCCGCCGAAGTGTCCCGCCCCCACAGCAGCGCGTAGACCGAGCCGCCCGCGGCCAGCGCCGCGGCGTCGGTCGGATCGTGCTCCAGCGCGGCGGGGTCGAACGTCTCTAGCCACTTCGCGGGCGGCAGACTGTGGCTGATGAAAACGCGGTTGGGCGTCCGCACGGCCAGGGCGGCGGCGCCGAACAGCCCCAGGTAGGCCGCGTACACCTCCGCGGCCCGGTCGCCGTATGACGCCCAAACACCCTCCCAAAAAAGGTCGTTGTGCGTCACGTCGTCCTTGAAGATGGGCCGGTCGGTCGCCTGGGCGAGTTCGTGGTTGCCGATCAGGAAGTGGACGCGCCCCGGGTGCTGGCAGACGAGCGCCGCCAGCAGATCGACGAGCTGATGCGACGTGTCGCGGACGGCGGACTCGGCGCGCGTGTGGATGACCTCTTGCAGCACGAGGTGGCGGCGCGGCCGGCGCCCGAGGTCGGCGGCGGCGAGCAGCTTGCGGAAATTGCCGACGTGGCCGTGCAGGTCGCCGGCCACGAGTACCTCGTCGGCCCCGTCCAGCGCGACGATCCGACCGCGCCGGCCCGGCGTGGCGCGGAACGCCTCGGCGGCATGCGCGAGCGTCTGCAGCAGGCGGTCGGGGTCCGGCATTAGTCTAATCCCCTCATCTTCGCTCAACCCCGCCTTGCCCGCACCGTCCGCAGATCCCGCAGGGCCCAACGCCGGGGACGCGGAACCAAGGCCCGGGAACCTTGTCGCCCACACTTTCTTTGCCGACAATTTTTTCTATGATTCCTTTAGAGGGATCACCACCCGGACCCTTGCGGTCGAAACGGTGCGACGGACAAACGGGGAAAGGCCGCCGGACGGACGGGCCAGGCGCGACCGAAAGTGCTATCGTAACATCATCGGCCCTCACGCAGGAAGCCGCCCAAACCGACCGTCCGTTTCCTCCCCCCTGCCCGCGGCCCCGCCGGACACTTGGCGAGAGCCCGTTACATGGACCTGGCCCGCAACCTGAAGATCGACAGCGTCTCGCGCCTCAACCCGACCCCGCCCTACCAGGTCGGACCAGCTCAGACCGTGGCCGAGGCCGTCGCCCTCATGCGCGACAAGAAAGTCGGTTGCCTGCTCGTCTGCCGCGACAATCGTGTCGTCGGCATCTTCACGGAGCGTGACCTGATGCGAAAGGTCCTCGCCGCCGGCAAGCCGCTGACCCTCCCCGTGGCCGACGTCATGACCCCGGACCCAGTCCAGGTCCACCGCAAAGATCCGATCGGCGCCGTCATCCGCCGTATGGAAGAGGGCGGCTACCGTCACCTGCCCGTCGTCGATGACGCCGGCCGTCCCGTCGGCGTCCTGTCCGTCAAGCGGATCGTCCATTACCTGGTCGAGCATTATTCGCCCACCGTTTGCAACCAACCTCCCGACCCCGCCGTCGTCCCGCACGCGGCGGAGGGAGCTTAACAAGGATGAAGGATGGGGGACTCGGGCAACGAACGTCGGGAGTCCCCCCGGACCCTTCAGCCTCGGTGAAGAGGAAACGTTTCCCATGAGCGTGTCGAAAACCGTGGAAGAACCCGTCCGCGGGGGCAAGCAAGCGCAACTGCAAGAGATCGAGGAGGCGACTATCCGGCTGTGCGGCGACTCGGGCGACGGCATGCAGCTGGCCGGCACCCAGTTCACCAACACCTCGGCCATCCTCGGCAACGACATTAGCACCCTCCCGGACTTCCCCGCCGAGATCCGGGCCCCGGCTGGCACCCTTGCAGGCGTCTCCGGCTTCCAGATCCACTTCTCCAGCCGCGACATCCACACCCCCGGCGACAAGGTCGATACCCTCGTCGCCATGAACCCCGCCGCCCTGAAGACCAACCTCAAGGACCTCGAGCCCGGCGGCATCCTCATCGTCAACTCCGACAGCTTTGGCGTCTCCGACCTCAAGCAGGCCAAGTACGCCGTCAGCCCGTTGGAGGACGGCTCGCTCAAGGGCTACCGCCTGATCCGCGTCCCCATCACCACGCTCAACCGCGAGGCCGTCAAGGAGATGAAGCTGTCGCCGCGCGAGGCCGACCGCTGCAAGAACTTCTTCGCCCTGGGCCTGGTCTACTGGCTGTACGAGCGCTCGCTGGAGCCGACCCTGAAGTGGATCCGCGACAAGTTCGGCAAGAACCCGGCCGTCATGGAGGCCAATACCCGCACCCTCAAGGCCGGCTACAACTACGGGGAAACGGTCGAGGCGCTACCGGTGCATTACCGCGTCGGTAAGGCCGCCGGGACCAAGCCCGGCAAGTACCGCAAGATCACCGGCAACGAGGCGCTGGCCTACGGCATGGTAGCCGCGACCCAGCTGGCCAACATTCCGCTCGTTTACGCCACCTACCCGATCACGCCGGCCTCGGACATCCTGCACACCCTGGCCGAGATGAAGCGCTTCGGCGTCCGCACCCTTCAGGCCGAGGACGAGATCGCCGCCATCGGCATGGCCATCGGCGCCTCGTTCGGCGGGGCGCTGGGCGTCACCGGCACCAGCGGGCCGGGCATCTGCCTCAAGTCCGAGGCCATCGGCCTGGCCGTGATGACCGAGTTGCCCCTGGTCATCATCGACGTGCAGCGCGGCGGGCCGAGCACCGGGTTGCCGACCAAGACCGAGCAGGCCGACCTCTTGCAAGCGATGTATGGCCGCAACGGCGAGTGCCCGGTGGCCATCGTCGCCCCGCAGTCGCCGGCCGACTGCTTCAACATCATGTTCGAGGCGGTGCGCCTGGCCATCCGCTTCATGTGCCCGGTCTTCCTGCTGTCCGACGGCTACCTGGCCAACGGTGCCGAGCCGTGGCTGATCCCCAATCCGGCCGAGTTGCCGAAGATCGAGGTGAGGCACCCGACCCCCCCCAACGGCAACGGCGCCGGCTTTCTCCCCTACAAGCGCGACAGCCGGCTGGTGCGCGAATGGGCCATCCCCGGCACCCCGGGCCTGGAGCACCGCATCGGCGGCATCGAGAAGGAAGACGTCACCGGCAACGTCAACTACGACCCGCTCAACCACGAGCACATGGTCCGCACCCGGGCGAAGAAGATCGCCAACATCGCCAACGAAATTCCGCTCCTGGAGGTACACGGGCCGGCCGAGGGAGACCTGCTGGTGATCGGCTGGGGCGGCACCTACGGCAGCATCACCACCGCCGTCGAGCGGGCGCAGCGCAAGGGATACAAGGTGGCCCAGGCGCACCTGCGCTACCTCAACCCGATGCCGAAGAATACCGCGGAGGTGCTGAAGCGCTACAAGAAGATCCTCGTGCCCGAGCTGAACGCGGGGCAGCTGTGTCTGCTGCTCCGCGGCCTGTTCCTCGCCCCGGCCGAGAGCCTGAGCAAGGTGCAGGGCCGGCCTTTCCTTGTCAGCGAGATCGAGGATACAATTGAGCAGATGCTGTCCGACAAGGGACGGGGTTCTTCGACGTTGAACGTGGAGGGTGAACTGATCGGTGACTTTATCGATGACGCCTCCCGGCCCAGGTGAGCCTGATGACGGGTCTCCCCAGTCCGCTGGTCAGAAGCCTGATCGTCTGTGAAGACATCATCGTGGACCCTGGCAACAACAAGCGGGTCTCGCTGGTGAATGTGCTCAATTCGATCAGGTCGATCGATGAGCCGCCCTACCCTCTTCGCTACCGGGAGTTGTGCGTGTTCGTGCAGTTCACAGCCTGTCGGGGCCGGGGCGAGGTGCGGCTGGAAATCCGGCGGGCGGACACGGAGGAGGTGCTTTTCGCGACGCAAACCCGGTCGGTGTCGTTTCCGAACGATCCGGTCACTGTTCACGGATTGCGTTTTCGGATTCGGAACTGCACCTTCCCCGCCCCCGGCCTATACTGGATCCAATTCTGGTACGATAATGGACTGTTGACGCAGCAACCGATTGTCCTCTGTTAACGACGACGAAGTCTTGCCCACGCTTGAGGTAATAAACGATGCCTACCGCGACGTCCCTGCAAACCCTGACCGCGAAAGACCTGGCTTCCGACCAGGAGGTGCGCTGGTGCCCCGGCTGCGGGGACTACTCGATCCTGGCGCAGATGAAGAAGGCGATGGCGCCCCTCGGCATCGCGCGCGAGAAGATGGTGTTCATCTCGGGCATCGGCTGTTCCAGCCGCTTCCCCTACTACATGAACACCTACGGCTTCCACACCATCCACGGCCGGGCGCCGACCTTCGCGACCGGCCTGAAGGCGTCGCGGCCGGACCTGTCGGTCTGGGTCATCACCGGCGACGGCGACGGCCTGTCCATCGGCGGCAACCACCTCATCCACGCCATCCGCCGCAACATCGACCTCAAAATCGTCCTGTTCAACAACGAGATTTACGGCCTGACCAAGGGCCAGTACTCGCCGACCTCGCGCATCGGCACGCGCACCAAGTCTTCCCCGCTCGGCTCGATCGACAACCCGCTGCACCCGCTGTCGTTGGCCATCGGCGCCGAGGCGACCTTCGTGGCCCGCACCGTGGACACCGACATCCATCACCTGACGGCGGTGCTGCAGCGGGCGGCGGCCCACAAGGGGTCGGCCTTCATCGAGGTCTACCAGAACTGCAAGATCTTCAATGACGGCGTCTTCGACTACGCCACCGACAAGGGCACCAAGGCCGACAACACCCTCTACCTGGAGCACGGCAAGCCGCTCATCTTCGGCAAGGACCGTAACAAGGGTATTCGCCTGCACGGCCTCGACCCCGAGGTGGTGCAGGTGGGCAACGGCATCACGGTCGATGACCTGCTGATTCACGACGAACGGGCGGAGGAGCCGAGCCTGGCCTACCTGCTCAGCCGGATGGTCTACCCGCGCTTCCCCGAGTGCATCGGCATCTTCCGGGCGGTGGAGCGGCCGACCTACGACGACCTCGTCAACAAGCAGATCGAGGACGTCATCAAGGCCAAGGGCAAGGGCAAGCTCGAAGACCTGTTCGCCAGCGACGATACCTGGGTCGTTCAATAAAGAAGACAGAAGACAGAAGACAGAATCGGGCTGACTTCTGACTTCTGACTTCTGACTTCTGACTTCTGACTTCTGACTTCTGACTTCTATGATTTGTCCCCACTGCGGCAACGACAACCTGCCCGGCAACGAGGAATGCGGCCGCTGCGGTCAGGACATGACGCAGCTCGACCGGCCGGTCCCCAGTGATGCCGTCGAGCGCAGCCTCATCGAGGACCCGGTCGGCCGGCTCAACCCGCGGACGCCGGTCACGATCCGCCCCACGACCAGCGTGGGCGAGGCCATCCGGATGATGCTCGACAGCAACGTTGGGGCGCTGCTCGTCGTCGGTGACGACAGCCGCGTGGTGGGCATCTTCAGCGAGCGCGACCTGCTCACCAAGATCGCCGGTTTGCGCGACGATTACGCCAACCGCCCGGTCAGCGAATTCATGACGCGCGACCCCGAGACGGTGGCACCCCACCACACGCTGGCCTTTGCCCTTCACAAGATGGACTGCGGCGGCTACCGCCACGTCCCCGTCCTGGAGAACGGCCATCCCGTCGCCATGATCTCCGTGCGCGACATGCTCCGCCACATCACGCGCCTGTGCCGCGACCGCTGAGAAATTGTAACAAAATGACTTGGCCGCTTGCGGCTTCGCCATCTTTCCTGCGAAGCCGCAAGCGGCAAGTGGGTTGTTGATACAGTTTCTGAGCCGCCCATCAACCCCGCTCGCGCTCCACCTCGTCCAGTTCGCGCAGGCGCCGGTCGGCGTCGAAGGCCGGCGGCGGCAGCGCTTCCGCCAGGCGCAGCGCCTCGTCCGTGCCGAGGTTGGCTTTCGCCCGCCCCGACCCGCGGAAGACCGCCAGGCCGCGCCGCAGGGCGATGATCTCGCGCCGCGTCCGACCCTTCGGCGCGTCCGGCCACGGCCGATCGCGCTCCTCGAAGTCGAAGAACACCGGCACCAGCGCACGAATGTACCGCCAGTAACCGGGGTTGTCCGTCTGGACGAAGAATTGCCCGCCGGGAGCGAGGGCGCCGTGAACCAGCGCCAGGAAGTGCGGCGTGACGAGCCGCTTGTGGACCTGCGCCGGGTCGTAATACGGTTGCGGATGGTAGCAGTGGATTTCGCTGACGCTGCCGGGAATGAAGTACTGTTCGAGGAAGCGCTGCCCGTCGCAGACGGCGAAGCGCAGGTTGTGCAGGCCGCGCTGGTTGCCGCGCCGCGTGGCGTAGCGGATGACGACAGGCAACACGTCGATGCCGAGGTGGTCGTGGTCGGGGCGCCAGACGGCACTCTGGAGGAGGAAGCGACCGTTGCCGCAGCCGAGGTCGAGGACGACGGGGGCTTGGCGAGCGAAGAGGGCCTCCCAGTTGAGGCGCCCCTCGGCGGGGAGCTTCTTGAGAGCGGTCTGCGTCCACCGCGACGGGTCGAGGATCTCACCGGCGATGGGCACGCCGAACTCGCGCTCGATTTGGCGGCGGCGGCGCTTGTCGTCCATGCAGGTATTCTACCGCAAGCGATCAGGGGTTGAGCGCCGCCGCCAGCGACTGCGCCAACTCCCCCACCTCGCGCACCACTTCCGTGATGGGCCGTTGCGCCGCCTGTTCGATCCGGCGCACGAATGCGCTGCCGACGATCACCCCGTCGGCGACCTCGCGCAGCCTCCGGACCTGCTCCGGCGTACTGATGCCGAAGCCGACGCACAGCGGCAGCGCCGTCTGTTGCCGCAGCCATGCCAGGTGTCCGACGAGTTGCTCCGGCAACCGGTCGCGCTCCCCGGTGATGCCCGTTGTGCTGACGACGTACAGAAACCCCGTCGAGAGTTTGGCGATCTGCACCGCGCGCTCGCGCGGCGTCGTCGGCGTCACCAGGTGGATCAGTTTGAAGTCGCGCGCCGCTGCCAGGCGGGCGATGGCCTCCGCTTCTTCGATGGGCAGGTCGGGGATGATGGCCCCGCTGAGGCCCGCCTCCTGCGCCTGCCGCAAGAACGTCTCCGGGGTACGGCGATGCACGATGCTGTACGAAACCATCCCGACCAGCGGCACGCCGACTCCACCCAGCTCGCGCATGGTGCGGAAGATGTCATCGACCCGCACCCCCTTCTTCAGGGCGCGCGTGTACGACGCCTGGATGACGGGGCCGTCGGCGATGGGGTCGCTGTAGGGGAAGCCGATCTCGATGAGGCTGGCGCCGCGCCGGGCCAGCTCGCGCACCAGCGCCGCCGTGGCGCCCAGGTCGGGGTCGCCGGCGCCGACGAACGGGATGAGGGCGGTGCGCTTCTCCGCCCGCAGGCGGCCAAATAGTGCGTCGATGGGGTTCATGTCAGATTTCCTGGCCGCGCAGATGAGCCACCTCGAAACAGTCCTTGTCGCCGCGGCCGGAAAAGCAGATGACGACGACGTCTTCCTTCGCCCGCTTGCTGGCGATTCGCATCGCCTCGACCACGGCGTGGGCCGTTTCCAGGGCGGGCAGGATGCCCTCCAGCCGTGAGCACAGGTCGAAGCCGCGCAGCGCGTCCTCGTCGCCGACGTTGGTGTACTTCACGCGGCCGCTCTCTTTCCAGTAACTGTGCTCGGGGCCGACGCCGGGGTAATCGAGGCCGGCCGAGACGGAATGGACGTCGGCCGTCTGCCCGTCCTCGTCCTGAAGGACGTAGCTGAAGCTGCCGTGCAGCACGCCCGGCTGGCCGTAACTCAAGGTCGAAGCGTGGGCCCCCGGCTTCGCGCCCCGACCGCCGGCCTCCACGCCGACGAGTTCCACCGAGGAATCGCCGATGAAGGGATAGAAGATGCCGGCCGAGTTGCTGCCACCGCCGACGCAGGCGACGACGACGTCGGGCAACCGGCCGAGCTGCTCGCGGCACTGCACCTTCGTCTCCTGACCGATGACCGATTGGAAGTCGCGGACCATCATCGGGAACGGGTGCGGGCCGACGACGCTGCCGATGATGTAGTGCGTGGTTTCGACCGTCGCCATCCAGTCGCGCATGGCCTCGTTGATGGCGTCGCGGAGCGTGCGGCTGCCGCTGACGACCGCCCGCACTTCCGTCCCCAGCGCCCGCATCTTGAAGACGTTGAGCCGCTGCCGCCGCACGTCCTCGGCGCCCATGTAGACGACGCACGGCAGGCCGAACAGGGCCGCGGCGGTGGCGGTGGCGACGCCGTGCTGGCCGGCCCCCGTCTCGGCGATGACGCGCGGCTTGCCCATGCGCTTGGTCAGCAGCGCCTGGCCGATGCAGTTGTTGATCTTGTGGGCGCCGGTGTGGTTGAGGTCCTCGCGCTTGAGGAAGATGCGCGCCCCACCGGCCTCCTTCGTCAGGCGCTCGGCGAAGTAGAGCGGCGTCGGCCGGCCGACGTACTGCCGGAGGTAGTAATGAAATCGCTTCTGAAACTCGGCGTCCTCGCGCGCCTGCTCGTACTGTTCGGTGAGTTGGCGGAGAGCGTACATCAGCGTTTCGGGGACGAAGCGGCCGCCGAACGGGCCGAAGCGGCCCTGCGCGTCGGGAACACTCATCGAGGCAGTGGACATGCGGGTATCACCGGGGGTGCGGGCGGTCGCGGACTCGGAGAAGTTCAGCCTAGAGGGGGTGCGCGGCCGGGTCAAGGGCGGCCCCCTCCCCGGGGTGCCGCAATAGTGTTCGGCACGAAGCGTGCTCGATGCCACGGGCTTGCCCCGTGGAGGCTCACGTTCGTTGCTACACCCGCCCGGCGCCCCCCAGGCGATGCCACGGGCTTGCCCCGTGGAGGCTCACGTTCGTTGCTACACCCGCCCGGCGCCCCCCAGGGATGCCACGGGCTTGCCCCGTGGAGGCTCACGTTCGTTGCTACACCCGCCCGGCGCCCCCCAGTAGCAGCGATCCTAACCAACCACGGGACAAGCCCGTGGGATTGCTCGGGAGCGCGCCCCCAGTAGCAGCGATCCTAACCAACCACGGGACAAGCCCGTGGGATTGCTCGTGCCGAACACTTTTGCTGTACTCAGGGGCGAGGGGAGACTATTCCCTGCCGATCGTGCAACGCCTGGCAGGGAGCCGTTAACCGGCCTGGGTTTCGCCGGACTCCGGCGGCGCGCCCTCGGGATCACTCCGCCGGGCGGTCGGCGCGTGTACCTTCTGGCCGCACGCGGGACACTTGAGCTTCTTGCCGGCCATCTGTGCCCTGACCTTGAGTTTCTTCCGGCAGCCCGGGCAGGCGAAGGTGAGGTACGGCGAGGCCGCTTCGGGCTCGGCCTGCACGTCGGTCACCGCCGCAAGTGCCAGCTTCGGCGGCGCGCGGCGGCGGCGGACGTAGAGCCAGACGCCCAGCGGCAACAAGAGCACCAAGGGGAAGACGAGGAGTAGCGGCCAGGTCCGGCCCGCCCGCGTCGCGACGGCCGGCGTCCCCTTCGGCAACAGGTCGGCGTGGATGCGCAACTCGGTGACTCGAACGTCGAGCGTGGCGGCGGCATCGGCGGTAATTCCCACTATGCGGACCTGTCTGAGATCACTCTCCTCAAACGCCTCCGTGGAGTCGAGGCGAGCCTGGAGCGACCCGCCGGGGACGAATTGCATGACGAGGTAGGGCAGGCCGTCGGCCTCGTGGACCCCGTGGACGGCGACGCCGCTGCGGAAGATTTCAGCGGCGTGGCGGCTGCTGCCGTAGCCGCAAGCTGCCAGCTTGCGGGCTTGTCGTCGCCTCAAGCCCGCAAGCTGGCAGCTTGCGGCTACGGCGCACCTCTGCCGCGGCCGCGCCACACCCGGTTTGCACCCTGGGCCAGTCCGTCCTTGCCACGTCCGCGCGGCCGCATCATAATGAACGCTCAGGTTGCTTCCCCTCTCCTTCTCCCGGGCGAGTTCCGCATGGCCATCAAGTTCAACTGCCCGCACTGCAAGAGGGCGCTGAGCGTCAAGGATGAATCCCTGGCCGGCAAGAAGGCCGCCTGCACCGGCTGCAAGAAGATCATCGTCATCCCCAAACCGCGCCAAGCGGCCGCCCCCGGCGACGATCTGGAAGCGCTGGCCGCGGCCGCGCTCGCCGAGCCGAAGGCCGAGGCCGCCCGGGCCCCGGACGCCCAGACCATCGACTTCGACTGTCCGCAGTGCGGCGAGTCGATCAAGATGAGCCGCGACCTGGCCGGCAAGAACGCGCCGTGCCCGGAGTGCCGGCGCATCGTCCGGGTGCCGCAACCAAAGACGAAGGATCCCGCCGACTGGCGCACCAAGGGCGATCACCTCCCCGAAGCGGCGCGGCGCGACACCGAACCGGCGCCCGAAGGGGCGTGGGAGTCCTCGCGGGCCCGCGGCGTCAGCGCCGAGGCCCTCGTCGAGGCCGGCGTCATCCCCAAGAAGAAAAAGCCCGGCCTGACCCGGCGGCAGAAGATCACCCGCGGCGTCGCCGTCGGCGCCGCGGTGCTGGTCGTGGCCGTCGGCGGAATCTTCGCCTACAGCTCCTGGGCCCACAACAAGCAGGACAAGCTCGTCGAGGAGGCGGTCAAGAACGCCGAGAACCAGGCCGGCAAGTCGAAGGAGTTGGCCGCCGAGGCGAACCGCGCCGCAGGCGAGTATTACATCCGTTCCGGGACGCGCGACGCCGCCGACAAGGCGCAAAAGAAGTTTGCCAACGCCCGGGCCCTGCTCGAGGGCAACCCCAGCCCCGGGCGCGACGCCCTGCTCGCCGACCTCCTGGTGTCCCAGGTCGAGCTCGGAGGCGGCGACGACGAGGTGGCCAACGGGACGCGCCTGAAATGGGCCGCCCCCAAGAAGGGCACCGCCATGCAGGATACAGGAAGTAATGTCATGAAGGAACTGGGCCAGACCCTGAGCCACGTCTCCACGGCCTCGGGGCGGATGTACGCCCTCCGCCGGGTCAGCCGGCGGCTGATTGAACGCGGCCGCGCCGAGGAGGCGAACCAACTGGCAGGGCAATCGGCCGACAAGAAGCCCGGCGAGGGGGACGACGAGGCCTTTGCCTACGAAGGGCCCGAGGCGCTGGCCGTCGTCGGCCTCGAGTTTTTCCGCGCCAAGGAGCAGGCCACGGCGACCCTGCTCGCGGAACGGGTGTCGAAGTTGTACGAGCAGGCGGCGGCCGGGGTGGAGCGGCCGCCGCTGGCGCCGTCGGCGGTGGCGCTGTGCCTGGCCGTGGGCAAGCCGGAGCCGAAGCCGGGCAAGGCCAAGGACGACAAGCAATTGTACGAGGTCGGGCGGCTGGCCGGGCTGGCGCTGAAAGGGGACTTCGGGGCAGCACGCGAACTGCCGGCGGACGCCAAGGACGAGTGGCGCTTCCGCCTGCTGGTGGCGGTGGCCGAGGCGACCGGCGAGGCCGCCGACCTGGAAAGCGCGGCCGGCTTCCTCGACGGCGACCTGGGCGGGAAACCGGTGTCGCAGTGGCTGGTCTACCGGCTGGTGGAGCTGGCCGCCAAGCTGGGGCAGGCCGATCGCGCCCTGCACCTGGCCGAACGGGTCAGCGACCCCGGCCTGAAGGCGCGGGCCCAGCTCGACGGGGTGTGGGCGCGCCTCGACGGCACGAAGGACCGGGCCGGCGACGGCGCCCTGGCCGGCCTCGACGGCGGGGGACTGGCCCAGGCGCTGGCTTACCAGGCGCTGGCACGGCAGAACGCCCGCCACGACGGCAAGAGCGACGGGACGATCAAGGCCACCGAGGGGTGGCCGGGGGCGGCCGCCCCGTTGGGCGTCCTTGGTGCCGTCCTGGGCG
>DATFNV010000291.1:0-45342 GCA_035266225.1 Gemmataceae bacterium
CCGTTTAGCGGCGGCTCGCAGAGCCGCGCGGCTCTGCGAGCCGCCGCTAAACGCTAGATCTGGTAGTTCCACGGCACCAGGTCCGTCGTCCCCGGCCCCTTGATGCGCAGCGACGGCTTCTCCAGCGACACCACGGTATACGGTCCCACGCTGTGCGTCAACCACACGCTGGAGCCGACCACCGCGTGATGGCCGATCACCGTATCGCCGCCGAGGATCGTCGCGTTGGCGTAGACGACCACGTCGTCCTCCAGCGTCGGGTGCCGCTTCATGCCGCGGATGATATTGCCGGCCGCGTCGCGTGGGAAGGACAGCGCCCCCAGCGTGACGCCCTGGTACAGTTTCACGTTACGGCCGATGTCGCACGTCTCGCCGATCACCACGCCGGTGCCGTGGTCGATGAAGAAGCCGGTGCCGATGCGCGCCCCCGGGTGGATGTCGATGCCGGTCTTGCTGTGGGCGTGCTCGGTCATCATGCGGGGAATCAGCGGCACCCCCAGCAGCAGCATCTGGTGGGCGATACGGTAAACCGTGATGGCCTCCAGTCCGGGGTAGCAGAAGATGATCTCCTGGTAGCTCTTGGCGGCCGGGTCGCCCTCGTAGGCGGCTTGCACGTCCTGCTCCAGCAGCAGACGCAATTCCGGCAGCGAGCGCAGCAGTTCAACCGTCTTTTGTTGGGCGAGGGCCTCGGCGTCGAACTCGGCCGGCACGGCGTCCGAGGCGCCGCATTCCGCCTCGTGCCGCAGGGCGCGGGCGACCTGCGTCGTCAGCTTGTCGTGCAGCCGATCGACCACGTCGCCGACGTGATACTCGACGTTGCCGATGTGCAGGTTCTGCCGCCGCCAGTAGCCGGGGTAGAGGATGTCCATCAAATCGTCGAGGACGCCGACGATGACCTCGCGGCTGGGCAGCGGCTTGTGGCCGAGGTGGCTGGTGCGGCTGCACTCGGTGTAGGTGGCCACGAGCGCCTCGGTCACTTCCGGCAGCGCTTCCTTCAAACGAATGTCGGTCGCCATAGGTGGTGAGTTCCTCGTTGGGCCGCCGCCTCGATTCATCGATTCGCGAATCGATAAAATCGAGGGCGGCCGCTTAACGGCGTTGGTGAGAGAAGGAAGGATTCGAGGCGATCGCGGGGAGGAACCGGCAAGTCGGCTCCGAACGTCACTGCCCGGCGACCGCCGAACGACAGCCGCAGTGGTGCGGAAGGGCCAAGCATCGCGGAGGAGCAAACACCGGAGGATCCCTCGTCGTGCGCAGACGGGCGCGTGGCGCAACCCCAGAGAACTGGGGAAGCCACGTCAATTCTAGCGGGCGTGCGGAAAGCCGTCAATTTCTCCCCGCTAATCTTCGGATCGGCGCCGGCGGAAGTTGAGCCGCGGGCGCCGGTCGTGACGCTTTCCCCGCCCGGCCATTCCCCACATTCGCCCCGACGCCTACGGTCTAAGCAACCGACAGCCGCAGGTTCGAGCCCCGTCAGGTGTACTCCTGTCAGCCCCTCGCAATCGCTCTCAGCCGCTCGCAAACCCCTTCTCTGGACAGGCTTTGCGTCGTCAGGCCGCTCGGCCTCTTCGAGTGGCTCACCCTCAGCGAGTCTCAAGCCGACGCACTCGCTGTCAGCCGTTTGTGCAACTGGTGAGCAACTGGCGGGCAACTGAACGGGGACCGGCCGGCCGTCTGTGCCGGTCGCCCGGAGGGCCGCGGCCTCGCTGCCGTCCTCCCGACCGGGCAGGAAACTCGGCAGTTTCTCGACAGCGCCCGCCAGGTCGTACAGGCGGCGGTGCGAGTAACGGGCGGTCAGCACGGGCGTTGAGTGCCCAGCCAACTCTTGCAGCGTCCGCAGGTCGATGCCGGCCCGACTCCCCAACGTCAAGAAGCTGTGCCTCAAGCTGTGGAAGTCGGCGTACTGCGGACCGTCTGGCCCCGCGATGACGTAGGGAATGCCGGCCGCTTCCAGGTCGCCGCGGAGCATTTCGGCGCCCTTGTTGTCGTTGGTCCAGGCCCTTCCCCAGACGGGTTGACCGGCTGGCCGGCCCGCCAGGTAGTCCCGCAGCAGTTTCGCCAGGTCCGGGGGCAGGGGTTGCACCTTCAGTTTGCGGCTCTTGTTGTGCTGCGCAGCCAGGGTGACGGTCGGCACGTCGGCGTCGAGGTCGAAGCTCTCCGGGGTCAGGCTTGCCAGGGCGGAGGCGCGGAAGCCGGTGCCGCAGGCCGTGGCGTAGAGCGCGAAGCGGTCGGGGCCGCTCAACCCGCGGAACGTTCGTTGGCTCGCTCGGGTGGCGGTCAGGAGGGAGCGCAGTTCCTCTTCGTTCAACTCGCGGCGGTCGTGGCGCCGGTCCGTCTGCACGTTACCGCCTTGCAGGTGCGCCAGGGGGCTCTCTCCCATGCGCCGGTCCTTGACCAGCCAGCGGCAGAACTGCTTGACCGCTTGCAGGTAGAAGTTCACCGTCTGAACGCTCGCCCCGCGGGAAAGGCGGTCCCGCAGCGCCTCCGCCGTCTCCCGCGGGAACCTCCGGCCCTGACCGTGGCCGCAGCCGGCCAAGCCTTGCCGGCGGACCAACCCCCTGACGGCGTGCGGCCGGACCCCGAGGGCGGCGGCCAGTTCGCCCAGGGTGAACTCGCCCTTGCCCGATTCCAGGGGCGGCAAGATGCGGCCGCCGTCGCGGAGGGTGGCGAGGTATTCCATCGCCCGTGAGGCGGACAGGTCGGCCATGAAGACGAAGCCGCAGCCAGCCAGCACGCGACGGACGCGGGTGGTAACTTGCCCGGCCTGCTTGGCGGTGACGCCCTGGGCGAGCAAGGCGCTCTCGAAATCGGCCAGGTGTTCCAGCAGGGGCCGCTTGCGGTGTTCTTCGTAGGGGTCGCTGATGCCGACCGTTGCGAGCCCGGCTTTGCGCACCAGTTCGTTGAGCATGATCTGCGCGGCGGTCTTGTTCTCGCACAGCGGGACGGGGCGGGCGGCGCCGGGCGGGCGGCCGTACCACTTGGCGCTCTTCTCCCGGACCTTGCGGGCGCCGGGAGTTCCCTTCGGCACTTGCCGGCCTTCGGCGTCGAGGTAGCGCGTGATGGACTTCTTGAAGACGCGGGCCATAGGACGGGCTCCTTTCTCAGAACGGCCGGTGCCGCATCCCCGGTTCTGAGGACGGTTCGGCGGCACGCGGCCAAAGGACGGGAGAGATACTATATCGGGCGGTAGCGGAAATCAAGGTCAGCAGCTGCCGGGGGCACGGCGGACGAGTCTACGACGGGCCTCCCGTGCTACTGGCGGGGGCGCCCGGCGTTGCCGGGGGTGTCTGCCGTGAGTCCAAGGCATCCCAAAAATCGGGGCGTGTGTCGGTGTCCGGGTATCGCCGCACCATGCGCAAGTAAGCACGCACCTGCTTGGCACCCACGCCGCAAGCCGTGGCAATGCGTCGTATACCCAAGCCCCGCCGGCGCAGCTCGGCGAAAGCGTCGGCGGCTTGCCAGCTGGAAGCCGAAAGCTCCGCCTTCGCCGCGACGATCTTCCTGCAAAGCTCATCGACCTTGATCACGCGCAGGGCTGCCTTCAGCGCGAAGCTACCGCCCGGCGGTAGTTTGCCCCAGCCCTCCGCCAGCCGCATGTACTCGGATGCCCGCTGTTGCGAGAACGCGCCTTGCCCTTTCAGCGCCTTCAGCCACTTGCCGTGTCCCGCGGCGGCCTTCGCGCGGATCAACGCCTCGCCGGCCTTGCGGTAGTGTTCCAGGCTCTCGCGCTCGGCGCGCTGGCCCGCCTCATGTTCGGCGCTCGCCACGGCCAGCAGTTCGGCCAAGTCCTCGGCCGGGCGCACGGCGGCCGGCGGGTTCAGGATCATGTCATTCACGGATGGTCTCCTCGATGATCTCCCGCGGCAGCCAGCGCTCAACCACGGTGGCGACGTAGCCAAGCCGTCGCAGGTGTGCCAGAGTGCGGGCGGTCGGGCTCATTCGGTGCGCCTCCCTGCGGCTCTGTGAGGCGCAGCAGACAGCGGTGGCGGATACTGGTTTGCGTCGATCCAGGCCGGCGCCCCCTCCCAGCACCAACGGACGGCGCTCTCCGGGCCGCACGATCTGCCGGCCTCATCCTGGTAGTACAGCCGGGCTCCCGGTGGCGGGACGGGGGCGGCATGGGTGTTTGGCGCCATCTCATCGCGTAGGGAGTTGTCTCCCCCCGTAGCCGACCGTCCGAACCGTCCGCAGACCAGCTTTTCCTCGGGTTTTCCGGACGGTTCTTGCGGACGGTTCTCCGCAGAGTGGCCGTTACCGCTCCCAGGACCGTCCGCCGGAACCATCCGCTTTTCGGCCGGAATCGGGGGCTTCCCGGCTTCTACGGACGGTTCGGACGGTTCGCTACAGGGGGAGAGGGCGCCAGCGCGCAGGTGTAATACGTCGCGGTCCTTGACTCCTTCCAACGTCCGGCGAATCGTGTTCCGCTGGCGGCGCTCATCCCAACTCGCCAGCAGCGACCGCTCCCGCAGGCGCTTCCAGAGCGTGCGCGAACTGACCGGCAGCGCCTCTCCTTGATGCCGGGCCAGTTCCTGCGTCTCGGCGTAGGCGGCCTCGGGCTCTAGCAGCAGATCCTCCGGGCCGTCGAGCCAGCCGACGCGCCGGCCTTGCGGCTCCCAGCGGGAATCAGAGCCAGCGGCAGTCCGAAACTCAGCTTCCCGCCATCCCCACGCGCGCGGGTTTTCCGGCTTGCCCCCGTCCGGTCCCGCAACATGCGCCCGGCCCGAAGCCAAGGCCGCAGCCAGCAGGCGCAGGAAGAGGGCGGTGGGCTCGGCCGCCTCGACGTGTTTCGCGTGCGCGCCGCTCGCCTCGACAAGCGCCTGCCAGCCGCGGCGGGCCAGGGCCTCCCGCTCCGCCTGGGTGATGGCCCCGGTAGCGAGGGCGAAGTCGAGGAACACCTTCAGCCCCAGCGCCAGATCGGCCACGATGCCGGGGGTGCGCGCCGACCCGATGCCGGTTTGCGCCCGGTCGCGGAGTGCGGCCCGCTCGCCGGGCAGCCGGGCGCACAGCTCCCCGTACTGAGACGCCAGCCAACGGACGAAGCCGGAAAGGCCCTGCGCGTACAGGCCGGACGCGGTGGCTCGCTGGTGCGGCGTCAGGCGGGGCTTCGGCACGTCGTCGGGCGAGACTTCCAACACCAGCATCCGGCCCCGAAGGGATTGCCCCGGCGGCACGTCCTCGCCCGTCGAGAGGATCAGTCCGCGGGGCGGCTTTGGCGGGCGCAGGCTCCCGTCGGCGCGCATCCGCCCCCGGCCGGCTTGGTTGCCCTGCGCACGCAGCAGGCGGTCGGCGTCGCGCTCGAGCCGCTGCCGGTCCCCGGGGGCGCCGCGCGGGGCGTAGTCATCGACCGTAAGCAGCGCGTCCTTTGCGGCGAAGGCCAGCCCCTCCAGCGCGTTTGCAGTCGAAGACCAGCCGCCGGGCAGGTGCCGCGCGTCGAGGGCGGCGCCGAAGTGCTGTTGGGCCAAGGCCGCCAGTTCGCTCTTGCCGGCCCCGTGCGGGCCGGCCAGGTGCAAGGCGAAGTCGATGGGGCCGGGTGCCTCCCCCAGCGCCGCCCGGTACACGGCGGCCAGCAGCGGGATGATGAGCCGGTCGGCGGTCAACCCGTCGAGCAGCCCCAGACTCGCCCGGACGGCGGCGGCCAGCGGTTCCCCCTCCGGTGGTGTGGGTAGCAGGAACCCGGCCAGTGGGTCCGGCAACGACACCTCGACGCCAGCGGCCGGCCCGTCGGTGCCAATCGCGCCGCCTGCGTGCAGGTAGTGCCAGCCGTCGCCGAGCTTCCGCCATCCGGTATGCAGGTAGACGGTTCGCCGGGCACGGTTGGGGGAGAGCAGTTCCAGGGCGGCGCGGAGATGGTCGCGCGTTCCCTGACCGGCGTAGACGACGGCCTCGCCGTGCCAGGCGGTGGTGACCCAGGCCAGCCCCGCGAAGTCGGCCGCGGTGACTTGCACGGGCGGCAGCTTCCGACCGTCCATCAGGGCGCCGGCCAGGGTGAAGAGGGCGGTTTGTTCGGCGCCGTCGTCGCGCGTCACCACTTCGGTAATCCGCGCGGTGAAGTTGGACAGCGGCACCAGCGACGTTCCGCCGTCGTGGGTGCCGCACTCGCGGCAAATTCGGTCGTCCTCGATCCGGTAACCGGCCTCTGTCAGCAGGACGGGCGGGCGCTCGCGTGCCTGTTCGCGGAGGAGAGGCTTCAGCGCTTTTTCCAGGTCGGGGAGGGAAACCAGCCTCTTGAGGGTCGCACGGCGGGCGGCGTAGGCTGCGGGGTCCGTGGACGCCAGGCGGGCCAGGGCTTCGAGCAGCTTCTTGTCGGCGAACAGGGCCGGGGCGCCTCCATCAGCCAGCACGGCGGAAAGCCGGTCCAGTTCGTCGGGGGCGGGCGGCGGATCGCCGGCGGTGGCCGCCCCCACGGCCTCGCGGACCGCGGCCAGCGCCGCCTCGCCCGTCAGCACTTCCGGTGCCTTGCCGGCGGCCAGCAAATCGTCGATCCCCTTGCCATCGCCCTTGTCCCAGCGCTCCATCTCGACGGCCAGGCCGGCAGCCCTCGCGGCCTCGCAGCAGTCCGACAGGGCGCGGGCAACATGGGCGTTGTCGAGGGCGTCGGCGTCGAAGGCGAGGCGGATCGTCTCGCAGCCCAGAGCAGCGGCCACGTCGAGGGCCGGTCGCCAGACCAGCCCAGCGGCTCCGACCGTGGGCAGGCCGGACAGCGCAGTGGCCACGTCCCCCTTGAGTGCCCCTTCCGTGAGGCGGACGGTTTCGGCCGGGGCCTCGATGCCCAGCGGGACATGGGGCGGCGCGCCGGGGCCGGGGCCGCCGTGTTTAGCACTCGACAGGTAGGAGTATTTTCCGCCGCCGTCCTTCGCGTCGTCGCGCCGGACCAGCAAGGCTACGACGCGCCCGGCCAGGTCGCGAACCGGCACCAGCAGCCCCGCAGCGCCGGCGATGGTGAGATATGGCTTGGCGTCGTCGCCGGGCTTGAGGATGAAGCCGGGGACGGACAGCAGCGCGTCGCCCTGCAACTCGCGCAGGTCGCGGGCCAGGCGGGCGCGTCCCCGAATGGGCAGGGTGCGGTAGCCGCGGCGGTCGATTTCCTCATCGTTCAGCCCGCGCCCCCGGAATGCTTCCCGGTGCGCCTTGGACAGCTGCAACCCGGCCAGCAGGGCGGAGTAGGCTCGGTGCAGCAGGTCGGCGTCGGCTCGGGCGGCTCCCGGGCCGGGCGGCCGCGGGGGCGGCGAGTCAGCCCGGGCAGCGCCGGTGAGGCGGTGCAGGTAGTAGAGTGCGCCGTTCTTGTCGGCCTTGCTCTTGAAGCTGCCGGCCTCGACGCGCATGCACTTCGCCAGGGTGCCATCGGCGGTGATGGAACACCAGTCCGGCTCCTTGCAGACGGGGCAAGGCGATCCCCTCGACACGCGAACCCATTTATTTCTCGCGGCCACTTTGGTATACTCGCTCTTGGGTGACAACCCTGCTTGCGCGAAGCGCCCGGCAATCCCTTGCCGGGCGTCGCGTTTTTCGGTGGAGCGGTCCGGAGTTGAACCGGAGGGACGAGGGGTGACAACCCTGCCCCGCGACCGCGACCCGCCCCGCCGTTTTTCACTTGCGGCCGTGCCTGGCTGCCTTCATCGCCTCCCAGGTCCGGCGGCACGGCATTCCCGCTTCCACCCAGGCGACGATTTCGGAGTAAACCCATCGCTTACTGCCCCCGAGTTTCCGGCCAGCCGGGATGCGGCCCGCGCTGTCGTCGCGGTACAGGCTCGCCTCGCTGCGGGAGAGTAGCTGCGACAGGCCGGCCATATCGACCAGCAGCGGCGGCAGCATGGTGACGGGCGGGACAGCCTCGGGACGGTCGCGCAGGGCCTCGACGGTGATGGGCGGGGTGGGATCGGCCGCGGGGCGCAGCGGGAGGATGGGTTCAGCTGACATCGGCCACCCCCTTCCGGCAGCGGCGCGCGTCAATGGCGTTCAACTCGTGGCGGACCATCGCGACGGCACGGCAGTCGTAAAGGCGCAGAACGCCAGCGCGGCCAATGGGCTTGATGTCTTGGCTGTGCTTCTGGAGAACGTAGAGGACGCGGCTAAGAGACGCCCCTAGCTCGGTGGCGATGACGCCGGGGGTCCGCAGTTGAGGGATTTCGCTTGCCATTGTTCGCCTTCCTACCAGCCTTTATTGCGGGCTTTCGTAGGAAGGCAGGCGTTTGCGGTTGTCGGCGAAAACGCCTAGAAAACGCGGGGAAAACGCACCGCAAACGTTTGCAAACGACGGCAGCAGCTAGGGCTTGCGCCCCAGAATGTTCCGGTGCTTGTCGGGATCGTTCAGGAAGTCGAGCTGGTCTTCCTGTGTTAGGCTATTGAAGAACGCCCGCTCTGCGCTCGTCAGGTCTTCTCTCTCCAGGTACTCCCGAATGGCAACATCGTCTGCCGGGTCCAGTTCGCGGTTCTGCGCCGTGCGGTCAGTCACCACGTCGTTGAGGCTCTGCGCCCTGGGCGCGGCTGTGGATTGTTTCGCGGACCGGGCTTTCGCCCAGACGTGCAGCGCAGGCGTCTCCTTGATCGCCTTGTTGATCGTATACGATGAACAGCCGAAGACATCTGCCAGCTTCTTTTGACTGGTGAACGGCTCGCCTTGGGTGCGGAGCCGTTGCAGCCGCTCCACCACTTCTTGCCAAGACATACCAGTCGGTTCCGCGCTTGACGTGTTTGGCTGCTCGCTGCTCTCGGGTTCCGGTGTATGTGTGGCGTTGGCTGCGTCCCCTTCGCCTCCCCCCGCCCCGCCCTGGTGGCGGTCGTCGCCGGGGGGAGTCGCAGACGGGGGTGCCTCGACGGTCGGGGTCGCGGCGGGAACGGAAGGCACGGCAAGGGCAGGAGCCGGTGCGGAGATCGCCTCTTGAAGCTGTCGAAGGTGGTCCACCAGCCGATAAACGGAACCGACCATACCCAGGTCGCGAGTCTCTCGGTCCTGCGCTGTTCCCGCAAGTTCCTCGGCCGAAGGGAATTCCCCACAGCATACGCGCAGCCGGCTCTCTTCTTCCGGAAACGATGCGGCATGGTCGGCCAGCAATTCGTCGAACACCGGCCCAAGCACCCACTCCTGCAAGGGATGCCACGCTTCCAGCAGACGACACGCATCCACGACGAACCCCAGTCTCATCAGGCATTCGGCTATGGTTCGGATTTCTTCACCATGCTGAGGCCACAAGACCCGATCGCCTCCCGTGCGATCCGCCTCCAAAAACTCTTCCAGGCTGCGAAGGACGGGAGGAATCGCCGCCTTCAGCCGTTGTTGAAACAGTACCTTATCGAAGCCGTTGTTCGCGGGAGAGGGAGTGTCGGCCATGTGCGTACTCCGGGCGGGCAAAGCTTGCCCCCCGCCAGCGGGGAGTACGCGGCCGCTGACGAGAGGCAAGCCACCAGGGATCAGCTGGCGTCCCGCTTACTCTCCATTCTACCCGCATCCTCGCACGGGTGAGCCGCCGCGGCCGCTCGGAGGGTCGGCGGCCCTCGGCCGGCGGCCGCGCTGCGGACCTGGCTTGAAGTGGCGGAGGGGTACGTCATGGCCGGGAACTGGAGGCCGCCCGCGGTTGGGACGCGCTCGCCTTGCTACACGACGCCGTAGCACACGCGCTGACCCTGGCAACCCCGCCGGCCGCGGGGAGGCACCTGACGTGCGCCAGGACAGCGCAGGCCAAGTCCGGCCGCCCTATGACCGCCGTTACCCCGGCCGCGGCACAACGAGGCCGGTCGGCGCCTGGCGGCCGCGCTGCGGACCTGGCTTGAAGTGGTGGAGGGATCCGTCAGCGGCCGGAAACTGGAGGCCGCCCGCGGTTGGGACGCGCTCGCCCGGTTGTGCGCCGCCGTGCCGTGGGCAATGGCAGTCGCTGGAAACTCCGTCGGTTCGATGGCAAGACCGCTTAGACACGACTTAATCAATCCTCAGCGTGAATATTGGTGTTTGGATCAAGCCGGCAATGGACGCAACCGTCAGCGTGAACGGTGAGGCTTGCGTTAAGCCGGCGATGGACGCAACAACCGTGAAGGTGCCTTTCTTCGCGTTGGCGGTGAGTTGGGGAGCGGTGGCCACGCCAACGGCATTGGTGGTTGCCGTCGCCGTGCTGCTGCCGCCAAAGGTGCCGCTGGCCCCGTTCGTCGCATTGGCATGGATCGTAAACGTCACCTGCACACCTGGCACAGCATTGCCGACGCTGTCGGTGACTACCACACCGAGATTGACCGCAAATGGAGAGCCAGCCTTTGCGGTCTGCGGGGTGGTTTTGCTCACGGCCACAATCTTCGCCGCCGGCCCTACCAGGTTCGTAAGGCTGAAAGAAGTGTGCGCCCCGCTGATCGAGGCGATTACCGTGAAGCCGCCCGGATGAGCGTTGGCAGTGAACGCCGGCGCGATGGCGACGCCGTTGGCGTTGGTGGTGGCCGTGGCTGTCAGCTTGCCGACGAAGGTGCCACCGGGGCCACTGTTCGGCGCGGTGAACGTCACCTTGACGCCGGCAACCGGATTCCCGAATTGATCGGTTACACCGACTTGCAGTGTATTCTTATAGGCTTTTGTGACAACCGCGCTCTGGGAGTTGCCGGAAAAGAGATTGACACTGGCTGGCGGGCCTGCGGTGTTGGTCAAAGTGAAGGAGGCAGGGGCAGCGACACCAACGACCCAGGCGTTGATGGTGAACCTGCCTGCCATTGTGTTAGCGGTCAACGCCGGTGCCGTGGCTACGCCGTTGGCATCGGTCACGACGATGGGCGAAGCGGCAAAGGTTCCGTTCGCGGCGCTTGCCGGCAGTTCAAACGCGACCGTGATGCCACTCACAGGCTTGCCGGTGGCATCGGTGACGCGCGCTGCCAGGGCCTTGCCGTAGCTGGTGAAGACCGTGGCGTGCTGGCCACTGCCGGACACGGTTTTTATGGCCGCAGGAATGGCGGTGATCGTCAAGCCGAAGTTGGCTGGGCTCGCGACGCCCGCGACAGTGGCGGTGACGGTGAAGTTGCCCAGGACGTGGTTAGCACTGAAACCCGGCGCGGTGGCGATCCCCAAGGTGTTGGTTGGGACGAAGTTCAGCGCGTTGAAGGTTCCGCTGGGACCGGCCAAGGGCGCGGCGAAGGTGACGGGCACGTTGGCGAGCGGATTGCCGTAGGCGTCTACCACCTTGGCCTGAAGGAAGCTGCCGTAGGCGGAGCCGATGGGCGTGTTCTGCGGCGTGCCGCCCACGGCGGTTACGGTTGCCGGGATGCTGGGGGTACTGGTCAGGTTGAAGTCCGCAGGGCTGGCGACGCTGCTGACCGAGGCCGTCACAGTAAAGGTTCCGGCCGTCTGGCCTGCTGTTAGCGGCGGCGCGGTGGCGACGCCATGCGTATTGGTCGTGACAGTGGCGTTGCCGGCAAAGCTGCCCGTGGCTCCGTTTGGGGCGGCCACAGCAGCGAAGGTGACGCTGGCTCCGCTGACCGGGTTGCCGGAGCTATCCGTGACCAACGCCTCAAGAGGCGCGAAGGTACTGGCCACTGTAGCGCTTTGCATCGCAGATGAGAATGGCACGACGCTGAAGGGATCGGCAACAGAGTATTGGTAAGCGCCGACATCGCTGGGCTCGTTGATGGGTCTGGCGACGCCACGCTGGTCGGTGGTGGCTGTCGTTTCGGTAACGCCTTTGCCGAGAGCGAAACTGCCGGGACCAATGGCCAACGTCTCGGTAGGACCGCCGTTCTCGCCGAGAGGGCCAAGACCGACGTTGGCTATGCCAACGCCGATCTGGTTGCCATTCTGCCCGTCAAAAAGTCCGCCACTGCCGCCCGTGCCGATCAAGTTATCGCTGGAAGTAGCCCCTGCCAGACCGGCAATGTCGTCGGGCGTCGCACCACTAAAGGTGTTCACGTTCCCGGCAACGATATCACCGTCCAGCGTAAGGGCAGAAAGTGACGCGATGCCACCGCCGCTGTCACCGCCGCTGGCCACTGAGTTGGCAGAAAAGGTACTGTTGCTGACAGTTAGAGTGCCCCCGTTAAAGATACCGCCGCCGCTCTGTGCCGAGTTGCTGGCGAAGGTGCTGTTGCTGCCCAATAGTAGATCGCCGATGCCGTTAAAGATGCCGCCGCCTTCGCCGCCGCCGCTGATCGCGGAGTTGCTGGAGAAGGTGCTGTTGCTGACGAGTAGTTGCCCGCCGACGATGCAGATGCCGCCGCCGCTGCTCGCGGAGTTGCTGGCGAAGGTGCTGTTGCTGACCGTTAGCGTGTAGCCGTTGGAGCAGATGCCACCGCCGTTGCTGCTCGCGGAGTTGCTGGAGAAGGTGCTGTTGCTGACGAGTAGTTGCCCGCCGTTGTAGATGCCGCCGCCTTGGCCGCCTCTGCTGATCGCGGAGTTGCTGGAGAAGGTGCTGTTGCTAACGAGTAGTAGCCCGCTGTTAAGGATGCCGCCGCCGCTGTTAATCGCGGAGTTGCTGGAGAAGGTGCTGTTGCCGACCGTTAGTGTGCCCGTGTCGTAGTTAAAGATGCCGCCGCCGTTGCCGCCGTGGTTGTTGGAGAAGGTGCTGTTGTTGACCGTTAGCGCGCCGCCGTTGTAGATGCCGCTGCCGTCGCCGCCGAGGTTGTTGGAGAAGGTGCTGTTGCTGATCGTTAGCGTGCTGTTGTTGAGGATGCCGGCGCCACCGCCGCTGCTGACGGAGTTGCTGGAGAAGGTGCAGTTGTTGACCGTCAGCGTGCTGTTGTTGAGGATGCCGCCGCCACTGCTTTCGCTGTCGTTGACGGAGTTGTTGGAGAAGGTACTGTTGCTGACGGTTAGCGTGCCGTTGTTAAGGATGCCGCCGGCGCCGCCGTTGCTGCCTGTTGTATTTCCGTCGGCAATGGTCAGGCCCGACAGCGCGGCCGTCACATTGTCAGGGACCGTAAAGACCGTGAATTGTCCGCCGCCGTCGATGGTCACTGGCCCGATGCCCTGGTCGTTGGTGATGGCAACGTCCACACCGATGTTCAGCGTGCTCGACAGGTCGATGGTGCGGACGCTGGCGGCGAAGTCGATGGTCTCGCCGGATGTGGCGTTGTTGAGCGCGTACCGCAGCGAACCCGTGTCGGTGGGATCGTCGCTCGCGCTCGTGACCGTTACCATCGACGGCACAGTTCGGTCTTCGAGCAGTTCCAGGCCCAGACGAACCGGCGCCGCACGCCGCCGCACCCGCGGCCGACGAGGAGCCAGGGAGGAGAACGACGAACTGACCAGCAACCAGGTCCACAAGGAGGACAGGAGGACGCGCATGGCAACTTCTCCAGGAACGACGGTGGTATCGGTGCCAGACGAGGCTCGGGGGGCGGGACGATAGCCGGTAGGGCCACCGTCCTGCGTTTCTGTCGCCGAAGCATCAGGGGTCGATGCCCGGATTCTCCGGCCTGAGCATGGAAGAAGCAAGCAAATTCCACCGCTCCAACGCGCACGCACACGCGAGCCGGCCCAGGGATCGGGGCGGACAGGGCACCTTCCCGCCCCTTTTCCGGCTCTCAGCCTGAGCTATGCCGTGGGCTGTTCCCCGGACGCAACCGCGGACGTGTCCTGCTCTGCCTCTTCCTCATCGTCCCAATCGTCGTCGTCCCATTCCTCCCCGACCTCCTCCCGTGCCGCTGCCTCCTCCCGTGCCGCTGCCCTCGCCCGTTCTCGATCCTGGTGCATGCCCTCGACTTCGGCCATGCTGGGCGGATCGACCCCGGCTTTCGCCGCCAGTTTGGTCAGCCGCTCCAGCGTGGTCGCGGGGTTGGATGCCAGGGAAGACAGGGACGCGACTGGCTCGAGCCCGGCCTTCTGCGCCAGGAGTTCGGCCAGTTTCTCCAGGGCGATCGAGGCGAGCATGGTGCCATCGATGGCGTTGTTCCACGCCTCTTCGATCCGGCTGCGCTTCCGGGGCCTCCGCGGCTCGCTGTCATCAGGGGCGGGGGACGCGAAGAACGTCCTGTACGCGATGACATCGATCTCGTTCATCAGCGCGATGACCTCGCGCGCCTTCCTCTTGGGACGCCCTGCCATGTGTCTCTCCCTTTCGTCTCCCGGGACCATGTTGTAATCCTGCGGACCCCTCTGCCCGGGACGGGGGACCCGATGATTCTCTCATTCTAACGCCACGCGACTGCGGCCGGCGGGGGACCCGCAGCGATCAGCCATATCACGCTATCCGCCTCGCAGGGGGACCCAAATGCCGTGCGTGGGCAGACACGGGACAAGCCTCCCCGGGACCCGACGCGACCCCCGAGGGGGCTGGCGACGATTCCGCAACCCGGGCCGGGGCCGGGGTTTGCGTGCGGGCGCGCGGTTGATCGGCAGAAATCGGCCGGCTTGACGGAGGCCGTTGGTTGAGGCGGTCGAACGGTTCGGCCGGAGGGTTCGGGACGGGGAGATGCGAGGGAGGGTACGGCGATGTTGACGACCGAGTTGATGGCGACGGTGTTCGGGGCGGACCGGGGCGACATGGCGCTGGTGGCGATGCCGCTGGTCCCGGCCGCGGCGCTGGTGGATGGAGTGACGGCAGCGACGGACGTGGCGCGGCGTGGCGTGTCCTGGCTGCGGCGCCGGATCGGCCTGGCGGCGCTGGCGGTGGCCCAGCGCTGCGGCGTGGTGCCGGTGGCGACAGCGGCCGTGTACCCCGTGGCGTCGCTGCCTCCGGTGGCGGACGTGGTGATCCCGTTCCAGGGGGGCGAGCCCTACGAGCCGGCCGTGGCGGCGCAGGCCGTCGAGGCGCCGTCGGCCCCGGCGACCGTGGAGCCGATCCCGGCCCCGGCGGTGGCGGACGGGCTGCGGGCGGCCCTGGAGACGCACGGGACGGTGCGGGCTGCGGCCCGTGCCCTGGGGGTCGCTGAGTCCACCCTGCGGGGTCGCTGCCGCAAGGCCGGGGTGAAGCTGCCCGGCCGCCGCAACCGCAAGGCGAGCTGACTGCGGGCAGCATCGGCCCGGGCGCCCGCCCCGCCCGGGACTTGACGCCGGCGCTCTGGTGTCGGCCCGTTCTTTGACAAGTCGAAACCGCTACAGCCAACCTCCCGGCGGCGCACGCGCTCAGCCGGGACTTGTGGCGGGGGACGAAGGCGAGAGAGAGAGAGGCAAACGGGACGGACAGGGAACGAGAGGCAACAAGTTGGGGCGGCGCTGCGCTAACAGCCCGCCCCGTGGCATTCCTTCAAGCGAAAGGAACGCAGATGAACGCTAACGCAACCGCCCCGACCCGTCAACGCAAGCCGCGGCCGGAACGCCGCATCCGGCTGGAAGTGCGGCCGGAGGACAACGGGCTCGGCATCGTCCGCATCTGGGTCGGCAAAGAACACGCCGACTACTTCCTGACCATCCTGCCCGCGGACTTCGGCCGCGGCTTCAAGGTCGAGAAGATCGGCCTGCACGAGAACGAGCCGGGCTACCACGTCAACATCGACGGCGACAAGAAGACGTGCGAGTGCAAGGGCCACTTGCGGCACGGGCACTGCAAACACGCGGACGGCCTGGCGGCGCTCATCGCCGCGGGCCAGCTGTAGCAACACGGATCGGCGCGGGGGGAGAAATCCCCCCGCGCCCGTTTCAGGAGGGCGCATCCATGTTGCTACGCCACGCCACGCTCGCCCGCAACCTCGCGGCCATCTGCCGCGCCGGGTTGCTCACCAGCAAGAGTCAAGGCAAGATGCCGGCTGTCTGGCTGCATTCACCATCCTGTTCCGCGTGGGCGGGATGGCACACCGTCCGGCGCCACGGGGGGCGCATCGAGGGAGTCGTCATTCTGGAAATCGACGTGCCGCGGCGCTGGCTGCGGCGCTCGAAGAAAGGGCTGTGGTACTGCACGCGCGACATCCCGCCGGATCGCATCCGCGGAGTCGTCACGTTCGCGGCGCTGGCCCGCTCGCCGGTCGAAGAGGCGGCCGGCCGCTGAGCAACGCATCGGGGGCGGGGGATCGACCCCCCGCCCCCTTTCCTTCGCCCGAGAGAGGAACAAACCATGTTCGAGAGCGCTGACCTGATCCACCGTTACACCCGCGCCGACGCGCTCCGCGACGGCGTGCTGATCGATGTATCCGCGACCGCCAAGGAGGCGGGGTTCAAGTACCCCGTGGCGCTGACCGCGGCCGCCTGGGTGAAGTGCGTCGCGGTCCCGTCCGACGTGCTGTGCCAAGACGAAGCCGGCCGGCTGTGGGACGTGCTGACCATGCTCCGCTTTGCCGTCCGCGGGCAGGGCGGCGCCTGCGAGGTTCGCTTCGGCGTCCACGTCCGCAACGACAACCGCGACCGGACCCCGCCGCTGGTCCGCCTCAAGGCGCTGTGCGGTTCGGGGGATCAGAGCGACCCGGTCATCACCGTGATGCTGCCCGAGGAGGACTGACTCGCGGCAGCAGACGCAGCGCGACGGGCCGGCTGGTGGTGCTGATGGGACTCCGGCCGACCCGGTTCGTTTTTCCGGCCCGCTGTGCCGCAAGGATGGGCCGACCAGGGCGACGGGGGCGGGATCGACGGCGCCCGAAGGGGGCCGGCCGGCCTCAGAACGGGCCAGACGCGGCCCCGGGAAACGCAAGAACCCCCCGGGGAGGTAACCCGTGGGCTTGGGGGTTTCCGGCCCCGCGTCGTCTCGGCAAGAGGCACGGTTTTTTCTTGCGTTGACCTTCTGGGGCGAGGAAGATCGGCCCGGATTCCTTTCGGCCGCGGCGCTGGCGTGCCGATGTCCCCTGCTGGGCTCCCCGTTCCGAACGGGCATTCGGTATTGTTGCCGTTCGCCCGACCGGCCAAGGAGAGAGAACGATGGCGCTGATGCACTGCGACATTTCCGAAGGTCCCCGCCCTGGCTACAAGGCGGTGGGGGTGCCGAGCGTCGAGGGCCACACAGAATACCTGACCATCGAGGAGCGCTTCCTGGTGCGCCGCGGCGATACCTACCTCCTCCCGGTTCGGCTCATCGGCCGCGACCCTCGATACAAAACGGCACTCGTCCAACTTCCCGTCGAGGCGGACAGCGGGGCGAACCGCGTGTGGGTCAGCGGGGCCGCGGTGACGGACGCGCCCGACGAGGTGCCAGCATGATATTGTGCGACCGCGAGGCCGAATTGGCGATGGACCAGAAGCGCATCGTCATCGTACCCCGACCGGACCCCTCGTTTATGGACTCCACGGCGATCGACCTCCGCCTGGGGGACACCCTAGACCGGTGGGAGTTCCCGGCCCCGGCACCGGGGCTGGGGCAGGGTCCGGTGCGTTTTTGCCCCGGGGCCAAGGATTTCAAGTTCGCGGACCTGGAGAGTCGATTCACCGTGCAGGTGAGCATTCCAGAGGACGGCTACGAGCTGCCCCCCTCCTTCCAATCGACGCCCCAGAGTGGCCCGCGGCATTTCATCCTGGGGTGGACGCTGGAGCGCATCTACCTCCCACACACCTCCAGGCTGTGCGCCCGCGTGGAGGGGAAGAGCAGCCTGGGCAGGATGGGCATCGGCGTACACGTCACGGCCCCGACCATTCACGCGGGCTTCGGCCACAACAAGAACGACCCCGCTGACCATGGCGCCCCGCTCCGACTTGAGATGTGGAACGTTGGCCCGCTCCCCGTGGTTCTGGTGAAAGGGATGCGCATCTGTCAACTCATCATCGAGGAGGTGCGCGAGGTGCCGAAGGCGGGCTACGGGGGCGATTTCAACTTGCAGGGGCCGTCGCCGAAGCCCCCACAGTGACCGTAGCCAGATCGCCCGCGCCGACCTGCCCGACCCCTACCGGCCCCGTCGCGCCCTCCTTAAGAGGCGTTGCCCGCCGGCCAGCCCGCGTTCGAGCCGTGGCCGTCGGCACCATGTCCGGCGCCTACCGTCTATCTGAGAGAGGTTGAGAGTCAGTGAGAGACCCGCCCCGCGGTCGCGTCAGGATCGCTCAGGCGCCCCTCCGCTGCCGTGCCGGCCCCCCGTCTCGTCTCGTCCCTTCCGCGGGCCGCAGCGGGACATTCCGGCGAGCCACGGGCCGGCTGTCGGGGCAATACAGCCGGCCCGTCGAGGGGGCCGTCAGCGGGCAGTTCCGACCAGCGCCAGGACGGCGGCGCGGATGTGCGTGGGCAGGTCGGGCCAGGCGGTGACGACGCGGGCCAGGTCGGGGTCGATTTCGGCCGCGGTAGGCAACTGGTGGGCAACTGAGGACCGCGCCGGGGCGGAAGGAATTGCAGCAGTAGGGGTTGCGCCGGGGTGCCTGCGGTCTAAGCAGCCGACGCCTATGCTCGCGGCGTTCCGCAGGGGCCGAGCCCCGAACTGTGTACCCGTCGGCATCGGATCAACCGTCGCAACATGAGAAATCCCAAGCACTTGCATGGTGGGGACCGGCGAGGAGTCGCTTTTGGCACGGCATCTGCTTTCTGCTTCCCTCGAAAGCGAGTCTTGCCGATCCGATCCGCGCTGGCCATGGGAGAGGTGGTACAGCGGGTCGGATCGGCGTTTTTATTGCGCCTCCGGTCCCGGTCACTTCCCCGGCGGGTCCTTGCGGGGGCCGAGGTTCTTCCAGATCGTCAGCGCGTCGGTGCTCGCTCCCTTCCCCAGCCCAAACGAGGCGGTCACCAGGTGGGTGTGGCCGTCGCCGAACACGTCGCCGGCGGTACACGCCAGGGAGTCGCACGTCTTCTTGGCCAGCGCGTGCCGCACGAACTTGCCGCGCTCCGTCTGCTCCAGCAAGATCACCGCATCAAGGTCCAGGGGGCCGCGCTGCGGGAAGCGGGAAGCCGGCAACCAGCTCACGGCCAGGATGTCCTTTTTGCCGTCGCCGCGGAGATCGACGGCCACGGCGCGCATCGCCCCGTAAAGCGGCGTAATGGGGTGGTGGACGAAGCGCAGGTCGCCGACGTTCTCCAACCATTGGATGCCGTGGTACGGCTTCAGCAGGAAAGGCTGGTCGAGCACGTCGCCGTTGGTGTACAGGATGTCGAGGCGGCCGTCGCCGTCGAGGTCCACCAGCTGAATGCCGCTGCTGCCGTAGGCCGGGTGCGGCCCCTCGTACAGGGTCTTCTTCTCGAAGTGGCCCTTGCCGTCGTTGAGGAAGGCGACGATGGTTTCGTGCTCCTGGCTGATGAGGGCGACGAAGTCGGGCTTGCCGTCGCCGTTGAGGTCCGTCACCGGCACGTGAATCGCGCCGTGCCGGTCATCGACGACATGCGGCACGAACTTCGGGTGGTCCCAGTCGGTGGTCTGGTTCTCCAGGTAGATGATCGCGCCGGTCTCGCGCCAGCCGAAGACGGCCACGATCAGGTCGATCTTGCCGTCGCCGTTGAAGTCCGCCGCCTGCACGTCCGCGACTCGGCCCACTCCCTCCAGGAGTGTGATCGGCGTGAAGGTGCCGTCCGCTTTGCCGCGCAGCCACACCACGCTGCCGCATTTCGCGTTGGTCGGGGTGAAGTTGCCGAGGTCGGCGACGATCAGGTCCTTGTTGCCGTCGCCGTCGAGGTCCACCACCTCGGCGTGCGCGGGGTTGGTGAGGCGGGCGATCTTCCGCCAGGCGGGCGGCGAGGTGTACGGCTGGTAGGCGGCCAGCCAGCCGGTGTGCATGTCGCAGGTGAGCACGTCCAGCCGCTTGGCGTCGAACAGGTGGACGAGGCTGACGTGGGACACCGTCGGCTCTTGTCCCAACTTCAGCCCCGGCACGACCTCGCGCTCGAAGCGGATGGGGTAGGTGCCGGCCGGGGCGCACGGCGGCCGCACCAGCGGCAACTCCTCCGGCGCCCGCTCCTCGTAGTAGCGCACCACCGACTCGAACGGGGGGAAATCGACCGACAACGAGGATCCGCGGAGGAAGTCGTAGGCCTGGCGTACCTCCGCGCGCCAGTGGTGGCGCGGGAACGATTCCGGGTCGGGGTACTTGTGGCATTCGCTGCAAAACTTGTGGACGCGCTCGGGGCTGTCCTCGTTGGGCACCGCGACCGGCGTCGCCGCCGGCAGGGCGGGCGCGAAGGGCGGCGGTGAAAGGGACAGGTAGGCGAGGCCGGCCGCGGCGGTGGCGGCGACCACGGCGCAGGCCAGGACGTATGGCCAAACCTTGCCGGGGCGCCGGACTGGGGGAACGGGGTTCATGCGAGCCACCTTGCGATAAGAGTGCGTTCCGCAAGCCGCTTGCGGCTTCGCAGGGCATGCGAAGCCGCAAGCGGCTTGCGGCTTGTCAATCAGGGCCGCCGGTGCGCTTTGGCCTTGTCGGGCTGGCCGGTGCGTTCATAGTAGTCGGCCAGCGCCGCGTGGGCGCCGGGGTGATTGGGGTCAGCCGCCAGCACCCCCTCCAGGCCGCGCACGCCCTGCTCCGTACGCCCCAGACGCAGCAGCGCGGCCGCGATCTCGAAGCGCAGCGTCAGGTTGCCCGGCTCCTCGCGGGCGCGGTCCCCCAGGCGCATGACGCGATCCCGATCGGCGTCGATCTCGTCGATGCGGGCCCGGCAGCGGCGGGCGTCGTCCTCCTTCCCCTGCTGCGCCTCCAGGGCCAGGGCGAGCACGCTGAAGGCGTCGCGGTCGCCCGGGGCCCGCCGGGTGGCCTCGCGCGCCCACTCCTCGGCTCGCCCCGCCTCGCCGCGCCGCAGCCCGACCCGGGCGCGTTCGAGCAGGGCGTCGGTGCGGTCGGGGTGCGCCGCCAGCAGCTGGCCGAGCAGGGCGTCGGCCTTCTCCAATTCGTGCGAATCGGCGCGCAGCCTCGCCAGGCCGAGCAGGACCTCCGGGTCGTCGGGGCGAGCCAGGCGCAGCGCCTCGTACTCGGCGACGGCGTCGGCCAGCCGGCCGAGCCGTTCCAGGAGGGCGGCCCGGCGCAGGCGCGCCTCGAAGGACGACGGGCGGGCGGCGACGGCGGCGTCGTAGTCGGCCAGCGCCTCCGGCAACTCGCCCATTTCGGAGATTACTCGGCCGCGCAGCAGATGCGCCTGGAAGTGGTCGGGTTGACGGCGCAGCAGCTCGTCGAGGCTGCGCAGGGCATCGGGCATCCGGCCCGTCGCGGCGTATCCCTTGCCCAGGGCTTCCAGCCCCAGCAGCGCGTCGCGGCCCTCGCTGCCGGCGACCTTGTTCCTCAGGTAGGTTTCCGTGTCGGCGAACTCGCCGCGCTGCGTGTGCAGCATGGCCCACTCGAAGGCCCTCGCCTCGGCGTCGCCGCCCCGCCGCTCGTGCTCGTCCAGGTGGCGCTCGGCGGCCTCGAGGTCGTCGGCCCGCCGCGCCGCCCGCGCCGCCAGCAGCCGGGCCTCGGTGCTGCGGCCCCAGGCTCGCAGGCAGCTGTCCAGGTGGGAGCGCGCTGCGTCGAGGTCGTCGGCCTCCAGGGCCGCCCGGCCGGCGCGGAAGTGGTGCCAGGCCCAGGCGTGCCGCCCACCCCACGCCGCCAGGCCCAGACCCGCCAGCACCAGCAGCGCCACCGTCACGACCCGCAGGGCCGCCGTCCGGGGCCGCCGCGGCGGCGGCGCCACGGTGGTTTCAGACATGATCTACCTCTGTGATAATGTTTACCCGGCGGGCGCGCGTGGTTCAAAAACGGGCCGTTTCAGGTGGCGCGGGTCCGTGCCCGTGCCCGTGCCCGTGCCCGTGCCCGGTCTGGAATCGGGCACGGGCACGGGCACGGGCACGGACCATGCCGGCGGGCGCTTACTTCTTCTCCTGCAGCTGCTTGCCCCACCACGTCTTCCAGGCGAGGACCGCCTTGGCGCGCTCCTCGCGGCTAGCGCCCTTCGGCGGGCCGAGATCCTCGTCGTTGTTGAGGCTTTTCAGCGCCGCGTGGGCGGCGGCGGCGACCGTCGGCTCCGGGTCGTTGAGCAGGTCGATCAGCTTGTAGACATGCGTCTTGTCCTCCTTCATGGCGACGGCGAGGGCGGCGGCACGGCGTACCTCGGGGTCGTCGTCCTCCAACTTGACGCCCAGCGTCTCCGACTTCATGCGCGCCATGCGATCGATCAGCGCGTCGCGCGCCTTCTTGTGCGCCTCGCCCTCCAGCTGCGGGATGGCCGACGCCAGCGCCTGCGTGTAGGCCGCCCCCTTGGCGTCGCGCAGCTCCTTGATCAACTCGTCCTGTTTCTCGCCGTTCGCCTTGGCGAGCTGCTTGCCGAGTTTGGCGGCCTGGCTGTCGGCGTCGGGCTTCTCCTTGGGATCCTCGGCGACCGCCACGTCGAAGAATGGCTTGCGCCCCTTGACGACGTCAGCGCCGCCGACGCCGCCCTGCCGCAGCGCCGTCTGCATGCCCTCTTTCATCTGCGAGGTCAGGGCGCGCGTCAGGTCCTGCGCCAGGTTGGCCCGCTTCAGGAAAAGCAGGGCGAAACAGGTGTCGGGGCCATTACGGAACTCGCCGTTGTTCCAGCCGCCGTCTTCCCCCTGGTTGGCCAGGAGGACGCCGGACCCCCAGTCGTACCAGTCGGTCTTGCCGAACTTGTCCACGCCGTAGGCCACGGCGACGCGCTCCAGCGACCACAGGAAGTAGTAGAACTTGCCGTTGGCCACGGTGACCCGGGGCGCCTTGCCGCCGGCCGCGGCCATGCCGTCAACCCACGCGCCCAGGAGGCGAAAGGCGGCGACGACGACCTTGTCCTTGCTCGGGTCCTGCGGCTTGACGGGGGCCGCGCCGGGCTTGCCGGGCTCCTTGCCCTTGGGGTCGGTTCGCAGGGCGTTCTCGTTCCAGGCGCCGTAGCCCAGGCCCACGCCCAGCAGGCCGGCGCAGGTCATGGCCGGCCACGAGGCGAGGTGCGGCGGCACCGGGAAGATCGTCGGGGCGATGGGAGCCGCCATCGACCCGGAGCCGTAGCCCCAACCCCCATCAGAGACCTGCGACCTGCGAAAGCGCTTTTCCGTGTCGGTCAGGGCGGCGTCCACCGGCAGGCCATGCCGCCGGGCGACCCACAAGGCCAGCACCGCGAACTGCGTGTTCGAGTTGTCGTCCATGCCGTTGCGCCCCATGCCGCCGGCGGCCCCGGCGGCGCGGCTCTTCCGCACTTGCTCCAGCTGCGCCTGGATCTCCTTCGGCATGTCCTGCACCGTGCGCTGGACGCCGGGTTCCGGCCTGGGCGGCTTCTGACCCGCGACCAGTTCGTTGCGCTGCTTGACCAGGTTCGTCAGGCGGCGCTGCTCGCCGAAGTCGGTCTTGGGGCAGGTGTACCACCAGCCGCCCAGCCCGTTCTGCCCCGCCAGCAGCCGGGTCGTCAGCGACTCGATCAGGGCCACGTCCACCGTCTCGCCTAACCGGTCCAGGAAAAGGATTGAAAGGGCGATCGAGTAAGTCTGGTCGGTGTCGATGGAATGCAAGCGGACGAGGGCGGCGGCCTTCTGGATGGCGTCGTCGTCGCCCGGCACGCCGCACTCCAGCAGGGTCAGGCCGGCCAGCGCCGTCAGGCCCAGTTGCTCGTGCGGCCAGAAGCCGTTCTCGCGCTGCAACGACTTGAGGTGTTTGACCCCCTTCTCGACGGCCGCTTCGATGGCCGCCTTGTCCGCGGCGCGCGCCGGCGGCACCGCCAGCAAGGCCGCCACGATCGTCACCGCCAGCACGCCAAGTCGCTGTCGGGCTAGCATGGGACCACCTCCTGAAGATGTGAGGGCAAAGAACTATTCAAGCTACCTGTAACTCCCCGCAAGAGCAACGATATTTTACGGGAAATGCAACGGCCCCGTGCGTCTTACGAAAGAGGAGGGCGGGCGGCTCACCGGCGCACCCTCGACGAATCTTCAAAAAAAAAAGTTTCCGGAAGACTTTATGCTTGACGACGGCTCCGAGGGCGATTACAAACAAGCTGTTACATAGTCCTTGCGCTCCCGAGGCGTCCGTGCCGGCTTTCTCGCCCGGAACCTTTGGGGGTGAAAGGAATGTCCGATCCAACGAGAGTGAGAGGGCGGCGCGCGAGTGACAGCGCTCGGGTGATGGCGTCGGGAGGGGGGAACCCTCCGGTCGCTCCCCAAGACGTATCTGTACATCCGTCCCGATCACGCCAGGACCGGCAATCGTTGGGACAGCGGCAGTGGGGCCGCACGGAGTCTGCCCATGTCAGGGCTGCGGGGTACGAGGGATAGGCCCTCCGAATCCGCTTTGCGGGTTCGCCAAGCCATCCCTTTTGTTGCGAGTGAAACTCCTCCCGATTTCCTTTGGCGGATTCGGGGGGTTATACGATCTCTTCACTGAAAGTTTCGGCGTACGGCCGGGACGTGCGTTCTTCTGTTTCTTTCCTTTTCCGTTGTGTTGGGGGTGAACTCATGCCACTCTTCCGAGTCTTCCGCCGCTGGCGGGGATTCACGCTGATCGAACTGCTGGTGGTCATCGCGATCATCGCCATCCTGATCGGCCTGCTGGTTCCCGCCGTGCAGAAGGTCCGCGAGGCCGCCGCTCGTCTGTCGAGCAGCAACAACCTCAAGCAGATGACCCTGGGTACGATCAACATGGCCGATACCAACAACGGGAAGCTCCCCGGCAGCGCCGGCGGCTATACCTGGTATCCGCTCATCAACAGCGCCAACCAGGGCAACGGCTGGGGCGGCGGGCCCATGTACCACATCATGCCCTACATCGAACAGGATAACCTGTACAAGACGGGCAACCTCAACGGCAACTTCCGCAGCGACTGGGCGGCGGGGTGGAGCGGCTACATCACCCCGAAGGTCTACATCGCCTCCGGCGACCCGACCTACACCCCCCAGTCCGGCGGCGTCAGCTACCTGTACAACTACTACGCCTTCGGCGGCGGCTCGGGTAACCAGCCAATCTACCCGGCGTCCTTCTCCGACGGCACCTCCAGCACCATCGCGTACGCGGAAGGCTACTCCAAGGTCTACTCCTGGGGCCAGGTCCGCAACTGGTGGGACGGCAGCAACTACTTCCAGGGTGCCGGCGCCTGGGGCGCGCCCCCGACCTGGTACGGCAATTACAACCCGCCGTTCCAGATCAAGCCGGTGCCGGTCGGGAACGCCAGCCCGCCGTATGCGCAGAGCTTCAGCAACGCCGGCCTCCAGGTCAGCCTGTGGGACGGCAGTGCCCGCCTGGTGAGCGCCAGCATGAGCCCCGGTACCTTCCAGGCCGCGGTCTCGCCGGCGTACGGCGACCTGTTGGGCCCGGACTGGTAATCCGACCTCGTGGTCAACCGACCGAAAGTCAGCAGGGATCGGCCGCTTCCCGCGGCCGATCCCTGGTTCTCGCATCCCATTCCGAGCCCTGGCTCACGAGTGATGCCCGCCGGGTTCTTTCCGGCGCCTGCTCTCGGTCGGCTTCACTTTGTCTCTCAACCCCAAAGATATCAGGAACTGGATCATGCAGCTCGCACGTTTCCTCAGCGGACGAAGGCTCGCTGCCCTCGCCCTGTTGTTCCTTGCATTCAGCGTCACCGGCTGCGCGAAAACCGGCAAGGTGATGGGCAAGGTGACGTTCGATGGCAAGCCCCTCCTCGCCGGGAAAGTTAACTTCATCGGCGAAAAATCGTCCGAGCCCGCCGAAATCGTTGATGGGGACTTCACCGTCAACGCACCCCTCGGCCCCTGCAAGGTCACTGTGGACACCAGCTACCTCGAGGCCATGATTATTGCCGCCAAGATGCAGGGCGGCGACGCGCCTCCGGGTGGGCCGCAGATGAGTGATGAGGACAAGAAAAAGCTGAGGGAGAAACAGCAGGCGGGGGGGGATCCGAAGGAGAAACTGCAAGAAGGCAAGGAGGAGATGAAGAAGTTGATGGAGAAGTACAGGGAGCTGCCGATGAAGTACAACGAGCCCGACAAGTCGGGGCTTTCCCTCACCGTGGTCAAGGGCACTCAGACCTTCGACATCAACCTCGTCAAGCCCGAAGGTTGGGCGCCTGGCCAGCGGCGCGTTCCCCCAGGCGGAGCGCAGCCCGGGCCCGGTCCAGGAGGAGGAATGGCTCCGGGCGGCCGGTAACGACAATCGTTCCGGAAGGGGCGCAGTTCTCGCCGCTTCTCGTCTCTCGCGGGTCGTGGGCCCCTCTCGGGGCCCGCGACCCCTGATCCGTGGCGGCAAGCTGCCAGCTTGCCGGCCCGAAGAGCTGGCAAGTTGCCAGCTTGCCGCTACGGACCAGCGTGCAACAACACCATCAGACCCAGGACCGGGACTTGCGTTCGCCTTCTGGCCCGCGACTCGTGCATACCCATCATGCTTGACACCAAAAGGCAACTGGTCCGTGGCGGTGCCGTCCTTCTTCTCGTCGCGCTGATCGTCATGGGTCTGGCCCGTGCCGGCGTGGAGGGCTACGCCGTCTACCACATCCGCGAGGCTGACCGGGCCCTGGCACGGCAAAATTACGAGGTGGCCAAACCCCACCTGGAAGCCGCTGTCCGGGCTCGTCCGGCCAGCGCTACCCTTCACTTGCGCCTGGCCCGCGTCCACCGCCAACTGGGGCAGTTGCTGCAAGCCGAGGAGCACCTGAACGCCTGCCGCCGCATCGAGGGGCAATCCGAAGACTATCAGCTCGAAGTCATGATGGTCCAGGCCGAGCGCGGCCGCCTCGACGACGTCTTCGAGCAGTTGTACGTCTACGTCGATAAGGACAAGCCGCAAGCGCCGCTGATCCTCGAAGCGCTGGTGCTGGCCACGTTCAACGAGCAACTCTACGCCCCAGCGACCTCCTTTGCGACCAAGTGGGTGGCGAAAGAACCGAAGAACGTCCAGGCGCTTTACCTCCTCGGGGCGTGCAAGGCGAACCTGGCGCAAACGGAAGAAGCGATCGAGCTACTGCAGCGGGCCATCGACATCGACCCCGACCGCGACGACGTTCGCCAGACCCTGGCCCTGGTGCTCGCCGACGCGCATTCCTACAAGGCGGCGGCGGCCCACGCCGAGGCGTGCCTGAAGAAACACCCCAACGACCCGCTCCTGAAAGGGATCCTGGCCCGCTGTTACGTCGGCATGGGCGACCTGCCGAAGGCGCGCGAGCTGCTCGACGAGGCCCTCCCCGATGGCAAGGGCGACGCCAACCTTCTGGCCGAGCGCGGCAAGGTGGCCCTGATCATGGGCGACACGCAGGAAGACACGCAGGAAGCTGAGGTCTGGCTCACTCGGGCCATGCAAGCCGACCCCTCCAACACCGTCGCGGTGTATTCGATGGTCGCTTGCCTCACGAAACTCGGCAAGAAGGATGAGGCCTCGAAGATGGACGCGCGGCGCATCCAGCTCGAAGCCGACCTCATGCGCGTCGATAAGATCATGAGCAAGGAATTGCTGAGCAACCCCAGCGCCGCCCTCTACCACGAGCTGGGCACCTTGCTCCTGCGCAACGGCCGCGAGCAGGGCCTCCTCTGGATGTACAAGGCCCTCGGCAAGGATCCCAATTCCCGGCCGACCAACGAATACCTGGCCGACTACTTCGAGCGCAAGGGGGACAAGGAGCGGGCTGAGCGGCACCGCGCCATGCTGCCCCGCGACTGAGAGTCTGTTCCGGCAGCCGCTTGCGGCTTAGCGGAAGCCTGGAATCCGCTAAGCCGCAAGCGGCTGCCGCAACAGACGCGAAGCCGGCCGTGCGGAATGCTCCCTTCAGTAATCCCCGCCGAAAAACCGTGGCGGCGCTACTCCTCGACAACTCCGGGCGGTATGATTACGCGTGGAGTGTTGTTCGTTCTCATCCTTTCTTGTTCTCTCCGTTGTCGAGGTCACGGCCCGCGCCCGCCGTGGCGGTGCGAAAGCAGGCGTCTCATGTTTCACTCGCGGTTCGTGGTTTGGTTACTTGGCCTCGTCGTGGCCGCGGGGGCCGGCTTCGGGGCCTTCTACCAGCTTCGCCCCTCTCCGGACGAGGACTCGGAGGGTGCGGCCTGTACCGACGGCGACTGCTGCGACGATCAATCCCTGACCCTGAAGGAGGAGGAGCGCGAGTACCTCTGGAACATCGAGCACCAGGGCAACGTGCTGGTGCGCTACGGCTTCGGGCCACTGGCGGCTGCGCTGCGCCAGGCGTCTGCCCCGACCCTGCTCACACTCCTCGACGACGACTTCCAGGGACAGGCCCTCCGGGAGCCCCGCGAGGTGGCCTGGCGCACCGATTGGTTGACGGCGGTGCGGCAGATGGACGGCGGGAAGCCGCCCCTGGCGCTCAACCGGAACGAGTTCGTCGAGCGCCTGCTCGACTACCGCCGCCTGTTCCACAAGGAGCCGAAGGTCAAGCTATCGCTGATGAAGCTCTCCCCGATGCAGCGCGGCGAGACGGGCGGCCTTTGGGAGGGCACCTGTCAGTTGCGCCTGTGGGGGGAGAAGGCGCCGGGGGAGCCCGCGGAGGTGATCGCCTACCTGCGCTACCGCATCCCCAAGCCGACGGAGCAACGGCTCAAGGTCGGCGGTTGGCTCTCCGCCTGCTCCATCGAGCAGAGCCATGTCGGGCAGGCCAGGCACTTCCTGCTGCGCGAGGCGGCCGCCGAGCGCGGCATCAACGTCGAAGCGATTCACGATAGCTGGAAGACGGAGCGGCAGCCGGGGGACACCGGCGGCGTCTTCCTGTGTGACTTCGACCGCGACGGCATTCTCGATATGCTCATCACCGACGTGAATGGGTACTGGCTCTACAAGGGGTTGCCCGGCGGGAAATTCCGCGACGTCACCGTCGAGATGGGCCTGCCGACCCGCCCTCCCATGCCCAATTACGCGCCCCCGGCCGCGTTCATCGACATCGACGGCGACGGCTGGGACGACCTGATCCTGGGCCAGTCGGTCTACAAGAACGAGGGCGGCAAGCACTTCACCAACGTCACCGCGAAGTGCAACCTGGCGCTGCCCATCGACGGCATCGGCTTCGCCGTCGCCGACTTCGACCGCGACGGCCGACTCGACGTCTACATCACCCGCAACGCCAACGGCAAGGCCGACAGCTGGCTCGAAGGGAAGAACGGCAAGCAGGAAGGCAACTTCCTCTGGCGCAACCTGGGCGGCTGGCGATTCGAGAACGTCACCAAGACGGCCAGGGCCGAGGGCGGCAACCGCTCGACCTTCAGCGCCGTCTGGTTCGACGCCAACAACGACGGCTGGCCCGACCTGTACGTGCCCAACGAGTTCGGCAACGGCGTCCTGCTCGTCAATCAGGGCGACGGCACATTCAAGGAGCGCTCCCTGAGCACGGGGCCGTGTGACTTCGGCACCATGGCCCTGACCGTCGGCGACGTCGATAACGACGGCAACATCGACCTGTACATGGCCAACATGTATTCCAAGGCCGGCTCGCGGGTCATCGGCAACCTGCGGCCGGACACCTACCCCCCAGACGTGATGGCCAAGATCCGCACCTTTGTCACCGGCAGCGAGCTGCACCGCAACCTCGGCGACCTCAAGTTCGAGCAGAAGGGGCACGAGTGGCAGGTCAACGACTGCGGCTGGGCCTACGGCGCCGCCCTCATCGACCTGGACAACGACGGTTGGCTCGACCTCTACGCCACCGCCGGCTACGTTAGCCGCGACCGCGACAAGCCCGATGGCTGAAACTGCGTCTGGCTGGCTGTCGTGTCACAGCCCTCGAAGCGATCGGCCGCTACCCTGGCCCCGGGCAGCCTGGATTCGACTCTCGGTGAATTCTGGGTCAACAACCCCTGGGACATCGTGACCCAGGGACACAACCTCAGTGCGTTCGAGCGGAGCCGCACCTTCCTGAATGTCCGCGGCAAGGACTTCCTCGACGTCAGCTACCTGTCCGGCGCGGACAACGACGGCGACGGCCGCTGCGTCGTGGCCGGCGACTTCCGCAACAACGGCCGCCTCGACGTCGTGGTGCGGAAGACGGGCGGTGGGCCGCTGCAACTGTACGAGAACAACTTCCCGCAGCGGCACTACCTCAAGGTCGCCCTGCGCGGCACGCGCAGCAACCGGCAGGGCGTCGGCGCCCGCCTCGTCGCCGTCGTCAATGGCCAGCAGCTGGTCCGCGAGATGTACCCGCTGAATAGTTATCGTTCCCAGATGCCCAACATCGTGCATTTCGGCCTCGGCGACCACGAGCGCGTGGAGAAGCTGACCATCCGCTGGCCGTCGGGCGAGGAGCAGGTGCTGACCGACCTGGGTGGCGACCGCCACATCGTCGTCGAGGAGGGCAAGCAGGGGACGGCCGCCATCGAGACGGTCGTGCCCGGACAGACCATCCGCCCGTAAGGGCTGACAGAACGGCGAGCGGGGGGCGTTAGCCCCCCGGTCATCCGCTACACCGGGGGGCTAACGCCCCCCGCTCGCCAAACAGTTAGTGCCGCGAAGCCGCAAGCGGCCCGAGGCCATTGGAAAGAAGGCGTGCCATGTTTCATTCGCGGTTGGTGGTCTGGTTACTCGGCTTCGTCGTGGCGGCGGGGGCCGGCTTCGGGTCCTTCTATCACCTCTACTCCCCTCCCGGCGAAGAGGACCCGGAGGGTGAGGCCTGCACCGACGGCGACTGCCGCAAGCCCGATGAATCGCTGTCCCTGCCGGGATCCGAGCGGGCCTACCTCTGGGACATCGAGCACGGCGGCAACCTCCTCGTCGCACACGGCTTCGGTCCCCTCACCGCCGCCCTGCGCCAGGCGGACGCCCCCGCCCTGCTGGCGCTTTGCGGCGAGGACTTCCGGGGACAAACGCTGCGCGCGCCGCGCGAGGTGGCCTGGCGCAGCGACTGGCTGAACGTGGTGCGGCAGATGGACGGCGGCCAACCACCGCTGCCCCTTGACCGCGGCCAGTTCGTCGAGCGCCTGCTCGACTATCGCCGCTGCTTCGCCACCGAGCCCAAGGTCAAACTGTCCCTGATGAAGCTCTCCCCCGTGCGCCGTCAGGACCTTGACGGTCCCTGGCAGGGCACCTGTCAGTTGCGCCTGTGGGGGGAGAAGGCGCCGGGGCAGCCCGCCGAGGTGATCGCCTACCTGAGCTACCAGGTCCCCAGGCCGACCCGGCAACGTCTGGATCAGGGCGGCTGGCTGACCACTTGTGCCATCGAGCAGAGCCAGACGGGACACGCCAGGAGCTTCCTCTCGCGCGAGGTCGCGGCGGAGCGCGGCATCAACGTCGCGGCCCTGCACGACAACTGGAAGGGCGGGCCGGAGCACATCTTCACCGGCGGCGTCTACCTGTGTGATTTCGACCGCGACGGCATCCTCGACGTTCTGATAACCGACCTGAACGGCAACTTCTTGTACAAGGGCTTGCCCGATGGGCGCTTCCGCGACGTCACCGAGGAAATGGGGCTGCCGCGGCGGTGCCCCATCCCCCCCGATCGCCCCTACGCGGCGGCGTTCATCGACATCGACGGCGACGGCTGGGAAGACCTGATCCTTTACCGCTCGGTCTATCGCAATGAGGGAGGCCAGCGCTTCACCAACGTCACCGCCCGCTGCAAACTGGGACTGCCGGAGGAAGCCGTGGGCTTCGCCGTCGCCGACTACGACCGCGACGGCCGCCCGGACGTCTACGTCGTCCTCAAGGGCACGGCCCGATGGGACGGGTTCCTCGGCGACAAGGGCGGCATGGGGAACCACCTCTGGCGGAACAAGGGCAACTGGGAGTTCGAGGACGTGACCGAGATGGCGGGGGCGGGCGGCGGTCAGCGCTCGGCCTTCACCGCGGTCTGGCTCGACGCCAACAACGACGGCTGGCCCGACCTGTACGTGCCCAACGAGTTCGGCAACGGCGTCCTGCTCATCAACCAGGGCAACGGCACCTTCAAGGAACACTCCCTCACCCCGGGGCCGTCCGACTACGCCACGATGGGGGTGACGGCCGGCGACGTCGATAACGACGGCAACATTGACCTTTATCTCGCCAACATGTATTCCAAGGCGGGCAAGCGCGTCTTCGGCAACCTGCGGCCGGACACCTACCCCCCCGGCGTCATGACTCAGCTCCGCACCTTCGTCGAGGGGAGCCAGCTGCACCGCAACAAGGGAAACCTGGAGTTCGAGCAGAAGGGCAAGGAATGGCAGGTGGCCGACTGCGGCTGGCCCCACGGGGCCGCCCTGATCGACCTGGACAACGACGGCTGGCTCGACCTGCACGCCACCGCGGGCTTCATGAGCCGCGACCGCACCAAGCCCGATGGCTGAAACTGCGTCTGGTTGGCTGTCGTGTCACAGCCTTCGATGCGGTCGCGTGGGATCCCGCCGCCGGGCCAACTCGACCCGAGCCTCAATGAATTCTGGGTCAGCAACCCGTGGGAAACCGTCGAGGAAGGGCACAACCTGAGTGCGTACGAGCGCGGCCGGACCTGGCTGAACGTGCGCGGCAAGGACTTCCTCGACATCAGCTACCTGTCCGGGGCGGACGACGACGGCGACGGCCGCTGCGTCGTGGCCGGCGACTTCCGCAACAACGGCCGCCTCGACGTCGTGGTGCGGAAGTCGGGCGGCGGGCCGCTGCAACTGTACGAGAACAATTTTCCGCAGCGGCACTACCTGAAAGTGACGCTGCGCGGCACGCGCAGCAACCGCCAAGGCATCGGCGCCCGCCTCGTCGCCGTGGTCAACGGGCAGCAGCTCGTCCGCGAGATGTACCCGCAGAACAGCCACCGTTCGCAGATGCCCAACATCGTCCATTTCGGCCTGGGCGATCACGACCACGCGGAGCGCCTGACGATCCGCTGGCCGTCGGGCGAAGAGCAGGTGCTGACCGACGTGGGCGGCGACCGCCACATCGTCGTCGAGGAGGGCAAGCAGGGGACGGCCGCCATCGAGACGGTCGTGCCCGGACAGACCATCCGCCCTTGAGGCCGCTTGCGGCTTAGCGTTCGCTTCACCCCGGTGAAGCGAACGCTAAGCCGCAAGCGGCTAATCGAGCAACCCGAGTTCCCCATGTCGGACCCGCGCACCGGGCCGCCGGGCGTCTTCTCGACCCCGGTGCTGCGCCGCCTGCTCGCTATCTTCCCTCCCGCAGCGCTGCTGACCGGCTGCGTCGTCCTCGCCCTGTACTGGCAGGAGCGCGCCGCCGACCACAGCCTTCACGAACAGGCGGGGACGCACCTCGTCGATCTGCACGCCGCGATCATCGCCCGCGAGCTGGAGGCGGTCGAGTCCGAATTGCTCTACCTGGCCGGTCAGTCGGCCCTGCGCCACTACCTGGCGGGCGTCCCGGCCGGGCGCGACGAGCTGCAGGGCGAGTACAAGCTCTTCTGCGGCCGCCGGGCCGTCTACGACCAGATCCGCTACCTCGACGCCGACGGCCGCGAGCGCGTCCGGGTCAACTTCAACGACGGCCGCCCCGCCGTCGTTGCCGAGGGCGAGCTGCAGCCCAAGGCCGACCGCTACTATTTCATCGAGGCCCTGCGCCTCCAGCGCGGCGAGGTCTTCGTGTCGCCGTTCGACCTCAACGTCGAGCACGGGGCGATCGAACAACCGCTGAAGCCGACCCTCCGCTTTGCCACGCCGGTCTTCGACGGCGCCGGCGCCAGGCGCGGCGTGCTGGTGCTGAACTATCTCGGGGCCGCGCTGCTCCGCAAGTTGGCCGAGGTGTCCGGCACTTTCCCGGGCACCGCCTTGCTGCTCAACCGCGAGGGCCACTACCTCCGTGGCCCGACGGCGGACGACGAGTGGGGTTTCATGTTGGGCCACGAGCGCACCTTCGCGGCCCAGCATCCCGAGGCGTGGTCTCGTGTCGCCGCGGGGGAGGGGGGACAGTTCATGGCCGCCGACGGCTTGTTCACCTACCGAGTCCTCCTGCCGCGCCGGGCGGGCGGCGGCCCCGAGGGTCGGGACGCTGGCCTGGTCGTGGTGGCGCACACCCCGCCGGCGGTGCTGGAGGGGCGCTCGGCGCGGCTGCTGCGCCTGCTCCTGCTGCTGTACGCCGCCGTCCTCGTCGTCCTGCTGCCCCTGGCGTGGTACCTGGCTTACGTCGGCACGCTGCGGCAGGACCACGAGCAGCGCCTGGCCGAGTCGGAGGCACGGCTGCGGACCCTCTCCGCCCAGCTGATGACCGCCCAGGAGGAGGAGCGGCGCGGCATCTCGCGCGACCTGCACGACGAACTGGGCCAGGTGGTGACGTCGGTCACCCTCGACCTGCAGCGGGCCGGCCAGGCCGCCGACCCCGCCCGGAAGGACGAGCTGATCGGCCGGGCCCTGCACGGCGCCGGCTGCCTGCTGGACCGCATCCACGAGATTTCGGCCCGCGTCCGGCCGCCGATGCTCGACGACCTCGGCCTCAAGGACGCCGTGCAGAGCCTGCTCAGCGACTACGAGCGGCGCAGCGGCGTCGTCACCACGGTGGACCTGCGCTTCGAGCACGCCGCCGTCCCCGCCGCCGTCAGCGAGAATGTCTACCGCATTTTGCAAGAAGCCCTGACGAACGTCTCGCGCCACGCCCGGGCGGCGGAGGTCCGGGTCGGCCTGCACGTCACCCCCGACCGGGTCGCCCTGACCGTCCGCGACGCGGGGGTCGGCTTCGACCCGGCCGAGTGCGACGGCAAGCGACTTGGTATACTGGGGATGAGGGAGCGCGCCGAACTGCTCGGCGGGACCTTCGCCGTGAGTGCGCAGCCCGGCCGGGGGACCGAGGTTCGCGTCGTCATCCCTCTCCTGTAGCCGCAGTGCGTCAGGAAAGACGAGAATGCGTCGAAGTGGACGAACCAGACCTGGGGACTATCCAGTGCCGCCGTCACAGCCGTTTTTCTCCCGGAAGGCCGCGGTGCTGCTCGCGGCCGTGGTGATCACCCTCGGCGTGGCCGCCTACCTGTGGACCAGAGAAGGCGGGAAGACCGACCAGGGGGCGCCGGCGGCCGACGACGAGCCCGAGACGCCCGAACGGGCCAACCTGCCCGCCTTCCGCGAACGCGCCCGCGAATCGGGGATCACTTTTCGGATGAACTTCATCCCCGGCGAGCAGGGCGAGAAGTTCAAGACCAACCTCTACGACCACGGCTGCGGCGTCGTCATCGGCGACTACAACGGCGACGGCCACGACGACATCTACTTCCTCAACCAGATGGGGTCGAACGCGCTGTACCGCAACAACGGCGACGGCACCTTCACCGACGTCACCGCCGAGGCGGGCGTGGCGCTGGGCGACCGCATCTGCGTGGGCGCCACCTTCGGCGACTACCTCAACGAGGGCCGACAGAGCCTGTTCGTGACCAGCACGCGGGGCGGCAACGTGCTGTTCCACAACCGGGGGGACGGCACCTTCGAGGACGTCACGAAGGCGGCCGGCCTGACCCACGTCGGCCATTCGCAGACGGCGGTCTTCTTCGACTACGACGGCGACGGCTTCCTCGACCTGTTCGTCACCAACACCGCCAAATGGACGCTCGACGTCGATAAAGTGGACGGGCGCTTCTTCCCCGGCAACCTGGGCCTCGCCGAGATGTCCACCTGCCCCATCGAGTATAACATCCTCTACCACAACAACCGCGACGGCACCTTCAGCGACGTCACCGAGAAGGCGGGCCTCAAGGGCAAGGGCTGGAGCGGCGACGTCGCCGTCTTCGACTACAACGACGACGGCCGCCCCGACCTGCTAGTGACGAACATGTTCGGCCGCAGCCAGCTCTACCGCAATAACGGCGACGGCACCTTCACCGACGTCAGCCAGGACGTCCTCAAGCGCACCTCCTGGGGGGCGGCCGGCTGCAAGGTGTTCGACTTCAACAACGACGGCCTCCTCGACCTCTACATCACCGACATGCACTCGGACATGTGGCTCCCTCCCAACGTCGATCCCAACACCCAGGGCGGGCGCATGAGCTTTACGAAGAAGTATCCCAGGGTCACCGGGGCCAGGGGCGAGCGGGACGACGAGCAAGAGAAGCGCTTCGTGGACATGTTCAAGATCCGCTATGACGAGGTGCTGTTCGGCAATACCTTCTTCAAGAAGTTGCCGTCGGGCCGCTTCGAGGAAATGTCGGACAAGGCCGGCCTGGAAACGTGGTGGCCCTGGGGCATCGCCACGGGGGACTTCGACAACGACGGCTGGGAAGACGTCTTCGTCCCGTCCGGCATGGGCTACCCCTACGCCTACTGGCCCAACGCGCTGCTGATGAACAACGGCAACGAGACCTTCACCGACCGGGCCTCCTCGCTGGGTATCGAGCCGCCGCGCGGGGGCCGGTTCCTCAAGGAGAAGATCGGCGCCACGGACGCCCCGCGCTCATCGCGCTGCGCCGCCGTCGCCGACTTCAACGGCGACGGCCGCCTCGACCTCGTCGTCAACAACTTCAACGACCGGGCCTTTTACTTCCGCAACTATTTCCCCCCGAAAAACTGGGTCGCCTACAGGCTCGAGGGCAACGGCACCAAAACCAACCGCGACGCCATCGGGGCGCTGGTGCGCCTGCACATCGGCGACGAGGTCATGGTGCGCCAGGTCCACTCCGCCGGCGGCTACCTGTCCCAGTCGTCCAAGACGTTGCATTTCGGCCTCGGCGAGCGGGCAAAGATCGACCGGGCCGAGGTGCGCTGGCCCGGCAGCACACGCTGGCAGCCGCTCGACAAGACCGCCATCAACACCCGACACGTCGTCCCCCAGCCCAGGGAGTAGGAACCAGGGGTCAGGACCGACCGGTCGCCGTTCTGATACAAAAAAGGGGGGGCCTTTGACCAGGCCGCTTGCGGCTTCGCAGGTCTTGCGAAGCCGCAAGCGGCATGAGGGCGGGACATGGCGGTGCGCGGCGACATCCGGGTGGTGCTGGCCGACGACCACGCGATGGTGCGCGAGGCGCTGGCGCAGATCCTGCAAGAGAGCGGCTGCATGCGGGTGGTGGGCCAGGCCGCCGACGGGCCCGGCGCCGTGGACGCCGCCCTCAAACTCCGGCCCGACGTCCTCGTCCTCGACTACAGCATGCCGGGCCTCGCCGCCCCCGAGGCCCTGTCCTCGCTCCGCCAACTCCTGCCCGACCTCAAGGTCCTCGTCCTGACCGTCCACGAGAACATCCACTACTGTGTCAAGGCCCTGGAGTGCGGCGCCCACGGCTACGTCGTCAAGTCGGCGGCCGTCGGCGAGTTGGTGGACGCCATCAAGGCCGTCTCCGTCGGCGAGGTCTACATCTCTCCCAAGGTGTCGCAAAAGGTCATCCAGCACCTGCGCCGGCCGAAGAAGGAGCGCGTCGGCCTGGAGTCGCTGTCGCAGCGCGAGTTCGAGCTGCTGCGCCTGCTCGGGGCCGGCATGAGCCTCAAGGAGTGCGCCGACCGCCTCAGCATCAGCACCAGCAGCGCCTCCACCTACCGCTCCCGCCTGCTGGAGAAGCTCAACCTGAAGAGCACCGCCGAGGTCATCCGCTTCGCGCTGGAGAACGACATCGTCGGCTGAGCTGCGTAGGTCAGGCTTTCCAGCCTGACGCTTCTTCGGGTCAGGCTGGAAAGCCTGACCTACGGCCTGTCGGATTTTTCCTACAAGGAAATTGTACCTTCCCCGACAGCGATCTTGCGCGGCGTGCCTCAAACTATCCGAGACGGTGTCATCATCTCGCGGCGCATTGCCGCAGGTTCTCGGGAAAGTGAGGCAGTTCCATGAAGAGTCGTCAGTGGATCGCGGCGGGCCTCCTGGCCGGCGTGATCGCGTGTGTGGCGTTGCTAGTCAACGTGGGCGAGCCGCGTGCGTCGGCCGCCGGGGAAACGAAAACGCCGGTGACGGTGAAATACACGCCGTCGGCCGCTTACAAGTGGCTGGACGTCGCCCTGGAAGCGACGGCCCGGGAACACGAGCGCAACGCCCCGCGACCGACGGTCGGCTCGCGCATGCTGGCGATCATCGTCACCGCGATGTACGACGCCTGGGCGGCCTACGACGACAAGGCGGTCGGCACCCAACTCGGCGACAAGCTGCGCCGCCCCTCCGGCGAGCGCACCCTGGCCAACAAGGAGACGGCCGTCGCCTACGCCACCTACCGGGCGATGATGTACCTGTTCCCGGAGGACGCCAAGTGGATCCAGGAGGAGGTGCGGCAGCGCGGCGTCAACCCCGAGGACGACTCGCTTGACCCGTCCACGCCGGAGGGCGTCGGCAACGCCGCCGCGGCCGCCGTCGTCGAGTTCCGCCGCCACGACGGCGCCAACCAGCAAGGCGACGAGGTCGGCTGCAAAGGTGTTCCCTACTCCGACTATACGTTTTACCGCCCGGTGAACCCCAAGGACAAGATCATCGACCCCGACTGCTGGCAGCCGATCGAGTTCGAGGACGGCAAGGGCGGCAAGGTGACGCCGGGCTTCCTGACGCCGCACTGGTATCGCGTCAAGTCGTTCGCCCTGAAGCGCAACGACATGTTCCGTCCGGCGGGTCCGCCGAAGGTCGGCAACGAGCAGCTGCGCAAGGAGGTGGACGAGGTGCTCGCCTTCAACGGCACCCTCACCCCCGAGCAGAAGGCGGTCGTCGAGTTCATGCGCGACGGGCCGCGCTCCACCGGGCAGTCGGGGCACTGGCTGCGCTTCGCCCAGGACGTGTCGCGCCGCGACAAGAACGACCTCGACCGCGACGTCAAGCTGTACTTCGCCGTGGGCAACGTGGCCTTCGACGCCTTCATCGCCTGCTGGGAGGCGAAGCGCTACTACGACAGCTCGCGGCCGTGGACGCTGGTGCGCCACTACTACGCCGGCAAGAAGGTGACGGGCTGGGCGGGCCCCGGCAAGGGGGTGGTGACGCTGCCCGCCGAGGACTGGCACCCGTATTCGCCGATGACGTTCATCACGCCGCCGTTCCCCGGCTACCCCTCGGGCCACAGTACCGTCAGCGGCGCCAGCTCCAAGATGCTCGAGCTATTCACCGGCAGCGACCGCTTCGGCGAGACGGAGAAGCGCAGCGCCGGCCTCCTCACCGAGCCGGGGTTCAAGTGCGAGGTGATCCAGATGCGCCACGGCAAGGCGCCGGCCGACGGCAAGCTGAGTTGTGACGTGGCCCTGAAACTCCCGACGTTCAGCGCCACCGCGGATATGGCAGGCATCTCACGCGTCATGGGCGGCTATCACATCCAGACCGATAACGTCGATGGCCTGAAGATGGGGCGCAAGCTCGCGGAGTACGAGTGGACCCGGACGCAGGCGTACTTCGACGGCACGGCGGGGCGCTGAGGTCCCAATCTTTCGGCGGCGGTAGGTCCGGCCTGCCGGGCCGGACCTACTTCTGGTCCGGCCCGGCAGGCCGGACCTACTTCAATCGAAGATCACCGTCTTGCGGTCGTACACCAGGATGCGGTGGTCGATGTGCCAGCGCACGGCCCGCGACAGGACCACCTTCTCCAGGTCGCGGCCGCGCCGCAGCAGGTCGTCCAGCCCGTCGCGGTGCGACACGCGCACCACGTCCTGCTCGATGATCGGCCCCTCGTCCAGTTCCTCGGTCACGTAATGGCTGGTCGCGCCGATCAGCTTCACGCCGCGCTCGAAGGCCCGGTGGTAAGGCCGGGCCCCGCTGAACGCCGGCAGGAACGAGTGATGCACGTTGATGATCCGCCGCGGGTAACGGGCCACGAAGCCGGCCGACAACACCTGCATGTACCGCGCCAGCACCACCAGATCGACCCGGTGCTCGTGCAGCAACTCCAACTGCCGACGTTCCGCCTCCGGCTTGTTGCCTGACTCGACCGGGACGACATGCAGCGGCACCCCGTAGAAGTCGGCCCAGCGCCGGGCGTCGGGGTGGTTGCTGACGATCAGGGGGACGTCGCAGGCCAACTCGCCGCTCTGGCGCCGATAGAGGAGGTCGGCGAGGCAGTGGTCGTACTTCGACACGAACAGGGCGACACGGTGCGGCAGCGACGACAATTCCAGCCGCCAGCGCATGGCGAAGCGCTCGGCGATTGGGGCGAACTGGCGCGTGAACTCGACGGGGTCGAGACGGAATTCGGCCAGGTCCCACTCGACGCGCATCAGGAACAGGTGACGCTCGCCGTCCTGGTGTTGGTCGGCGTGCAGGATGTTGGCGTCGTGGCGGTAGAGGAACTCGCCGACGGCGGCGACGATCCCCTTGCGGTCGGGGCAGTCGATGAGCAGGATGGCGGTATTTTTCATCGGAATTGTCCTCGTTCGTCGCGCCGGCCCGGGGCGTCCCGGTCATGGTAGCCCAAGGCCGGCACGCCGGCCGTCCCATTTACACATTCTGCTGCAAGCCTGTTGCAATTCACTCGATAATTCGTGTAGAATCTATGTGCGGAACAGGAATGCTCATCCCTTATTCCGTAGGGTCGGCCGGCCGGAACGGGCCGACTCGCGCGGAGTTGCGCCGCCGATTGGGCTTGCCCGAATTGTGCGGTTCCCGGTAGACTCCGCGGTTTAGACGCGGACAGTTGGCCGATGTGGCCGACTCCCGCCCCCTTTGATGGCCCCCCCCGGAACGCTCTCCTCGTTCGGGCCATGTTGTCCCCTGGTTATCCCCCCGGGGCGCCCTTGCCCCTCGTGGGGAATGTGCCGCTTGCGGTCAATGGAGGGACTGCGCGCGGCCTTCCTCCCACCTCTGTTTGGAGACGTGGCAATGAAAGCCACCACCTGCTTCGCCAGCGCCGGCACGGCCCTGTTCGTCCTTCTGACGTCCATCCCCGCGAACGATCCGGTGGCCCGGGCCGGTATGAAGCCCGAGGCTTACTGGAACGTCGATGACCTCCGCCCCGGCATGAAAGGAGTTGGCCGTACGGTCATGAAAGGCACCAAGGTCGAGCCGTTCGAGGCCGAGGTGCTCGGCGTGATGAAGAACACCAGCCCCGGCCGCGACATGGTCCTGTGCCGGCTGTCCGGCCTCAACCTCGACAAGACCGGCGTCATCGCCGGCATGAGCGGCAGCCCCATCTACATCGACAACAAGCTGATGGGGGCCGTGGCCTTCGCCTGGCCCTACGGCAAGGAGCCCATCGCCGGCGTCACGCCCTTCAGCCAGATGCACAGCTACGTCGAGGCCTTCGAGCGCCGCGACCTGGCCGAGCAGGGCAAGGCGACGCGCGTCGGCCTCAAGGCGCCGGTGCGCGCCGGCGGCAAATCGTTCGACGCCGTTACCGTCTCGCAATCGTTCGACACCCCGGCCTCCCCGAAGGAGGAGGACGGCTTGTTCCTGGTGCCCCTGCAGACGCCGCTGGCGGCCAGCGGCTTCACGCCGCACACCCTGTCGCTGTTGCGCGACCGCGTCAAGGGCTACGGCATGCTGCCCATGCAGGGCGGCGCCGCCCCGGCCCGCGTCGCCGACGAGGAGAAGAACGCCGTCCTCGAGCCGGGCGGGCCGCTGGCCGTCGCCCTGATTACCGGCGACTTCGACCTGTCCGGCATCGGCACCGTCACCCACGTCGAGGGCAACCGCGTCTACGGCTGGGGCCACCCGTTCATGGGCTTCGGCGCCTGCGAGTTCCCGGCCATGACCGGCTACATCCACACCATCTACCCGCGGCAGACGGTGAGCTTCAAGATGGGCTCGCCGCTCAAGACCGTCGGCGTTATCAACGCCGACGTCAGCACCGGCATCGCCGGCTGGGTCGGCCGCAAGCCCGACATGCTGCCGGTGCGCATGACCGTCAAGAACGGCTCCGACGAGGAGGCCAAGACGTTCAACGTCGAGGTGGCCCGCCAGCGCAGCATGCTCGCCAACCTGGTGTACACCGCCCTGACCAACTCGGTGGACATGGAAGGCGACTTGCCGGAGGAAATGACGGCCGAAATGACCTGCCGCATCGAGGTCGAGGGCCGCGACCCGGTCGTCGTTCAGGACACCTTCTCGGGGTCGAGCTACTCCGGCGGCCGGGCGCCGTCGGCGTTGTACAACCCGATCGGCAGTATCATCTACCAGCTGACGTACAACTCGTACAAGCCGGTGCGGCTCAAGAAGGTGGAGTGCGAGACGGTCCTGAAGCCGGGGCGTGTCAGCGCCGACATCGAGGCGGTGGAGCTGGACTCCGACACCTACGCCCCCGGCGAGACGGTCAAGGCGACGGCGTTCCTGCGGCCGTACAAGGGGCAGCGGCAGCGCGTGCCGGTCAGCCTGAAGCTGCCGGCCGACCTGCCGGAAGGGATCTACTCGGCGCAGGTGTGCGACGACCCCAGCAACGCTCGCCTGGACCTGCGCGACAACCCGACCCTGTACAACCCGCAGAACGTCGATCAGATCTTCGCGGCCCTGAAGGTGCAGACCGACGCCAAGCGGACCAACTTGGTGCTGCGCGTGCCGGTCAACGCGGTCGGGGTGGCGCTGGACGGCAAGTCGCTGCCGAACCTGCCGCCGAGCATGGTCGCCATCCTCGGCCAGAGTCGCCGCACCGGCGCCCAGACGATGGGCGGCGCCCTCGTCGCCCGCCGCGCCACCGAGTGGGTGGTGCAGGGCTCCGAAACCGTCAAGTTCAGCGTGGCGAAAAATAAGAAGACGACGGAGACCCCGTGACTGCCGCTTGCGGCTTAGCGTTCGCGCCATCCTTGATGAGGCGAACGCTAAGCCGCAAGCGCCTCCCTCCCAACCCTCCCTCAACGCCGAGGACCGGCCTCATGTTCCGATACTTCCCCACCGTCGCGGCGGTCGTCGCCCTGAGTTTGCCTTCCCTTGCCAGTGCCGCCAAGGTGAAGGTCTGGCACCACGCCACGCCGTCCGCCTACGACAAGGCCCAGCTCAAAGGCGCCGTCGTCAGCAGCGAGGGCGCCGTGCATCTGTCGCGGCAGCTCAAGCCCCTCGCCAACCTCGACGCGACTCACGTCTGGGACGTGATCGAGGACGCCGGCGGCAACCTGATCGTGGCGACCGGCGATGACGGCAAGGTCTTCAAAGTGACGCCCGACGGCAAGGCGTCGGTCCTGTACACCGCGGAGGACAGCCAGGTCCTCTGCCTGGCGAAGGCTGCCGATGGCGCGGTCTACGCCGGCACTGGGCCGAACGGACACGTCGTGCGTATCGAGGCGGACGGCAAGGCGAAAGTGGTCCGTCAAGGGGACGGCCTTTACGTCTGGTCGCTGGCCGTCGATGGCAAGACGCAGGAGGTCTACGCCGGCACCGGCCCCAAGGGGGCGATCTACCACATCGCGCCGGACGGCAAGTCGGGCGTCTTCTACCAGACGAAGCAGGAGCACGTCCTCTGCCTGGCCCTGGCCGCCGACGGCACCCTGTACGCCGGCAGCGACAAGTCGGGCCTGGTTTATCGCATCGACAGCAAGGGCAAGGGCTTCGTCGTCTTCAGCGCCCCGCAGTCGGAGATTCGCACCCTGCTGGTGACGTCGCAGGCGGTCTACGCCGGCACCTCGTCGCCGACCTCGCGCCGCCGCTTCGGCTCGAGCAGTTCCACCGGCCTGGGCGGCTCGTCGGGGTTGGCCGGCGGCGGGTCGTCGTCCACGTCGGCGGGGGGTGACAGGCCGGACAAGGTGAAGGTGAGCGAAGGCGCCTCCGTCGGCGGCAGCCTGTCGTCGTCCGAGTCGAAGGACGGGGAAAAGGCCACCGCCGCCCCGGCGCCGAGCACACCGTCGTCGGGCGAGAACTCGGTCTTTCGCATCGCCCCGGACGGTACCGTGCGCGAGGTGTTCCGCGAGCGCGCCCTGGTGCTGAGCCTGCTCAAGCACGCGGAGCGATTGTTCGTCGGCACCGGCATGGAGGGGCAACTCTTCGAGATCGATGAACCGACGAAGGAGCGCAGCGAGATCGCCCGCCTCGACCACGGCCAGGTGCTGGCGCTGTGCCGCCGCAAGGACGGCAGTATCGTCGTCGGCACCGGCGACCCCGGCAAGCTCTACGTCTTGCAGGACCGCTTCGTCAACCGCGGCACGGTCACGTCCGAGGTACTCGACGCGAAGCTGATTAGCAAGTGGGGCGCCCTGCGCTGGCAGGCCGACACCCCGGAGAAGACGAAGGTGACGTTGGCGGTGCGCAGCGGCAACGTCGCCGAGCCGGACGAGACCTGGAGCGACTGGTCGGCCGAGCAGACCGACGCGCGGCATGCGACCATCGCGGCGCCGGCGGCGCGCTTCCTGCAATACCGCGTGACCCTGACCAGTGAAAGCCCCACGGCGACACCGTCGCTGCGCGACCTGACGCTCCGCTACGCCACCACCAACCAGGCGCCCGAGGTCACCTCGCTGGAGGTGCCCAACCTCGACGCCGTCACCCTGGACAACCCCAAGAAGCTCCGCGTCAAGTGGAGCGCGACCGACCCCAACGAGGACGAGGTCACCTACAACGTCTACGTCCGCAAGGACGGCTGGCAGAACTGGGTCCTGCTCGAAGAGGACTACGAGAAGAAGGAATACGAGTGGGACACGACGACGACGCCGTCGGGGACGTACCGCGTGAAGGTGGTGGCCAGCGACCGCCGCGACAACGCCGAGGAGGACGCCCTGACCGGCGAGCGGACCAGCGAGCCGTTTGTGGTGTCGCACGCGCTGCCGGAGGTGAAGGTGAAGGTAGCGAGCGTTGACGGCGGCCAGGCGGTGATCGAGGCGAACGCGAGCGACCCGCTGGTGCGGCTGACCGGGGCGTCGTTCGCGGTCAACGGCAAGAAGTGGGTCAACGTCTTCCCGAGCGACGGCCTGTTCGACAGCAAGGAGGAGACGTTCCGCTTCAAGACCGAGGCGCTGAAGCCGGGGACGTACGTGCTGGTGCTGAAGGTGAAGGACGCGGCCGGCAACACTGGATCGGGGGATGTGGTGTTCACGGTGCCGGCGAAGGAGACGACCGCGGCGAAGTGACACGAAACCGGTAAAAGGAGCGGGCCGGCGGATGCCTGTGAATTCAGGCAGATGCCGGCCCGTTCGTATTTTTCGCGGGTGATGGGGTCAGACATCGCGGTACAATGAAGTGATGAATTACTTCACCCCCGAGCGGATCGCGCGGTACGGCTCCGAGGATCCCGCGACCTGGCATGCGGCCGAAGCGGGATGGGAGGAGGTCGGAGACCGCTATGTGGCCTACCTCGACACGGTTCGCCCCGAATTCCCGGCGGGCCTGCACAAGATCGATGAGAGCTACTACCTGCACGACGCGGTGATCCGCGGCATGGGTCAGGAGGGGCGTTCCTTCGTCATCGTGCTGCAACTCGACACGCCGCCCCACTCGCTGCTCACGTTCACGTACGACCTCGTGGACGACCCGGCCATCGATCGGGAGGCCCTGCCCGCCGACTACCGCAGCACTGGCGCGGTGGTGGATTGGCAGTACGATGAGATCGAGCGCGTCCCGGGCGACCCGGTGACCTGGCGCCAGTCGGTCCTCCTCAGCAACGGCTGGGAGGTGCGACTGCATTTCCGCGACGTCAAGGTGCAGGAGGCGCAGGCGCTGCTGCCAGCACCTCGCACTTCCGTCGCGGTTCCCCTACCCCCGTCCGTTCCGCAACCCGCCTGAATCAGAATGGGGCCGAGACGACCCAGACCGGAATTGAACCGGGGACAGGGGGAGCGAAAAGAGGCAAGAGTGTTCGGCACGAGCAATCCCACGGGCTTGTCCCGTGGTTGCTTAGGGTCGCTGCTACTGGGGGGGCGCGCTCCCGAGCAATCCCACGGGCTTGTCCCGTGGTTGCTTAGGATCGTTGCTACTGGGGGAGCGCCGGGCGGGGGTAGCAACGAACGTGAGCCTCCACGGGGCAAGCCCGTGGCATCGCCTGGGGGGGCGCCGGGCGGGTG
>DATFNV010000292.1:0-16149 GCA_035266225.1 Gemmataceae bacterium
GCGCCGAGGGCAACCAACGAGTCGCCGCAACCGGAAAAGAACGCGGGAGAGCCCAAGGCCGGGGAAATGCTACTGTTCAAGTGGACACAAGCAGCGCTCAGCGGGAATTGCTGCTCGTCGAGCAGCCCCCTTGGTTCCGGACACGATCGGACGGACCACCAGAGACGACCTTCACCCCGCGTCGTGGTGAGGGCCCGAACAAATTGTCATCTCTTCGGCGAAAGGAGCCGGGTATGTGGAAGCGTGTGTTCGCCTTGCTCGCCCTGGGCAGCCTGGCGCTGCTGTTGGGCTTCGCGACCAGGTCGGAGCCCGCCAACCCGCCCACGGACGTGGAGCGGCCGGCGGAAAAGCAGGCCCCCAAGGAGGCGGTTCCGGCGGCCCCGCCGGCGGTGAAGGTCGCGCCCAGCCGGGTCGCCGCCGTCACCGTCTACCCGAACAGCGCCCTGGTGACGCGCGAGGTGGACGTGGCCGACGGCGCAGGCACGTTCGAGCTGACCGTCACGCCGCTACCGCCGAACACGATCAACAGCTCGCTGTACACCGAAGGGTCGGAAGGCATCCGCGTGCTGACGACGCGCTTCCGCAGCCGGGCGGTCCTCGAAGACACCCGCGAGGACGTCCGCAAGCTGCAAGACGACCTGAAGCAGCTCCAGTTGGCCCGCGAAAAACTGGAGGCGGAGATGAAGGCCGTTCAGGAGAACGCGCAGACGCTGAGCAAGATGGAAAACTTCATGTCCATCACCACTGTGCAGTCGGCGGAGAAGGGGGCGCTGAACAGCGACTCGGCCATCGCCCTGTCCAAGCACGTCCGTGAGTCGCGGCTCGACTCGGCCCGGGAACTGGTCGGCCTCAAGCAGCAGATCCAGGCCAACCAGGAGAAGGCCGAGTTCGCCCAGCGCCGCCTGAACGAGCTGGCCACCGGCACCGCCCGGACCGAGCGCGACGCGGTGATCGTGGTGGAGAAGGCTAACGGCGCCGCCGGCAAGGTGCGGCTGAATTACCTGGTGGACGCGGCCTCGTGGCACCCGCAGTACAAGGTGCGCGCGGGCAAGGCGGCCAACGACGCGGTGCAGGTGGAGTACCTGGCCGCCGTCATGCAGCACACCGGCGAGGACTGGTCGGGCGTCAAGCTGGCGCTGTCCACGGCGCAGCCGGCGCTGAACGCGGCGCCGCCGGAATTGCAGCTCTTGCAGGTGACGGCGGTGCCGACGGCGAACGCCCCGGCCGCCGTCCACCACGCCGACGCGATGGAGGTGGAGGACCAGGTGCGGAGCCTGCGCAGCAAGGCCCAGAAGAACTTCAACGAGAAGAAGCAGTCGAGCGGCGTCGGCCTGGTCAACACGGCGGCGGCGCTGGACCAGTCGTGGGAGCTGTTCAACCCGGAGGCGGCGATCAAGCGCGGCTGCGCCCTGGCCGTCCGCGAAGGGCCGACCGTGACCTATCACCTCAGCTCGAAGCTGACGGTGCCGTCGCGCCACGACGAGCAGGTCCTGGAGGTGGCGCGCCTCGACCTGCAGCCGGACTACTACTACAAGGCGGTGCCGCTGCTGTCGTCGCAGGTCTACCGCCTGGCCGACCTGACCAACAAGAGCCAGTACGTGTTGTTGCCCGGCGAGGCGACGATGTACATCGGCAGCGATTTCGTGGGCCAGATGGCCCTGCCGCTGGTGGCCGTCGGCGAGCAGTTCACGGCCGGCTTCGGCGTCGATCCGCAGTTGCAGGTGCAGCGGCAGATGACCGACAAGTCGCGGGCCACGCAGGGCGCCAACCAGGCGCTGCGCTACGAATACCGTATCCTGCTGAGCAGTTTCAAGGCGGAGGCGGTCAAGCTGCAGGTGTGGGACCGGCTGCCGCACCCGGAGAACGAGGCGGTGACCGTGAGCCTGCTCAAGGCGGCGCCGGACCTCAGCAAGGACGCCGTCTACCTGCGCGAGCAGCGGCCCAACAACCTGCTGCGCTGGGACGTGACGGTGGCGCCCAACACCTCCGGGGAGAAGGCCGTGGCGATCAACTACGAGTTTAAGCTGGAGCTGGATCGCCAGTTGACCATCAGCAGCTTCCAGACGGCGGGCGTGCTCGCCTCGGTGCCGGCGCCGGCGAACGCGGCCCCGGTAGCGATGGCGGCGCTGAGCGCCGAGGAGCAGGGGCGGATCAAGGTGGCGATGGCCAAACTCAGCCCCGAGGACCGGCGCCTGGCGGAGGCGCAGGTGTTCTGCGCCGTCGATCAGGACAGCCCGCTGGGGTCGATGGGCCCGATCTTCAAGGAGATCGTCAAGGGGCAACCGGTGTTCCTGTGCTGCAAGGGCTGCGTGGCCGAGGCCCGCGCCCACCCGGACGAGACGCTGGCCCAGTTCCAGAAGCTGATGGCCCGCATGACGCCGAAGAAATGACGGCACGCGCGTCGCCCGGGCCGGGACCGACACCAAGGGGGACATTCGTCATCGGGAGATGAGGAATGTCCCCTTATTCTTCCCTTCCCCGTATTCTTCCCTTGCAGAGAGAGGTCGCTTGACAGGTCACGCTCGCGTGACCACAATAATGGTCATGGCCAAGAAGCAACCCTTTGCCCTGATCTACGACCCGGAGGTCAGTGGGCATCTGGACGCCATCGAGCCGAAGTATCATTCGCTGATCCGTACCGGCATCGAGGAACAGTTGCGGTTCGAGCCGGAGACGGCGACCCGCAACCGAAAACAGCTGGAGCGCCCGATCGATTTGGAAGCGCGGTGGGAACTCCGGTTGGGGCCGGACAACCGCTTTCGCGTCTTCTATCGAGTGGATGCCGAGCAGCGGCAGGTTCGCATTTTGGCCATTGCCGTGAAAGAGCGGAATCGGATATTTCTCGCAGGCGAAGAGGTGGAGTTATGAAGATTGCATCTGTGGCCGAGGTCAAAGCCCGGCTCAGTTCGTACCTGAAGGCGAGTGCCACAGGTCCGGTTGTGGTCACACGCAACGGCAAAGCTGTGGCCGTGCTGCTCGGGGTTGAGGACGACGAGGAGTTGGAGCGACTGCTCCTCGCTCATTCCCGGAAACTCCGCGCCATCCTTGACGCCGCGGACCGCCGCATCGATGAAGGGGCTGGAATTGGTCATGACGAGTTCTGGCAGCAAGTCGAGTCAGCCAACCGCTCTGGTGAACCCAACGGGAGCGGGAAAAAACGCCGAACAAAGCGTCCCACCTGACCGCGATCGCTAAGAGCCTGTTGCGGAATCCGCTAAGCCGCAAGCGGCTTCCGGAACGGGCTCTTACTGCGAGGAGGCCGCTGGAAGGTCGGCGACCCCTTGCCACATTTCTCCCACTGTGCGTGGGGTTGATGATCCTCTGCCCCTGCCGTCGCCTCTCGTCGCAAGCGTCACAACCGGCACCGCCCTTCCCATTATTTCCTTGCGTGTCCCATCGACTGTTGCAAACGCCCTGAGAACAGCGCCAAGATAGCGTTCGCAAAGCGATGTCACCTTCGCCCTTGAATACAATGCTCGAAGTGGCCGAGCCGCGCCGCTTTCACCGCAATTCCACACCGCACGGGATCGCGCGCGGCCCTTCGACATGATTCACGGGTGTCTGGAATGAGCGCCAACGGCAGCGGAGACCTCGACCCTGGCCTGCTGAACCTGTTCCTCGAAGAGGTCCGCGGCAACCTCGGGCTGCTGAACGATGGCCTGGTCGCCCTCGAAGATCTTCCGGACGACCTGCGCCGCATCGAGCCGCTGATGCGTGCCGCCCATTCCGTGAAGGGAGCGATGCGGATCGCGGGCCTCGACTCCGCGGTGCAGGTGGCGCACGGCCTGGAGGAGTGCCTGGTGCTGGCCCAGAACGGCCGGCTGACGCTGACCAGCGCCGACCTCGACGTGATGCTCGAAGCCGTCGATGCGCTCGGGCGCCTGGCGGAATCGATCGGCCCCGACGCAGCAACCCCGTCCGCGGAAGACGGCGACGAGGTGACCCGTTTGCAGCAGCGACTGCGTGTACTCGCCCAGGGGACGCACGCCGAATTGCAGATTGCAGATTGCAGATTGCAGATTAAGGATGCGTTGCCCGGGGCGTCTTCGCAATCTGCAATCTGCAATCTGCAATCTGCAATTCCCCTTGCGCCGGACGACGAATCGCGGCAACCGCTGCTCGAGTTGTTCCGCGCGGAGCTTGCCACGCACGGACGGACACTGCGCGAAGGACTGGAGAAGGAACCTGGGACCGGCGCGTCCCTGGAACTGCTGGTGAAAGCGGCGGTGTGGGCGCGCAGCGCCGCCCGCGTGGTCCACATTGACGGCGCGGCCCGACTAGCCCAGGCCGTGGAGGATCGCTTGTTGGCGATCCAAAATAGCCGGCACCCGCCGTCGGGTTCCGACCTCGCGGCGCTGCGCCGGGCTGCCGACCTCCTTCCCCTCCTTGGCGAAGCCGCCACCGGGCCGGAGTTGGCGTCGTGGCTGGCCGAACACGAAGAGGAACTCGGGGCGCTGGTGGAACAGCTGCGATCGCCCATCCCGAACGAGGCCCGCCGGGACGCCCCGCCCGCCCCCGCCGTCCGCGACCCCGAGCTGGTCCCCGCGCCGGCGCCGGAGAGCCGGGCCGAGCCGCGCGCTGTCCCGGCGCGCCCCTCTCCCCCGTCCTTTGCCGCGCCGGCGGGCGAGGCGGAGCAAGTCGTTCGCGTGACGGCCCAGAGCTTGACGCGACTGATGGGCCTGGCGGGTGAGGCCCTGGTCCAGGCCCGCTGGTTGCAGCCGTTCACGCGCTTGCTCCTCCGCCTCAAGCGGCGCCAGGCCGCCGCCATCGAGGCGCTCGAGGCGCTCACCCAAGCCCGAAGCGCCAGCGAGGGGGCGTCCTCTCGCTCGCGCTTCGGGCTTGTGTCCGATGCGGATCGGGCCCTGCTGGCCGAGGTGCGCGAGGGGTTGACGGCCTGCCACGGAGAGCTGGACGACCGCATCGGCGAGTTCGAGGACCACGCCCGCGAGGCCGACAACCTCAACAGCCGACTCTACCGCGAGGTCATCGCCAGCCGCATGCGCCCGTTCGGGGACGGCACCCACGGCTTCGCCCGGCTGCTGCGCGACCTGGGGCGACAGCTCGGCAAGAAGGTCCGCTTCGAGGTCGTCGGCGAAAGCACCGAGGTCGATCGCGACATCCTCGATAAGCTGCAAGCGCCGCTGAACCACCTGCTCCGCAACGCCATCGACCACGGCCTGGAGGCGCCGGAGGAACGGCTGGCCGCCGGGAAGTCCGAGACCGGCTCGCTCCGCCTCGAGGCCCGCCACAGTGCCGGCATGCTGACCATCCAGGTCCGCGACGACGGCCGCGGCATCTCGCCGGAGCGCATCCGCCGCCAGGTGATCGAGCGGGCGCTGGCGCCGCCCGAAATGGCGGCTGGCCTGCGCGACGACGAACTGCTGGAGTTCCTGTTCCTGCCCGGCTTCTCGACGGCGGGAAAGGTCACCGAGGTTTCCGGGCGCGGCGTCGGCCTCGACGTGGTCCACAGCATGGTCCACGCCGTCGGCGGGACGGTCCGCATCGCCACGCAGCCGGGGCTGGGCACGACCTTCCACCTGCACCTGCCGATCACGCTGTCGGTGATTCGGGCGGTGCTGGCCGAGGTCGCCGGCGAGCCGTATGCCTTTCCGCACAACCGCATCAACCGGCTGCTGCGGTTGCCGCGGGCGGGGCTGGGCTCGTTGCAAGACCGCCAGTTCTTCGAGGTGGACGGCCGCACCGTGGGCCTCGTCCTGGCCCGGCAGCTCTTCGAGTTGGGCGGCGACCTGCCCGCCGGCGACGACCTGTGCGTGGTCCTCTTCGGCGAGGCGGCGGAGGAGTACGGCCTGGTGGTGGACCGCTTCGTCGGCGAGCAGGACCTGGTGGTACGGCCGCTCGACCCCCGGCTGGGCAAGGTACACGACGTGAGCGCCGCCGCCATCCTCGAGGACGGCGCCCCGGTCCTGATCGTGGACCTGGACGACCTGGGCCGCTCCATCAGCAAACTGCTGCAGGGCGGCCGGCTTCAAAGGGCCGACCGGACGGCCCGGCAAGCTGGGCCGGCGCGGCGGCGGGTGCTGGTCGTCGATGATTCGATCACCGTGCGCGAGGTGCAGCGGCAGTTGCTGGCCGGGCGCGGCTACGAGGTGGAGGTGGCCGTGGACGGCATGGACGGTTGGAACATGGTCCGCCGCGGCGGCTTCGACCTGGTCATCAGCGACGTGGACATGCCGCGGTTGGACGGCCTCGGCCTGGTGCGCCTCATCAAGGCCGACCCGCAGTTGCAAGCCACCCCCGTCGTCATCGTCTCCTACAAGGACCAGGCGGACCACCGCCTGGCGGGGCTGGAGGCCGGCGCTAATTACTACCTGACCAAGAGCAGCTTCCACGACGACACGTTCCTGGAGGCGGTGCAGGACCTGATCGGAGGCCCCGGCCCATGAGGGTGGCCATCGTCAACGATTCGGCCCTGGCGACCGAGGCGCTGCGGCGCGTCATCGCCGCCGACCCGCGGCACACCATCGCCTGGGCGGCGCGCGACGGCGACGAGGCGGTGCGCCGCTGCGCGGTGGACCGGCCCGACGTGGTGCTCATGGACCTGGTAATGCCGGTCCTCGACGGGGCGGAGGCGACGCGCCTGATCATGCAGCGCTGCCCCTGCGCCGTGCTGGTGGTGACATCGACCGTGGCGGGCCACTTCGACCTCGTCTGTCAGGCGCTGAGCTACGGGGCCTACGACGCGGTCACCACACCGGTCCTGGGCGGCCTCCCCGCCGTCCGGGCGGGGGCCGAACTGCTGGCCAAGCTGGAGCGGGTGGACCGGGTCAACCGTCACCTCGGGGCGGGCGCGGCGGTCGCCGCGGCCGCGGCGGCTTTGCCGGCCGAGGAAGCGCCGTCGCCGGCGGCCGCGCCGGCCCCCGTGCCGCTGGTGGCGGTGGGCGCTTCCACCGGCGGCCCGGCGGCCCTGAAGGCCATCCTGGCCCACTGGCCGGCCACGTTCCCCGCCGCCGTCGTCATCGCGCAGCACATCGCCCCGGACTTCGCCGGCTCCCTGGCCGACTGGCTCGACGAGCATTCCGCGCTGGCGGTGCGCCTCGCCCTGCCCGGCGACCGGCCCGAGGCGGGGGTCGCCCTGATTGCCAACGGGGCCGAGCACCTGGTGCTGGCCGCCAACCGTTGCTGGACTTATTCGGCCGAGCCGCGCGAGTGTCCCTTTCAGCCCTCGGTCGATGCCCTGTTCCGTAGCCTGGCCGCTCACTGGCCCTGGCCGGCCGTGGCGGTGCTCCTGACCGGCATCGGCCGCGACGGGGCGGAGGGCCTGCTGGAGCTGCGCCACAAGGGCTGGCACACCGTCGCCCAGGACGAGGCGACCTCCGTCGTCTATGGGATGCCGCAGGCGGCCCGCCAACTCGGCGCCGCCCGCCACGTGCTGCCCCTGGACTCGATCAGCGCCCACGTCGCGGAGCGAGTGTAGCGGCCGCCGTCGATTTATCGATTCGCGAAACGATGAATCTGCACTCCCGGAGCCGTCCGATGACCCCGTCCGACCACCCGGTGACCGTCCTGCTGGTCGATGACCAGGCCATCGTCGGCGAGGCGGTGCGGCGCATGCTCGCCGGGGAGGACGACGTCCGCTTCCATTTCTGCTCCGACCCGGCGCAGGCCATCCCCCGGGCCAACGAGATCGGCCCCACCGTCATCCTCCAGGACCTGGTCATGCCGGATATCGACGGCCTGGTGCTGGTGAAATTCTTCCGGGCCAACCCCAGGACGCGCGAGGTGCCGCTCATCGTGCTGTCGAGCAAGGAGGAGCCGGTCGTCAAGGCGCAGGCGTTCGCCGTCGGGGCCAACGACTACCTCGTCAAGCTGCCGGACAAGGTGGAGCTGATCGCCCGCGTGCGCCATCACTCGCGCGGCTACATCGCGCTGCTGGAGCGCAACGAGGCCTTCCGCAGCTTGGCCGAGAGTCAGCGCGAGTTGGCCCAGGAGGTGGCCCAGGCGGCGAAGTACGTCCGTTCGCTCCTGCCGGCGCCGCTGATCCGCGGACCGGCACGCATCGACTGGCGCTTCATCCCCTCGACCACACTGGGCGGGGACTCGTTCGGCTACCACTGGCTCGACGACGACCACCTGGCGGTCTACCTGCTCGACGTCAGCGGCCATGGCGTCGGCTCGTCGCTCATGTCGGTGTCGGCCATGAACGTCATCAGCGCCCGCAGCTTGCCCGACACCGACTTCCGCGATCCCGGTCAGGTCCTCCGACGCCTGAGCAGCGCCTTCCCGATGGAGAAGCACAACGGCCTGTACTTCACCATCTGGTACGGCGTCTATCAGAAGGGGGTGCGGCGGCTGTCTTACGCCGGTGCCGGTCATCCGCCGGCCTTGCTCATCAGCGGCCCCGACCGCGCGGGCGCCACGCTGAGCCGGCTGCCGTCGCAGGGGCCAATGATCGGCCTGATGGAGGACCTCCCGTACGACACGGACGTGGTCCAACTCGGGGCGCACGCACGGCTGTACGTTTACAGCGACGGGGTGTTCGAGATCGCGCAGGCGGGCGGGAAGATGTGGACGATTGACGAATTCATCGACTACTTTGGGGCGCTGCCGCCCGGGGCGGAATCGCCGATCGACCGGTTGCTGGCCCACGCCCGCCGCTTGCAGGGGTCCGACGTGCTGGCCGACGATTTCTCGATGGTGGAAATCGAGTTCGCCGGAGGAGCCGGGTGAGGGGAAAACAAGAGACGACGGGGCGTTCCGGCAAGGTTCCAGAGCGCGGGCCGCTGGGTAACACTGCCGTGGCCCTGCCGCACCGCCCGGCGCCCCCCCGGTCGCGCCGGGCGTACCTTGGCCTCGCCGACTGTCACCCGTTTTGAACCCGACCGGCGTTCCTTGCCGCCGGGTGGGTGACGTAACGAAGAGCTTGAGAAGACCGACTTCAATCGATCCGCAGCATGCTGCGGGACGCCATCGAGCGGTTCCCCGAAGCAAGGCGGCGGCAGTACCTCAAGGGAGAAGTCTCGCCGCCCTGATGGAGGCCATGCTGGCTTGAACGGGGGAAAGGGCCGGTCCAGAGTTGAAACGGAAAACGCTTGCTTTGGCCAATAGAGGAGGGCTATCATTACACTTCCATTGGCTGCCCCCGAGTCGTGGCCAACGTGAGCGCCACAGCCCTGGCGAGGGATCGGGATCGGTGGCCGGCTTGCGATGAATGCTGGAGGATCGCGACGATTTGTAACGCGACCGCCGACGCGGGCGGATTCCCACTCTCTGCCATTCCTCCCTGTGACGCCCCACGATGGCTGAACTGAGCACCTCCAGTTTGCACGATCTGATCGCCCGTTTTCAAGCAGGTGAGAACGGCGCCCTCGACGTGTTGATCCGCCGGACCGAGGAGCGGCTGGCGCTCTTCACCCGACGGATGCTCGGCGACTTTCCTGCCGTGCGCGCCAGGGAGCAGACCGACGACGTCCTTCAAAATGCCCTGATCCGGCTGACACGGGCGCTCCGGCAGGAGACGCCCCGGTCGGTCCAGGAATTCTTCAACCTGGCCGCGGTGCAAATCCGCCGGGAGTTGCTCGACCTGGCCCGCAGCCACGCGCGCCGGCCGACCGTCGCCCTGACCGGGGATCCGCCGGCCCCGGCCGACGATTCGAGGGAGCTGGACCGTTGGACCGCCCTCCATGAGGCGATCGAACGCTTGCCGCCGGAGCTGCGTGAGGTCTTTTCGTACACGTTCTATCACGGCTGGACGCAGGCCCAAATCGCCGAGCTGCTCGGCGTCAGCGACCGCCAGGTGCGGCGGCTGTGGATCGACGCCTGCCTGCGCCTGAAGGAGGCCGTCGGCGAACTTCCGGCGCCGTGACGAGATTCTTGTCCGGTTGGCCGTCTCGCGAACGCTTCTATTGGCGCCCCTCGTCATTGGGAGATGGCCGTGCTGACCGACGACCGTTTGCTGGGGTTGCTGGAGCGCTGGGTGGCCGAAAGCGACGCCGGTCGCAGCCTGTCTGTCGCCGAGCTGTGCCGCGACTGTCCCGAGCTGCTCCCCGAGGCCGAACGACAGGTCGCCGTCCTGCGACAGTTTCACGCACTATCCCAGCCGCCGGCGACCACCTCCGTCGAAGTACGGGACCAGGCGGAAACATCGACGAATCCTGCGTCGGGCGCTCCGCCCGTCGGTACGCTGCCCGTTCCCGGGGCCCGGTTCGGCCGCTACCGGATCGTCGCTGAGCTCGGACACGGCGGGATGGGGATCGTGTACAGCGCCCGCGACACGCAGCTTGACCGGGAGGTCGCCCTGAAGGTCGTGAGGCCGGACCGCCCCGGGACGACGGACCGCTTTCTCCGTGAGGCCCGGGCGATGGCGGCCGTTCGCCACGATCACGTGGTCGAGATCTACGACTACGGCGAACAAAACGGCGTGCGTTTCGTCGCCATGCCCCTGCTGGCCGGGGAAACGCTGGCCACGCGACGCCAGCGGCAATCCCCGTTGCCCGTGGCCGAGGTCATCCGGATCGGCACGGAGCTGGCCGAAGGGTTGGCCGCGGTTCACGAAAAGAGGCTGATCCACCGCGATTTGAAGCCCTCGAACGTGTGGCTGGAGACCCCGCGGGGGCGCGTCAAGCTGCTCGACTTCGGTCTGGCCCGCGACCCCGGCGCCGACGATGGCGTCACGTCTCCGGGGACGCTCGTCGGGACGCTGCCGTACATGTCGCCCGAGCAGGTGAACGGCCTCGCCCTCGACGCACGGAGCGACCTGTTTAGCCTGGGGAGCGTGCTGTACGAGGCGGCGACGGGGCAGGCGGCCTTCGCCGCGCCGACGCAGACCGCATTGCTGCACGCCGTCGGCGAGAAGCAGCCGCCGCCGGCTCGAATTGTCAACCCGGCCGTGCCGGCGGCCTTGTCGGACCTGATCGAGCGCTTGCACCAGAAGAGGCCAGCAGATCGCCCGGCGTCGGCCGCCGAGGTGGCGAAGGAGCTGGGAAGGCTTGCGGCCGACCCCGAGACGCCAACGACCGAATGGCAAGCCGTCCGGCCCGATGGGATGCGCCGGCACAAGTGGTTCAGCCGCGGCCACATCGCCGTGGCGGGCGCACTCGGTATGGTTCTGATCCTCGCGGCGATCGTGTATCACTCCGTGACGAATCGCCCCCGAGAAACCGGTGTCGTCGAGCCTCCGCCTACAGAACCGACAAGACCATCCGAGCTAATCCGGGTGCGGAGCCTGGATGTACTTCACAACGAAGGCATCGACGCCAACCAGACCAGGTTGCTGGGACCGTTCGGAAAGGAGACGTTCGCGGCGTCGCCACAAGATGACATCAAGGTGACGGCCCGCCTGTCCCGACCGGCGTACTGCTACCTGATCGTGTTCCGCCCGGACGGTGTGGACGAGGTCCTGTATCCCCAGGGGGCGGACCTTACGCCGGGGCGAACCGACGAGCCGCACTACCCCTCGAAGGACCGGAGCAAGGTGTACGGCCTGACGGATGGCACGGGGCTGTGGCTGGTGGCCCTCGTAGCCTCCGATCAGCCGCTGCCGTCGTTCGCCGACTGGCGCCGGCAACATGCGGGCGGCCCGTGGGGCGAAACTCTTCTGGCTCTAGGTGCGAGCAGCGTGGGTTTGCTTGGCTCGCCGCACGGACAAGGGCCGTATCTTGCGGCGTCCGCACTTTTCCCCGGAAGAATCGCCGGGGAGGCCAACGTGATCTGGCTGGACGACGGCAACTGGCTGGAGGCGCTGACACCACATGGGGCGCGGAATCGCGGAACTCGGGGAGAGAAAACAGCTACTGGACTGTCACCTGTGGTAAAAGTGGTGGACTGGCTGAAGACGGAGACGGGCGGGGTGGTGTCGGCCGTGGGGTTCACGGTCGAGGGGAAGCGGTAAGACTCATTACCCCGAAGGGGTTGCATCTCAAAGCCCAGGGTCGCGCAGCGCACCCTGGGTCAACGGCAATCCCAACCTCGTCCTACCCCGAAGGGGTTGCATCACTCGACATGGCGCTGATGGAACCCCTTCGGGGTACGGGGCCAGGGCGCGTTTGGCAACCCAGGGTGCGCTGCGCGACCCTGGGCTTTGAGATGCAACCCCTTCGGGGTAAAGACCGGCCGGCTATCGCCGAGTACGGGGGCGAAGAGCTTCCGGAACCGACTCTAACTCAACACGCGCGAGCGCGGAGGATGTCATGCTGCGGATGCTGCTGGTGACGCTGCTGGGGCTGTCCCTGGCCGTTGTGGCGTGGGCCGACGACCCGAAGCCGAAGGCCGATCCTAAGCCGCAATGGCAACGCCTGATGACCGGCGACGATGCCCGTAAGGCGGACGACCTGGAGAAGCGGACCGGCGAGCTGGAGAACGCAGACAAGCATGCCGAGGCGGTCGTGGCTGCGGAGGGGCTGCTCGCCCTGCGGACAAGAGTGCAAGGGGCCGATCACTGGGAGACAGTGAATCAGAAGTGGCGGCTGGTGGCGCTGAGGAAGGTCGCCGCCTTGCCCCAAGAGAAACGGCAAGGCTGGCGCAAGGCGGCCCAGGGCGATGCCGAGGCCCAAGATCTGGAGCAGAAAATCCAGCATGCCAAGGCTCTGCCTTTGAGACAGCAACGACTGAAGTGGTGCCGGGAAGTGCTGGGCGAGGACCACCCGCACACGGCGGCCAGCTACCACAACGTCAGCTTCAACCTGGCCGCCCAGGGGAAGTACACTGAGGCTGCGCCGCTGTGCGAGAAGGCCCTGGCCATCCGCCTCAAGGCCCTGGGCGAGGAACACCCCGACACGGCCCAAAGCTACACGCGCCTCGCGGGCAACCTGAAGGAACAGGCGAAGTACGGGCAAGCCGCCCCGCTCTACCAGAAGGCCCTGGACATCACGCGCCAGACCCTGGGCGAGGACCACGAGCACACGGCCGGATGCTACAACGACGTCGCGATCACCCTGAGCCTCCAGGGGAACTACGGGCAAGCCGCCCCGCTGTTGCAGAAGAGCCTGGACATCCACCGCAAGGTCCACGACGAAGACCACCCGGACACGGCCACGGCTTACAACAACCTCGCGTTCAACCTGCACGCCCAGGGCAAGTACGGGCAAGCCGCGCCGCTATTCCAAATGGCCCTGGACATCTACCGCAAGGCCTCGGGCGAAGACCACCCCAGCACGGCCGCGGCTTACAACAACTGCGCGGTCAACCTGGAAGTCCAGGGGAAGTATGCGGAGGCCAGGATCCGCTACCAGAAGGCCCTGGACATCTGGCGCAGGGCCTTCGGCGAGGAGCACCCCCAAACGGCCCTAGGCTACTACAGCGTCGCGAGCAACCTGACCACCCAGGGGAGGAACACGGAGGCCAGAGCGCTGTATCAGAAAGCGCTGGACATCTGGCGCAGGTCCCTGGGTGAGGACCACATCACCACGGCCGAAGGCTACAGCGGCGTCGCGGGCAGCTTGAAGGACCAGGGAAAGTATGCGGAGGCCGCGCCGCTGTTCCAGAAAGCGCTGGACATCAGCCGCAAGTCCCTGGGTGAAGACCACACAACCACAGCCGAAGGGTACAATCGCGTCGCCGGCAACCTCAAGGACCAGGGGAAGTACGAGGCCGCCGGGCCGCTATTCCAGAAGGCCCTGGACATCCGCCGCAAGGCCCTGGGCGAGAACCACCCGAGCACGGCCGTATGCTACAACAACGTCGCGTTGAATCTAAACTACCAGCGGAGGTACGCGGAGGCTGAGCTGCTGTTCCAGAAGGCCCTGGACATCCGGCGCCAGACCCTGGGCGAGGACAACCCCGACACGGCCTACAGCTATTACAGGGTCGCGCACAACCAGTACGTCCAGGGGAACTATGCCGACGCGCTGGCGTCCCTTGTCAAGGGCACGCGGTCCTATGAGGCCGCCCGCCTGGCCGTGGCCACCGGAGGACTTGACCGTGCCGCCTACGGGGCCAGCAGCTCTCCCCACGCCTTCCTGGCCGCTGCCCAGATCCGAGCGGGACAAGCGGCCGAGGCATGGACGGCACTGGAAACCGACCTGGGCCGAGGCTTGCTCGATGAGATGGCCCTACGGCGCGGCCTTCGCCTGACCGCGGACGAGTCGGTACGGCGGGACGAAATGAGCACTTCGCGGTCCGCGCTGGAAGCGCGCGTCCTGGCCCTTGTCACCGCACCCCGGCGAACGGCCGCCGAGGCCGCCGAGCTGGAGCGATTGATCGAGAATCGCCAGCAGTTGGAACAGTCACTGGGTGAACTAGCGGTCGCCGTAAACCGCCGCGAGGTGGCTTCCCTGAAAGCACTCCATTCGGCCCTCCCCGCCGATGCGGCCTTCCTCGCCTGGGTCGATGTTTTCGATCAGCCCGGCCAACTGCAGGAGCACTGGGGCTGTATCGTTCTTTCCGAGGGTGAGCCCCGGTGGGAGCGCCTCACCGGTTCCGGGCCTGGCGGGGAGTGGAGCAGCGAGGATACCAACCTGCCGTTGCAATTCCGCGCCGCCCTGGCCCGATCGGCCCCGGCCGCGGAGATCGAGGCCCTGGCCCGGAAACTCCACGAGCAGCGGCTAGCGCCGCTGGCCAAGCACCTCGCCGGCGTCAAACGCCTGTTCGTTGCCCCGGTGAATCAGATGGCCGGCATTCCCGTCGAGGCGTTGACGGACCAGTACACCATCAGCTACACCCCCTCGGGGACCTACCTCGCCCGTTTGAAGGATCGCGAACGGCCGCGCGGCGCCGGGCTGCTGGCCGTCGGCGATCCCCTGTTCCCGCCCGTGAAGGAAGCGAAGCAGCCCACTGCCCTGCCACCGGGGGGGCTGCTCATCACGCAGGTGGTCCCCGACAGCGCGGCCGCCAAGGCCCGATTGCAAGGCGGCGACGTGCTGGTCGCCTACGCCGGCGAGGACCTCACGTCGGTCGAACAGCTCGGCAAGCTCATCGCGGCCAAGGCCGGCGAGAAGTCCGTCCTCGCCAAGGTGTGGCGCGAGGGCCAGGAGAAACCGGCCGAGCGCGAGCTGCCGCCCGGCCGGCTCGGCGTCCTGCTGGACAGGGACCCGGCCCGCGACGCGATCGTGGCGCGGCGGCGGACCGACCAGATGCTCGCCAAGCTCACGCGCGGCGACGACTACGCCGAGTTGCCCGGCACCCAGGTGGAAATCGCCCGCCTGGCTGCGCTCTTCGACGCCAGATTGGTCACGAAGCTAACCCGCCAGGACGCCAGCGAGGAGCGCCTCGACGAGCTGCGCAAGGCCGACAAGCTGAAGCAGTTCCGCTACCTGCACCTGGCCACGCACGGCCAGGCCAACAACGTCCGCGACTTCGAGTCGGCCCTGATCCTGACCAAGCCGACGAAGCCGCCGGAGGAGCGCCCGGGCGAGCCGTACCTGGACGGTCGGCTCACGGCCGCCGAGGTGCGGGACTACTGGAAGCTGGACGCGGAATTGGTGACGCTGTCGGCGTGCGAGAGCGGCCTGGGGCGCCAAGGCGGCGGCGACGGCCTGCTGGGCTTCGCGCAGGCCTTCCTGCTGGTCGGCAGCCGCTCGGTGTGCCTGACCCTGTGGCAGGTGGACGACACCGCCACGGCCCTCTTGATGGACCGCTTCTATCGCAACCTGCTGGGCAAGCGCGAGGATGGCGGCAAGCCGATGCCCAAGGCCGAGGCCCTGCGCGAGGCGAAGCAGTGGCTGCGGGCGCTGACCGCCACCGAGGCGCTGGACCGCCTGGGCGTGATTACGAAGGGCGTGGTGCGGGGCGAACGGCCGGCACGGGAGGAGATGCGCGCGGTGCCGAAGCCGAAGGACGCCGCGAAGGACTACAAGCCCTATGCGCACCCGCGGTACTGGGCCGCGTTCATCCTCATCGGCGACCCGGAGTGATTCCAGGTTGTCCGTTTAGCCGCGACCCGCAGGGGTGCGCTCGACAGCGCTCCCCTGCGGGTCGCGGCTAAACGGGAGTTTTCTTGACACGTAGCATCAGCGGTGAGGAAGATCGACCCCTGCCGGCTTGCCCGGCAGGTGAAGAAGGTCGCCGGCTAACCGGCCGACGAGATCATCGTCCCGCGACCCCTGCCGGCTTGCCCGGCAGGTGAAGCAGGTCGCCGGCTAGAACGGGAGGAAGAAAAGGCTTTTCCGCGTCCCCCTTTAGCCGGCGACCTGCTTCACCTGCCGGGCGAGCCAGCAGGGGTCGAGCTTCCTTCACGCCTTCCAGACGCGACACCCC
>DATFNV010000293.1:0-4607 GCA_035266225.1 Gemmataceae bacterium
TGCTCGCCGGCTACACCGCGAGGAAACTCCTCCCCGAGAAGGAGTTCGAGGGCTTCGTGCCGCCCAAGCCGACGATCCGCGATTCGGTCGGCCACCACAAGGAATGGGTCGAGGCGTGCAAGAGCGGCGACCTGAAGACGACGTGCAACTTCGACTACGCGGGGGCGCTCACCGAGGCGGTGCTGCTCGGCGCCGTTTCCTACCGCGTGGGCAAGCCGCTGGAGTGGGACGCCAAGGACCTCAAGGCGACCAACTGCCCCGAGGCCGAGAAGTACCTGCGCCGCCAGTACCGCAAGCCGTGGACGCTATGAGAGGGCGAGCCGCTTGCGGCTTAGCGTTCGCGCCAACAGGGATGGCGCGAACGCTAAGCCGCAAGCGGCTCATGGTTGCTCCCAATCGTCGGGGATGGGCTGCCCGTCGTTGATGCTGGCCAGCAACCCCAAAGTGACTGGGCTGATGGGCCGGGGCAACGGCCGGACGCTACCGTCGCAGAACCCGAACTGGACGCTGACGGTGTGGTAGCTGCCGAAGACCGGGGTGATCTCAGTAAGCGTCTGGGCGAGGGGGTAATCCGGGCCGGCGGGGCGGGAGTGACTGAGGAAGTAGTCGCCGTTATAGAACGAGCTGTCGAGCGGCCCCTCGCCGAAGTGTCCCAGGGGCACGTGCTTCTCGCCCACCAATAACGTGTTGCTCAGCCCATCGGTGATGTCGGCAAATTTCACACATCCACCTCCCAACTGGAGGAAGCTGCCGTCCGAGGACTCGATTCAGACGAAGGCCGAGCGACCCAGACAGGCGGCGTAGTCGCTGAGCGCGCCCGGCACGTGGGGGCCATAGTTGTCGCCGCCCAGCCAGCGCTGGTCGCCCGAGATGCTGTAGCCCGCCGTCTCGGCGGTGCGCCGGCTCGGGCAGAAGTAGTTCCGCAGCGAGCCCTGGCGGGCCACGTCGCTCTGCTCGTAGTAGCTGCGCGACAGGTCCCAGCGCAGGAAGAGGTTGTCCTGCTCCATGTAAGGGAAGATCAGCACGGCCCAGGTGGCTCCGTTGTCCCTGAGGCAGCGCGGCGGCAGGTGCTCGTTGTCGTGGTGGTAGTGGTGCATCGCCATGCTGAGTTGATGCAGGTTGTTGCCGCAGCTGATGCGGTTGGCGGCCTCGCGCACCTTCTGGACGGCCGGCAGCAGCAGGCCCATCAGCAGCGCGACGCTGCCGATGACCACGAGCAATTCCACCAGCGTGAAGCCGCCGCGCCGGCGGCCGGCAGAAAACGAGGACATGCGACACCTCCTGAAGAAAGGGACGTCCTGCGGGGATCAGCGGAAGGCGATCATGTGTTTGGGGATCTCCATCTGGAGCTTGCCCTCAGCGCCGACCGCCGCGGCGGGGAGTTCCAGGCGGAGGTAGTCGATGGTCCCGGGCGGGGCCTCGAAGGCCAGCACGTCGTCGAGGAATTTCCCCGGCGGGATGGTCGCGTCCCTGGCGCGGCCCTTGACGACCCAGCCGGGGCCGAACGTCTTGGCCGCGTAAGTCTTGCCCTGGTTGTCGCGCAGGACGGGCTGACCCTGCGCCGGGTCGCCGCCGCCCCAACCGGCGTAGCTCATCTTGCGGGTGACCCCGGCGTTCGTGAGGCGCAGGCCGATCAGCAGGCAGCGGTCGAGCGGAGGCTCCTGGCCCGGCACCGGCATGAAGTCAGCCGGTCCCACCCGAGCCGAGCTGACGCGGAGGCGAACGTCTCCGTGATGCAGCGCGTCCCGGCTGGCATCGGCCCAGAGCGTTTCCCCCTCCGTCGCACGCCGGAGGCCACCGCGATTGCTCAGCGAGATGACAGCCTCGCCCGCGCGGTTGGTCGGCCTCGGCGGATCGCTCAGCGGGTTGAGGCCCAGCCAGCTGGGGACGAGGACGGGAAGGAGCAAGGCCGGCAAGCTCACCGCGAGCCCCGCTGCCGGGAGGGCGCGGCGGGTCCGAGTCAGCGAGGAAAAAATGAGCCCGATGATGCCGAGCAACAGGCCGACGAGGCCGAGCGCCAGGGTGGCCAACCCCGCGTGCAACACCCCGCCCGCCAGGAAGGCGGAGCACCCCAGCAGGAAGGAAGCAAGGCCCGGGTAGTTGGGGAAGCCGGGAACGGGGACTGGATGCGGCGTTGCCTCGGGAACTTCCTCGGCCACGGGAGGGGCGAGCACGGGAGGATCGTCCTGGAGCTGCTCGTCCGCGGGAACCGACTTTGCTGCGGTCGCTTCTGCGACGGCAGTCCGCGGCGGCGAAACCGGCTCCTCGACAGCGGTGGCGGGCGCCGCGGGCGGCGGGGGATGGGGGAGCACCCGGCGCACGCGAGCCATCACCGCCTCGGGGTTGGCGACCGGCGCAAGCGTGAAGCTGTTGCGACAGCGCGGGCATTCCACGCTGCTCCCGAGGCGATCGTCGGGAACTCCCCGGAGGATCAGACGACAGAAGCTGCATAGCGCGACGAACGCCATGGCGACTCCCGGGCGCGGGATGGGGTCGGGTCTCTGGCCTTATTCGAGAATGTTATTGTGAAGCGCCGGCAATCCGGAAGCAAGAAAAATCGCTGAACGTTGGGGGAAGGACGTAGAGTGAGTTGCGGAAGCCGCTTGCGGCTTCCGCAACTCACTCTTACTCCAGCGGCCCGCACGCCGCCTCGACCGCCGCCAGCAGACTTCCCGAGCGGATCAGCCGTTCGACCGTCTCCAGGTCGCGGTGCAGGGTACGGTCGCGGCCCAGCGGGCGGACGTGTTGGCGGACGTGCTGATACGCCGCCTCCGCCCCCTTCCCGGCCTTGAGCGGCCGGTGGAACTCCAGTCCCTGGGCCGCACACAGCACCTCGCAGGCCAGCACCCGCGTCGCGTTGGTCACCACCGTCCGCGCCTTGCGCGCCGCCGCCGTGGCCATCGACACGTGGTCTTCGCGGTTGGCGGAGGTCGGGATCGAATCGACGCTCGCCGGGAAAGCCGCCGCCTTGTTCTCCGACACCAGCGCCGCCGCCAGCACCTGCACCAGCATCATGCCCGAGTTGAGCCCCGGGTGCGGCGTGAGGAATCCGGGCAGGCCGCTCAGGTCCGGGTTGACGAGGTTCTCCACCCGGCGCTCGGAAATGCTCGACAGGTCGGCCACGGCGGCGGCGACGAGGTCGGCGGCCAGGGCGATCGGCTGGGCGTGGAAGTTGCCGCCGGACAGCACTTCGCGCTCGTCGGCGAAGACCAGCGGGTTGTCGGTCGCCGAGTTCATCTCGCACTCCACCACTCGCGTAACGTGAGAGAGAGCGTCGCGCAGGGTGCCGTGGACCTGCGGCATGCAGCGCAGGCTGTAGGCGTCCTGCACCTTGCTGCACTCGGCGTGCGACGCCATCACCTCACTCGCGGCCAGCAGGCGGCGCAGGTTGGCGGCGCACGCCACCTGACCGGGGTGCGGCCGGATCGCCTGGATGCGCGCGTCGAAGGGGCGCAGCGAACTCTTGGTCGCCTCGACGGTCAAGGCGCCGGCGACGTCGGCGACCTTCGCCAGGTGCCAGGCGCGGACGAGGGCCTCGGCGAGGAGGGCCGTGCTGATTTGTGTGCCGTTGATGAGCGACAGCCCCTCCTTGGCCAGCGGGCGGTGCGGCTTCAGATGAGCCCGGCGAAGGGCGGCGCGGCCGCTGAGCGGCTTGAGGCGAGCGCTCGCCGGAGCCTCGCGGCTCAGCTTCGTGACGAAAGCGTAGCCTTCGCCCATCGTGACCAGCGCCAGGTGGGCCAGGGGCGCCAGGTCGCCGCTGGCGCCGACGCTGCCCTGCTCGGGGATCGCGGGCACGACCCCGCGGTTGTACATCTCGAGAAGTGTCTCGATCAATTCCGCCGTCACGCCGGAGAAGCCCTTGGCCAGCGCCTGGATGCGCAGGGCCAGCGCCAGGCGGCTGACGCCGAGGCTCAGCAGCGGGCCCATGCCGACGGCGTGACTACGCAGGAGGTTTTCCTGGAGGGCCAGCACTTCGTCGGGCTCGATGCGCTGGTTGGACAGCTTGCCGAAGCCGGTGTTGACGCCGTAGATGGTGGCACCCGTCGCCACGAGGGATTCGAGGGCGCGGCGGGCCTTCTCCACGCGCTTGCGGGCGGCGGGAGCCAGGGTGAGGCGCTCGACGGAACCGCGGAGGACGTGCTCGGCGTCGTCGAGGGTCAGGCCGTCGCCGGTCAGCTCGAGCGTTCCGCCGTCGGTCGCGTGATGCTTCATGATTCGCCCCCTTCGCCGCTTGCGGCTTCGCAATCGTTGCTGCGAAGCCGCAAGCGGCGAGAGGGTTGTTGATACCGTTTCCAAACGATCCGTGGGACGATGGGATCACTTCGCCGGCACGACGGCGATGTCGCCGGTCTCGGAGATGTAGACCAGGTTGCCGTTGTTCTCGTCGCGGAAGACCTCGATGCCGTACTTCTTGGTGGTGGGCCCGAAGTCGGGCTCGCCGGCCTTGCGGACTTTGAACTCCAGCCCGTGCAGCCACTTCGGCCCCTTGGTGTCCTGGGCGCAGACGAACGGCAGCTGCTGGGCCACCAGGCAGCCCATCAGGAAGCACACCGCGCCGACCAGGAAGACCTGCACTCGCTTCGACATTGCTATCCTCTTTCTTGTTT
>DATFNV010000294.1:0-15051 GCA_035266225.1 Gemmataceae bacterium
CTTGAGCCATCATCACGGTAACACAACCTCAACGGTAGTGGGGATGCTCAAGCTCATGCTCGGTCTTCCTCGAGTTTCTCAGGTGTAATGCTCAGGCTCAGCATTTCACGGGTCTGCGAATCGGTTACAGTAGAACTAGCGAAGGATATGGCAACTCGTTACCTCCGCCGCATGCCATTGCTCAACGAAAAAGGGCTGACTGTGTTAGGGAATCTGCTCAGGGAGGAGGAGGTCGGGCTTACCCCAGGCAAGCTGCGAGACCTCGAAGAGCGCGTCGATGCGACGCAGAAGCGCAATCGCGTCCCGCCTCAGCAGCGAGCGGCCTTCGAGAAGCAAATCGAGGAGTACTGGGGGGGGAAGTCGTTGCCGCCTCACGACGTGGCATTGGGGATGCTCCGCGTCATGATGCACCGTTACGACGTTCGGCGCGGGCCGGCCGTAGCCTCCCTGTTCTCGGAAGAGGAGGAGGAAAACAACGAACCCTCAATCGCCGTCGCGGCGAACGCATCCGTATACGAAGCCGCCATCTTCCAACTCTTCCACGAGTACGACCGCCCTTACTACTATGGCATCGATAATCTGTGCGACGCCAGTTCGGAAAACGCGGAATTGTTCCTCAGACTTGCCGCTGACCTTGTCGAGGCGGTCGCGACACAGTTGGCACGCTCGAAGCCGCCCTCTCTGACCCCGTCCACGCAGCACAAACTGTTGCGAGAGCGGGGGGCAAGGATCATGGAGAAGTGGGATTACCCACAGGAATCCGCCGTTCGGCGAGTCGTTCACCGCATCGCCGAGTTGTGCCTGAGGAAGTCGCTTGAGCCAAACGGGGCTGTTATCGCCAATGCGTTCGGCATTCCACAAGCCGAGTTCGACACGTTGGCCCACTCCGCCTCGGAGACGGCCAGGACATTGCAGTTCGCGGTGGCGTACAACGCAATCACGCTCGTCCCCAACCATTCCTGCAAGAACAAGGAGTGGTGCCTTCTCGAACTCGGAGGGGTCGCACTGTTGAAATTCGGCCTGACTCTCAAACGGGGCGGATTCATCGAAGGAAACGCCGCCCTGCTCGGAGAATTTACGAAGGAGACGTCCGAATGATTCGGCACCTCCGGTGGGACCGCTGCGTCAACCACAGGGGTGCGGCAGCGGAGGGCTTCATGGGCGAGTACTTCGGCGGTCTGGACCGGCAGGTCGGACTGATCGCGGGAGCTGGGTTTGACCCCCGCTCGGCGAGAGTGCCGGAATCACTCTCCCGGATCGCTCCTGGCCGGGTGCGCGGGCTATTCCTGCGCGAAGAGCGGCCGTCCCCCCCCGCGGTGCTGATGAGTTCCGCGGATGCGAATGACGGAAGACTACGCGCCCTGTTGCCCGGATCAGTCGTGGAGAGGTTCGACGTATTCGACGCGGTCGATAATGCTCCGGTCGGGAGTCGGCGGGTCATTAACTTACTGAGAAACCGGCTGGCGCTCGACGGACTGACGGATTTGGTGATCGATTGCAGCGCCTTGTCGGCAGGCATATGCTTCTCCATAACGAAGTACTGCTACGAGCTTGCGCTCCTTGGTTCGTGAACACCGAGCGGCGGGCAGGGCGGTAAGGGCAGTTGAACCTGTGGGAATACTGCTCTTACCCTGTAACCCTGGAAAAACGTGGGAAGCGTCAAGTCGTTGGGTCTGTGGTTTGATCAGCAGGGCAGAGACACCCCGCTCTGCACGGCTTCGCTGTACTTGCAGTCCTCCGGGACCAGCGTCAGCCCGGGTCACTCGGACAGGTGTCTCGGCGTGGAACGGAGTTGCCCCTTGGGGAGGACGCGCTGCCAGAGAATGCCAGACTATTTGCCAGAGAATCCCTGGAAACCAAGGAACAACAGCATAAAATGTGGAAAGCATAGACCGTGTCGGAACGGTCCACAATCGTCGTAAGACCTTTTAGAACAAGAAGATAGAGTCACGCCGACTATTGAGCTGTCGAGCGGGTGCTCTCTTCCACATCCTTCCGGGGATACCCACCAGTAGGTAACTGCTTCAAACCTCCTGCCACTGGGAATGGATGCAGCCTGGTTTCGTTCACCCAGGCCACTGGGGCAGGCTTCGGGCAGGCTTCGGCCTGAAACCCCCGAAAATCGCCTTGAAACCCTGGAATTCGCGCCTAGTATTTCGACAAAGTGGTCGTCGTAAGTGCCACGACGCACAACCCTTACAATCCAGTCCCCTCGTAGGCAGCACTGAATGGGGTTCAGGCGCGGTGTGCTCTCGTGAGTCCACGCCCACTGCCATTCCCGTGCTGCTCCGCTTCGCTGCACAAGGGGGAACAGCGAGATCATTCTCGTCTTCCGAGCAATCAGTCCCGCTCGATGCTCCTCGCCCTGGCCGGCGGCCGACAAATGCGGCTTGGGGTAGACGGCCTCCAGGCCCATCAGCCGCATCAGCCCGCCGCAGCCGCTTGCGGTTGACCTCGTGCCCCACGCCGCGCAGCCAGATCGTCATCTTCGGGCTGCCGTAGAACGGGCAGTCCGTGTAGCGCTGGTCGATCAGTCGCATCAGCGCCAGGTTCTCCGCCGTCTCCGCGGCCGGTTCGTAGTAGAAGCTGGAGCGGGCCAGCCCCAGCAATTCGCACTGCCGGCCGATGCTCAACTCCGGGTGGCCGACCTCGACCAGCGCCCGCTGGGCATCAGCCGAGGCTGGCAGCTTTTTTTTGAGCCAATCCAGCTCCATTTTGAGGCGGCCGATCTGCTCGTAGAGCTGGGCCTGGACGGCCTCGTGGTCTTGGGCAGCGGCCTTGCTGCCGTTGCTGAACAGGCCCTCGGCGCCGGCCAGGAGCTGCTTCTTCCAGGCGTGGATCAAGGTGGGGTGGACGGCGTGCTGGCTGGCCAGCTCGTTGACCGTCTTGTCCCCCTTGAGGGCCGCCAGGGCCACCTGGGCCTTGAACGCTGCCGCATGAGCCTTCGGCTTACGTGCCATCGCTTTCCCCTTTCCTGGACTGCCGTCAGTAGCTTAGTCGGCTGTCCAGTTTTCGGGGTCCACTATACGGCAGCCGACCCCCAGCGTCGGCCGCCCCCGATCGGCATCATGCATCCCCCTTGTTCCTTGGGCGGCCTTGCGGGTAGACTCCTCGCAGGAGGAACCCCGCCATGTCACTGCCCTTCGACGCGACGCTGAAGGATCTCGGCCGCGACGGCCCGGCCGACTTCCTCACCACCTTCGACCAGCCGCCCGCCGGCGCCGTCGCCCTGCTCAACGTCGATCTGTCCACGGTCACGACTGCGGCCGACCTCGTCCTCGGCGTCGGCGACCCGTTGGCGGAGGTTATGCACCTTGACTTCCAGTCCAGCGCCGCGGCCTGGAAGCACGCCGACGTCCTGGTCTACAACGCGCTCCTGTACGCCGACTACCACGTCCCGGTCCACAGCATCGTCATCCTGCTGCGGCCGCAGGCGGCGCACTCCAACCTCAACGGCGCCGTGAGCTATGCCGCGCGTCCAGGCCGTGGTAGCATGAACTTCGGCTACGAGGTGGTGCGCCTCTGGGAGTGGCCGGCGGACAAGCTGCTTGCCGGCCCGCTGGGCACGACCCCGCTGGCGATGCTGGCCGCGCTGCCCCAAGGCGTGCCGGCGGAGGACGCGCTGGTCGCCGTGGCCCAACGACTGATCGAGCGCATCGATCGGGATGCGCCGCAGGACCAGGGGCGCAAGTTGCTGACGGCGGCATTCGTGTTGACCGGGCTGCGGGTCAGCCGCACCATCGCCCGGCAGGTCTTTCGAGGAGTCCGCAAGATGAGAGATTCCGACACCTACATGGCCATCATCGACGAGGGGCGGGAAGAGGAAGCCAGGAGCGTCGTTCTGCGCCTGGGACAGAAGCGCTTCGGCGCCCCGGGTGAGTCAATCAGCGCGAAGTTGACTGCCATCACGGACCTGGAACGACTCCACCGGCTCGAGGAGCGCATGTTTGACGCGACGGACTGGCAAGACCTCCTCAGCACCCCATGATTGCGCTCGGAGGACTCCACCCGCCACGAGCCCTATCCGTGGGTGCTTGGCCGTCACGGCAGCGCCGTCTCGCCCATGAGGAAGCGGTCGCACTCGCGCGCCGCGCCGCGGCCTTCGTTGATCGCCCACACGACCAGGCTCTGTCCGCGCCGCATGTCGCCGGCGGCGAAGACCTTCTTGACGCTGGTCTGGAACTTGCCGTGGTCCGCCTTCGCGTTGGAACGCGGGTCCTTTTCCACGCCGAGCCCGTCGAGGAGTTGATTCTCCGGGCCGGAGAAGCCCAGCGCCAGCAGGAGGAGCTGCGCCGACAGCACTTTCTCGCTGCCGGGGACGTTCCGCGGCGCCGCCCGGCCGTTGTTCTTGACCCACTCGACCTCCACCGTCTCGATCGCCCGGAGATGGCCGTTGTCGTCGCCGAGGAACCTCGTCGTCTGGACGGCGTAGCGGCGCGGGTCGTCGCCCCACAGCGCCTTGGCCTCCTCCTGCCCGTAGTCGAGGCGGTAGACCTTCGGCCACTGCGGCCAGGGGTTGTCCGCGGCGCGTTCCAGCGGCGGCCGCGGCACGATTTCCAGTTGCAGCAGACTCTTGCAGCCGTGCCGCAGCGCCGTGCCGACGCAGTCGGTGCCGGTGTCGCCGCCGCCGATGACGATCACGTCCTTGTCCTTCGCAGAGATGTAATGGCCGTCGGCGTGGCGGCTGTCGAGCAGGCTCTTGGTGTTGGCGTGCAGGAACTCCATCGCGAAGTGGATGCCCTTGAGATTCCGCCCCTCGGTCCTGGTGAAGAAATCGTTCGGCTTGGTGGCGCCGCCGCAGAGCACGACCGCGTCGAAGTCGGCCATCAATTTGTCGGCGGCGTAGTCCTTGCCGACTTCGCAGCCGGTGAGGAAGGTGATCCCCTCCGCGGCCAGCAGATCGACGCGCCGCTGGACGAGGTGCTTGTCGAGCTTCATGTTGGGGATGCCGTACATCAGCAAACCGCCGACGCGGTCGGCGCGCTCGAACACGGTGACCCAGTGGCCGGCCTTGTTGAGCTGGGCGGCGCAGGCCAAACCGGACGGGCCGGAGCCGACAACGGCGACCTTCTTGCCGGTGCGGACCGCCGGCGGCTCGGCAACGACCCAGCCCTCCTCGAAGCCTCTATCGACGATGGCACACTCGATGGTCTTGATGGTAACGGCCGGCTCGTTGATGCCGAGGACGCACGATCCCTCGCACGGGGCGGGGCAGACGCGGCCGGTGAATTCGGGGAAGTTGTTGGTCTTGTGCAGCCGCTCCAGCGCTTCCTTCCACAGCCCGCGGTAAACGAGATCGTTCCACTCGGGAATGAGGTTGTTGATGGGGCACCCGGACGCCATCCCTTCGAGGAGGGAGCCGGTGTGGCAGAACGGCACGCCGCAGTCCATGCAGCGGGCGCCCTGCTTGCGCAGCATGGTTTCCTCGGCGTGGTCGTGGAACTCGTCCCAGTCGGCGACGCGCTCGGCCGGCGGCCGGTCGAGCGGCAGCTCGCGGGGGTAGTCCATGAATCCGGTCGGCTTGCCCATATATTTACCCGTGGAGTCTTAATCCCACCAGAAGAACCACGACGTGCCACCCAGCAGAACCGCCGCCAGTGACTCCAGCGTTTGAGTGCCTTGGTCCACAATGTCTTGGCAATAGAGGTATTGCTGTTTGGCCAGACGCAGGGCATCTACCTTGTTCGTTGGAGGACGCTCTACTCGCATTTCCACCACATCGCGCGTGATGCCAACAACTTCCGCGCCGAAGCGCTCCTGCCACAGCCTCATCAAGGCGACATGCACCTCCGGACTGGGACACTCATTCCAGCCGCCAAAGCGCAGGTAGGCAGGCACATGCCAAGACACGCGGGTTGGCACCAAGGCCACGTTCACTTTTTGTAAAGGCTTGTTCGTCACGAAGTCCTGCGGTATCAGGAATCCGTGGTTCGGACTCGATTGTTCGGGCCATGGCCCACGAATGATGCCTCGGAATTCCTCGCGGCTACCAAGTGACTCATCGGCCAAGGGGAAGTACAACTCGCCGCCAAACTCGAGGACTTCGTCAACGAATTCTTCATGACTCTGGGCAAACCATTGCGCCGGATCGATATTCACAGCCCTGTCAAGGATTTCCTTCGTCGTGCCGAACTCCAAGGATCCTATATGCTCCCGCCAGCCATCAAGATATTCATCATCGCCGATAAGGACTGGCCAATAGGCCGTGTGCGAGACCAGTTCGTGCAGTCTCGTCCAAACTTCTATGGCCCGAACGCCCGGGGTGGGAAGTAGGTAGTACGTCTCGGCGGAGCCGGTGGGCAGCACCTGCAGCGTGCTCGTATCGATTGCTGCTCTCTGCAATTCTTCCAGCAGGTAAATCGTCCCATCAGTCATGGAATTGCCTCCGCCGAGGGTGCCTTGCCCTGCATCCTTTCACTTCCCCCCCGCCCGCGCCAGGTCGTGCGCGTTCTCCTCGAACGCCGCCATGATCGCCTCTTCGTCCGGCAGCCCCTGCGCCTTGAACCGCTTCTGCGTCTCCAGCACGCGCCGGTAGTCGTTGGGGTACACCTTGACGAACCGCGGCCCATGCTCCTCCCAGCGCTGCAGCATCCGCCACGGCCGTTCGCTGCCAGTGTACTCGTAGAACTTCTGCAACAGCGCCTGCACCTCGGCCACGTCCTCCTCTTCCTCCAGTGGGTACAGCTTCACCATCTCCATGTTGCACTTCTTCGGGAAGCTGCCGTCCTCGTCGTAGACGTAGGCGACGCCGCCCGACATGCCGGCCGCAAAATTCTTGCCGGTCGGCCCCAGCACCACCACCCGGCCGCCGGTCATGTACTCGCAGCCGTGGTCGCCGACCGCCAGCACCACCGCGCTCACCCCGCTGTTGCGCACCCCGAAGCGCTCGCCCGCCATGCCGCGGATGTGTACCTCGCCGGAGGTCGCCCCGTACAGCGCCACGTTGCCGGTGATGACGTTGTCCATCGCCCGGAACGTCGAGCCCTTCGGCGGGTAGACGAGGATCTTGCCCCCCGACAGCCCCTTGCCCAGGTAGTCGTTGGCGTCCCCCTCCAGGGTCAGCGTCACCCCGCGCGGCACGAACGCCCCGAAGCTCTGCCCCGCCGAGCCGCGGAAGTGCAGCTTGATCGTGTCCTCCGGCAACCCCTTCGCCCCGTGGCGGCGCGTCACCTCGCTGCCGAGGATCGTCCCCACCACGCGGTTGATGTTGCGGATCGGCAGCACCGCCTCGACCTTCTCGCCGCGCTCCAGCGCCGGCCGGCACAAGGGCAGCAGCGTCGTCCGGTCGAGCGCCCGGTCCAGCCCGTGATCCTGCGGAATAGTACAATACCGACCCACGCTCTCCGGAACCGGCGGCTGGTAGAAGATCGACGTGAAGTCCAGCCCCTTCGCCTTGTAGTGGGCGATCACCTTGTTCGTCTCCAGGCGCTCGGTGTGGCCGACCATCTCCTCGAGGGTGCGGAAGCCCAGGCGGGCCATCAGCTCGCGCACCTCCTGGGCGATCATGCGCATGAAGTTGACGGCGTGCTCCGGCTTGCCGGCGAACTTGGCTCGCAGCTTCGGGTCCTGCGTCGCCACGCCGACCGGGCAGGTGTTCAGGTGGCAGACGCGCATCATGATGCAGCCCAGCGCCACCAGCGGCGCCGTCGCGAAGCCGAACTCTTCCGCCCCGAGCATCGCCCCGATGACCACGTCGCGACCCGTCTTCAGCTGGCCGTCCACCTCGACCACGATGCGCGAGCGCAGGTCGTTGAGCACCAGCGTCTGGTGCGTCTCCGCCAGGCCCAATTCCCACGGGGCGCCCGCGTGCTTGATGCTCGTCTGCGGCGAGGCGCCGGTGCCGCCGTCGTGCCCACTGATCAGCACCACGTCGGCGTGCGCCTTGGCCACACCGGCGGCGATCGTGCCGACGCCGACCTCGGCCACCAGCTTCACGCTGATGCGGGCCTTGTGGTTGGCGTTCTTCAGGTCGTGAATCAGCTCCGCCAAATCCTCGATGGAGTAGATGTCGTGGTGCGGCGGCGGCGAGATCAGGCCGACGCCCGGCGTCGAGTAGCGCACCTTGGCGATCCACGGGTAGACCTTGTGGCCGGGCAGCTGCCCGCCCTCGCCGGGCTTGGCCCCCTGCGCCATCTTGATCTGCAGCTCCCGGGCCATGACCAGGTACTCGCTGGTCACGCCGAAGCGGCCCGACGCCACCTGCTTGATGGCGCTGTTCTTCGAGTCGCCGTTGGGCTCCGCGACGTAGCGCGCCGAATCCTCGCCGCCCTCGCCGGTGTTGCTCTTGCCGCCGATGCGGTTCATGGCGACGGCCAGCGTCTCGTGCGCCTCCTTGCTGATCGAGCCGTACGACATCGCCCCCGACTTGAAGCGGCGCATGATCGACTCGACCGGCTCGACCTCGTCGATGGGCAGCGGCGTCTCGGCGAACTTCAGCTCGATCAGCCCGCGCAGCGTGCAAAGGCGCTTCGACTGGTCGTCGATGAGCTTGGTGTACTGCTTGAAGACGTCGTAGTTGCCGGTGCGGCAGGCGTGCTGGAGTTTGTGGACCGTTTCCGGGTTGAACAGGTGCGCCTCGCCCTCGCGGCGCCACTGGTAGTGGCCGCCGACGTCCAGGGTGTGGCCGTTGGTCTGGCGCTCGGCGTAGGCGCGCTGGTGGCGGGCCTTGACCTCCTCGTGAATCACGTCGATGCCGATGCCGCCGACGCGCGACGACGTCCAGGTGAAGTACTTATCGACCAGGTCCTTGTTCAGGCCGATGGCCTCGAAGATCTGAGCGCCGCAGTAGCTCTGGGCGGTCGAGATGCCCATCTTGGACATGACCTTGAGGACGCCCTTGTTGATCGCCTTGACGTACTGCTTGACCGCCTTGGCGTGGTCGATGTTCTTGAGGTGACCTTCCTCGATCATATCTTCAATAGTCTCGAAGGCCAGGTAGGGGTTGATGGCGCCGGCCCCGTAGCCGATGAGCAGGGCGAAGTGATGCACCTCGCGCGGCTCGCCCGACTCGAGGACCAACCCGACCTTGGTGCGCGTCCCCTCGCGGATCAGGTGGTGATGCACCGCGGCCACCGCCAGCAGCGCCGGGATCGGCGCGTCGTTGCGGTTGATGCCACGGTCGGACAGGATGACGAAGTCGTGCCGCGTGGCGATGGCGGCGCTCGCCTGGCGGCACAGGGCGTTGAGCGCCCGCTCCAGCCCCTTGACGCCGTCGCGGATCGGGTAAGTGATCGGCAGCGTCACCGACTTGAACGAGCCCAGGCCGGTCCCGTCCAGCTGCCGCAGCTTGTCCAACTCCGCGTTCTTCAGGATCGGCGAGGGCGTCTTGATCTGCCGGGCGGAGCGCGGCCCCGGTTCCAGCAGGTTCGCCTCGGCGCCGATGGTCGTCTCCATCGACATGATGATCTCTTCGCGGATGCAGTCCACCGGCGGGTTGGTCACCTGGGCGAAGAGCTGCTTGAAGTAGTTGTAGAGCAGCTGCGGCCGGTCCGAGAGCACCGCCAGGGCCGCGTCGTTGCCCATCGAGCCGACGGCCTCGTTGCCGTCCTGGGCCATCGGCGCCATCAGGATGCGCAGGTCCTCCGTCGTGTAGCCGAAGGCCTGGTGCCGCTGCAGCACGGTGTCGTGGTCGGCGTCGTGAGGACTTGGCCCCTCGGGTAATTCCTCCAATGACACCAGGTTGTCGCGGAGCCATTCGGCGTAGGGCTTCTCGGTGGCGATCTTGTGCTTCAGCTCCTCGTCGCCGATGATGCGGCCCTGCTCGATATCGACCAGGAACATGCGGCCCGGCTGCAACCGCCCCTTGTACTCGACGCGCTCCGGGGCCACGTCAAGGACGCCGACCTCGCTGGCCATGATGACCAGGCCGTCCTTGGTGACGTAATAGCGTGACGGGCGCAGGCCGTTGCGGTCCAGCACGGCCCCGATGCGAATCCCGTCGGTGAAGGCGATCGACGCCGGCCCGTCCCACGGCTCCATCAGGCAGGAGTGGTACTCGTAGAAGGCGCGCTTCTGGGGGCTCATGTGCGGGTCGGCGGCCCAGGGCTCGGGGATCATCATCATGACCGCGTGCGGCAGCGACCGGCCCGACAGCACCAGCAGTTCCAGGGCGTTGTCGAACATCGCCGAATCGCTGCCGCTCTCGTCGATGATGGGGAAGATCTTCTTGAGGTCGTCGCCGAACAATTCCGAGCGGAGCATGCTTTCGCGGGCGTGCATCCAGTTGACGTTGCCGCGCAGGGTGTTGATCTCGCCGTTGTGCGCCAGGTAGCGGTAGGGGTGGGCGCGGGCCCAGCTCGGGAAGGTGTTGGTGCTGAAGCGTGAGTGGACCAGGGCCAGGGCCGACTCGATGGCCGGGTCCTGCAGGTCGGGGAAATACCCCAGCACCTGCGGGGCGTTGAGCATGCCCTTGTAGAGGAGCGTCTTGCAGGAGAGGCTCGGGACGTAGAACATGCCGCGCTGCAGCAGACGCGACTTGCGCACCTCGTTCTCGACGCGCTTGCGGACGACGTACAACTTGCGCTCGAAGGCCAGTTCGTCCGGCAACTCGGCGGTGGTGCCGCGCCCCTGCCGGCCGATGAAGACCTGTCGGATGACCGGCTCCGAGGCGCGGGCGGTCGGTCCGATGTCGGTATTGTGCGTCGGCACCGTGCGCCAGCCGAGGACGAGCTGCCCCTCGTCGCGGAGGATCTTCTCGAACATCCCCTCGCACTGGCGGCGCTCCTGCGGGTCGGTCGGCAGGAAGACCGTGCCGACGCCGTAGTCGCCGGGCGCCGGCAGGCGGACCTTGAGCGGCTCGCACACCTTCTGCAGGAAGCCGTGCGGCGTCTGCAGGAGGATGCCGGCGCCGTCGCCGGTGTTGACCTCGCAGCCGCACGCCCCGCGGTGCTCCAGGTTGTTCAGGATCGTCAGCGCCTGGCGGACGATGTCGTGCGACTTGCGCCCTTTCAGATCGACCACGAAGCCGACACCACAGGCGTCGTGCTCGTACCGGGGGTCGTACAGGCCCTGCGGCTCGGGGGTGCGGGTTTGGATCATGGTTCGCGGTCCTGAAAAGGATTCATCGTTTCGCGAAACGATAAATCGAGGCGGCCGCTCAACGGGTGCGTGGAACGATCACCGTTCAGCGTGGGCCGCGCCGTTGCGGCCGGGTTGCGCCTGTCTGCCGTCGGGGCGGGGCGAGTGCGGGTCCCCCGCCGACCGCAACAGGTCCATGAAGCGAAGGGCGGTGGCGCCGAGCTTGTGCTGCCGCCGCAGGATGATGCCGAGCGGGCGCACCAGGCGCGTCCCGCTCAGCGGCAGGGCGACCAGCGCGCCGGACCTCACCTCGCGGCGCAGCGTCGGCTCCGGCAGCAGGGCGACGCCGGATAGCTCCTCGACGGCCTTCTTGATGCTCTCGACGTTGTCCAGCTCACAGGCCACCTCGACCGTCGTCCCGTGTTCGCGCAAAAACTTGTCGATCTGTCGCCGGATCGTCAGCGCCTTGTCGAAGGCGACGTATTTCTCGCCCGCCAACTCGGCCGGGCGGATGCTCTGCCGGGCGGCCAGGGGGTGTGATGCGGCACAGGCCAGCACCATCTCCTCGTCGCGCCAGGGGATGACCTCCCACTTGCGCGACGGCTTGGGGAACGACACCAGCCCGAAATCCGCGGTCCCGTCAGCCACCTTCTCGTACACCCGGTCGGGGTGCAGGTAGTCGATGTGGACGCGGGCGTGAGGCTGTTCGACCTTGAACCGCTCGACGTACTTGTCCATGTCGCCCAGGCCGACCGAGTAAATGGCCGCCACCTCGACCGTGGCCTCGACCTCCGCCCCGGCGCTGCGGATCGACGCCTCCAATTCGTAGAACTGCTCGACCAGCTCGCGACAGCGTTCGTAGAAGTGCTGCCCCAGCGGCGTCAGCTGCAAGGGGCGCACGGAGCGGTCGATCAGTTGCACGTTCAGGTGCTTCTCGAGCTGCCGCAAGGTCTGCGAGGCCGCCGACTGCGTCATCCTGTTGAGCTGGGCGGCCTGCGAGACGCTGCGGCAGCGGGCCACGTCGCAGAACACCTTGAGCGATTCCAGTTGCATCCTCAAATCCTAGCAGATGAATTGCTAATATCAAGAGGAAGTAGCATGAATTATTCTTCTAATTCTACGCGCCGCGCGCGGTGAAGACAGTCCTGAAATCGACTGCGATGTGAAGGCACTGGAGGAGGCGTGGCGGGCGGCGCTGGAGGAATGCGCGGCGACGCCGCCGAAGGGGAAGGAGATGAGAGGCGAGCCACTGGAGGAGCCGTGGTACGTGCTGGTGACGTGCCGGGACGAGAAGCACCAGGTGGAACTGCTGGGGCGCTTCAAGGCCGAGGGGCGATACCATCGCCATTGGAAAACCGACGTCGAGCCGCGAGCGCGCTGGTAGTGACCCGATTTATCGGGTCCTTCTGGTGGGAGGGCCGCATCAATGCGGTCACTACCAGCGCGCTCGCGGCGTGCTGGTAGTGACCCGATTTATCGGGTCCTTCTGGTGGGAGGACCGCATTAATCCGGATTCGGCCCGAAAAGCAGGGAGGACTTCACGCTCGCCACCCAAGTATGCCAGCCTAGAGCGGTTTGCTCTTGGGTAGCCCTCACGCTCCGCGTGAGGAGGCCACCTCACGCGGAGCGTGAGGGCTACTCTGTGCGCCATCCATTTGCGAACCGCTCTAGGTTATACCGCGGCTGGGTCCGATCTGCCCCTACGGCCGCCCCTCCCTGGCGCGCTTGAGGAAGGCCGTCGCGTCGGCGTTGTCGGGGAGCACCTTCAGCGCCGCCTCGAACTCGCGCACCGCGTCGGGGAACTTCCGCGCCGCCAACGCCGCCTGACCGTCGGCCACGTGCTGCGCGAAGTCGGCGCCCTTGATCGCCTTCGCGTCGTTGGGCACCGCCCGCAGCACCGCCTTGTAGGCCGCGGCCGCGTCGGCGTACTTTTGCTGCTTCTCCAGCCCCGCCGCCGCGTCCATTTGCCGCGTGTACTCCGGCGACGGCAGCTTCGACGCATCCAGCGCCGTTTGCGCGTCCTTCAGCCCCTTGGTCGCTGCCCCGTCGTTGGGCACCACGTGCAGGGCGTCGTCGTAGGCCTTCACCGCGTCGGCGTAGCGCTTCGCCGCCAGTGCCGTCTGACCCTGGTTCATCAGGCGCGTGTAATCGGCGTGGCGCTTCTCCTCGTCGGCCTTCCGCCGCGCCTCGGCGTCAGTCACGGCTCTGGCGTCGTCGCGGGCCTTGAGCGCCTGCTGCTCGAACGCCGTCGCGTCCCGGTCGCCGGGCAGGATGCGGAGGGCGTCGCCGAACGCCCTGGCCGCGTCGTCGAAGCGCCGGGCCGCCCAGGCGTCGCGGCCGGCCTGGATCGCATGGGCGTAGTCGGCCTGTCGCTTGGCCTTGTCCGCAGCGGCGCCGGTGTCGTGAGCCTTGGCGTCCTGTGCCTGCTTGATGCCGCCCAGGACCGCGTCGGTACGGAACAGCTTGCCGGCCTCCTCGTACTTGGCGGTCGCCTCGTCGTAGCGCTTTTCGGCGAACGCCTTCTGCGCCTGGGCGAGCGCCGCCTGGTACTGCTGCTGCTTCTGTTTGGCCTCGGCGTCGGCCTTGTCGCGGGCCGCCTTGTCCGCGGCGAGCTTCTTCTCCAGGTCGGCCTTCGCCTGCTGGCTCTTCGTTTGGGCCTCGGCCCGGGCGTGCGCCTCCTGGACCTGCGCCGCCAGCTTCTCGACCTCGTCCGACTTCTTCACCCGCCGGGCCGTCTGCAGCGCGCCCATTGCGGCGTCGTACTGTCCTTTGGCGAGGAAGCCCTTCGCCTGATCGATCAGCCCGGCCACCTCGGCGGCGTCGTGTGCCTCCTGCGCCTGCTGCTTCTGCGCCGCCTCGGCCTCGCGCTGCTTCTTTTCCGTATCGACCCTGGCCCGTGCGGCGGCCAGCTCCGCCTCGCGTTGCTTCCTGGCCTCGGCCTCCTGCCGTGCCTTCTCGGCGTCGGCCTGGGCCTTCTCGGCTTGAGCGGTGGCTGTCATGGCCTGATCCAATTCGCGGGCGGCGGTGGGGTCCGACTTCAGCGACAGGGCGGTAAAGTAGAACGTGCCGGCCTGCCGCGGGTTGCCGGCCCTTGTCGCCGCACGCGCCTGGGCCACGAGGTTGTCGAAGGCACGCTGCTTCTGGGCCTCCTGGGTACGCTTCGCAGTCTCGTCGCGGCTGTTCGCCTCCTGCCGGGCGCGGAGGCGCGCCGCCTCGGCCTGCTTCGCCAACTCCTGCTGCTGCTTGCGCGCGGCCTCGGCCTGTCCCGCCTGCCGCGCCGCCTCCTGCCGCCGTGCCTCTTCGAGACGCGCCTTCGCCGCCTGCTGATCGGCCTGCGCCTGCAATGACTGCAAGGCCACGCTCCTGGGGTACTTCTGCAAGCCGGCCTTCGCGGCGGCGCCGGCCTCGGCGTATTTGCCAGCCTGGAGCAGCTTGCGGGCGTCGTCCACGGCCTTCTCGCAGTCTCGGCCGTCCTGTGCCAACTGCTTCGCCCGGGCCGGGGTGCCGCTGGTCTGATCGACGAGTTCCTGCATCCGCAATTTCATCTCCGCCGCGTCCTGGACGTGGATGGCGCCGCCGCCGGTCCGGGTGCCGGTCTGGGCATCGATCATGTGCGTGGTCACGTCGAAGCTGGCGGTGTGCCTCATGCCGCCGAAGACGAAGAAGCGGGCGTTGAGCGACTGGGCCAGCGCCGCCCGCGCCGTCGCGTCGTAAAGGATGTCGCGCATGGTGATGCCGAGCCGCCCCATCCACCAGCACACCTCACCGCGGTCGATGACCTCGTACTGGGCGGCGAGACAGCCGGCGAGCTGGTCTGCGGCCCAGGTGTCGCAGCCGGCCGGCACTCGCCCCGGGGGTGCGTCCACCAGGAAGTTGAAGAGGGCGACGCGCGGCCGCACCACCACGACGACCGGCGGCGGGACGACCACGACGACCGGCGGCGGCGGGGGCGGCGGCGGGGCGAGCTGCCGGCAGCGGTCCAGCCGGACGGAAATCTCCTCCTGCCCCTTCGACAGGCTGAAGGCCAGCTCGAAG
>DATFNV010000295.1:0-25689 GCA_035266225.1 Gemmataceae bacterium
CGCTGGAGGAGTACCTGACCGAGGTGCGGCGCGGCTGCACGCGGTTGGGCATCGACTACGCCCTGGTCCGCACCGGCGATTACCTCGACGCGGTGCTGAGCAAGTTCCTGCACCACCGCATGGCCATCCGCGCCTCGGCGAAGATGGGCGGCCACGCCGGCAAGTAGCGCCCGCTTGATTTATCGTTTCGCGCTCGCGGCGCGAGCGCGAAACGATAAATCAAATCCACCAAAGGCACCACTCGCATGGACCTCTTGTTCCTCAATCCCGCGTACATGGTCGCCGGCGCGGCGCTCATCAGCGCCCCGATCATCATCCACCTGATCAACCGCATGCGCTACAAGCGCATCCGCTGGGCGGCGATGGAGTTCCTCCTCAAGTCGCAGAAGCGCAACCGCCGCCGCCTGATCATCGAACAGCTCATCCTGCTGGGCCTGCGCTGCCTCCTCGTCGCCCTGGCCGGCTTCCTCGTCGCCCGCTACATCGGCGGCCTCGGCGGCCCGCAGGAGAAGCCCGTCGATCACCTCGTCGTCCTCGACGACACCCTCAGCATGAAGGACCGCTTCAAGGACGAGAACACCAAGGAGGAAATGACCTCCTTCGACATCGGCAAAAAGAAGGTGCTGGAGATCGCCAAGGAGGCCCTCAAGGCCAACTCGAGGCAGAACCTGCGCCTGGTCACCCTGTCCAGCCTCGACGAGATCAAGTTCAACGAACGGCTGAACAACGACACGTTCCACAAGCTGGAGTCGAAGCTCAACGACATCAACCCGTCGCGCCTGCACGTCAAACCCGCCGACGGGGTCCGCTGGGCGATCGAGCAGAAGCTGACCGACGCCAACCACCAGCGCGTCCTGCACTTCGTCAGCGACCTGCGCGAGAGCGACTGGAGCGGCCCCGAGGCCAATAAGCTCCACGGGGAGTTGGACAACTTCACCCGCGGCGGCGGCAAGGTGCTGCTCTTCGACGTGGCCTACCGCTTCCGTAGTGAACGCCAGGCCGTCGCCATCCACCAGGACAACATCGGCATCAGCGACTTCCAGCCCGAGACGCGCTTCACCGCCGAGAACCTGCCTGTCCAGTTCACCCTCACCGTCAAGAACTATTCGGCTGCCGATAAGAAGAACGTCTCCTTGAAAGTGAAGGTCAACGGCGAAGAGCGCCCCGAAGCCCCGCCGTTCATCGACCTCCCGCCCGGGGAGAGCAAGCACCTTTTCCAGTTGCTCTTCAACCAGAGCAATTACAACGTCGTCTCGGCCGCGATCCAGGAGAAGGACGAGTCCGGCATCCCCGACGACAACATTCGCGTCACCGTCATCCAGGTCAAGCAGCAGGTGCCGATCCTCATGATCGACGGCAGCGAGGACCAGCCCAACGGTGCCCGCAAGGACGGCTACTACCTCCAGAAACTCTTCGTCGATACCGCCAAGGGCTACCAGGTCGTCAGCAAGAGCCGCGAGGAACTCGACAACCTCGACCTCACGTCGGAAAACTTCCCCTGCCTCTACCTCCTCGACGTGCCGGACCTGAGCGACAAGGCGCTGAAGAAGGTGCAGGACTACCTCGAACAGGGCGGCCACGTCGCCATCTTCCTCGGCGACCACGTCAAGCCGAAGTTCTACAACGAGAAGCTCTACGCCAAGGGCGCCGGCATCTTCCCCGTGCCGCTCGAGGAGAAGAAGCCCGAGCGCATCAGCGGCGAGGAGCGGTTCGGACGGCTGTTCGAGGGCCAATACCAGATCTTCTTCCGCGACGACCAGCACCCGATCTTCCGCGAGGTCGCCGACCCGAAGGTCAAGGAAGTGTTCAAGTTTTTGATGATCGACGCGGCCTGGCCGGTGCAGAATCGCCTGCACTGGAACGCTGACCCGACCAAGGTCCACGAACTGGTGACGCTGCCCAACCGCAGCGATGTGGCCACGTACAAGGACGCGGTCAACGCCATCCTCGGCCAGCTGGACCAGGCGGCGAAGGACGAGAAATTCGCCAAGTTCCAGGTGGCGCTGGAGCGGTTCCGGGGCACGATTCGGCGCGGGTACGATAACGGGCTCTACGCCCTGGCCAACGCGCTGGACCAGTTCCTGAGCGAACGCGGCGACCCGAAGAACCCGGAGAAGGCGCCGGACCTGAAGGAATTCTGGGACATGCCGGAGAACGAGACGTTCCGCAAGCAGGTGGCCGACCTGCGCACCACGGCGATGTACGGCGAGCCGCTGGTGCTGACCAAGCAGTTTGGCAAGGGGGAGTCGGTCGTCTTCCTTACGACGGCAGGCAAGGCGTGGAACGACTGGGCCGGCGGCGGCATGGCCTCGCCCACCTACCCGGTCGTCATGCTCAACCTGCAGAAATACCTGACCAGCGCCACCAACGAAAGTAGCCGCACCCTCGGCACCCCGCTGGACATCGTCCGCGACGCCGAGGGCTCCCAGGACCGGGCCAGGATTACGTTCCGGAAGGCGCCCGGCGAGGAGAAGCTGGGGGCCGCCCCCGCCGCGGTTGGCGAGGACGCCAGCGAGAAAGAGTTGGAGACGGTCGCCGGCAAGGAGGACGAGAACAAGCAGCTCCACTTCGCCTTCGCCAAGACCCGTGAGCCGGGCGTTTACTTCGTCGATATCAAGGGCAAGCCCAGGCCTGGCGAGGTCAAGGAGCCGCAGCCCTACCACGAGGCGTTCGTCTACAACGTCGATACCGAAAACGAGGGGAACCTCAAGCGCGCCGCCAAGGACATGCTCGAGCAGGGCAGCTCCGGGCAGACCAACGATCAGGTGGCGCTCATCACGCCCGACATGCGCCTCACCGACCTGCTGGCGCCGAAGCGCAAGGACATGTCGGAGGCGCCGTGGCTGTACCTGGTCATCCTCATCGTCCTGATCATCGAGCAGGCGCTGGCGGTGCATCTCAGCTTCCACCTGAAGGGGAACGAGGCGCAGCTACCGGCGGGCCTCGCCGGGCAAGGCCGGACCCCGGTGCCGACGACGGAAGCGGCGTGAGGACCCCGAGCCGCTTGCGGCTTCGCAAGCCATGCGAAGCCGCAAGCGGCGTAAAATGAGCGAGATACCCGACCCATGAACGAAAATCGCGAATTCGTCTGGCGCCGCCTCACGGAGGGCTTCTCCGTCGGCGGCCACGAAGTCCAGGGCCGAGCCTGGCTCATCGTCCTCCTCGCCATCCTCAGCGTCGGCGTCGTCTACGTCATCTGGATGTACGTCCGCGACGGCCACAGCATCGGCTGGTTCTGGGGGACGTTCCTGGCCGCCCTGCGCCTGGCCGTCTACGGCACCCTCGCCGTGGTGTTCCTCCTTCCCGCCTATCAAAATTGGGAGGAAACACGCCAGCAGTCCAAGGTGGTCGTCACCTTCGACGTCACGGGTAGCATGGGCAAGCAGGACGACCCCGTCGTGCCGGGGCTCGCCCCGGAAAAGCGGCCCACGCGCCAGGACAAGGTTCTCGCCTTCCTGGGCGAGCCGTCGGCGCCGGACGGCTTCTTCAAGCGACTGCAGAAGACCAACCCCGTCACGATGTACCGCTGGGGGGCCTACCTCGACGACGACTACCTCGTGATCCGCGACGGCCAGCTCTGGGACCGCAAGGCGTGGGAAGAGGGCATGCACGATCCGGGCAAGCAACTGGCGCCCGGCCAGGTGTTCGCCGCCGACACGTTGAGCGGGTTCCTCAAGCCCGACCTCAAGGCTGAGCCCCCGGAGGACGCCAACGACGAGGCGAAGAATGCGTTCCGCGAGCGGAAGGAGAAGCTGGAGCGGCTCGTCAAGAGCACCAACGTCGGCCAGTCGGCCCTGGACGTGCTGTCCAAGGAAATCAACAACATGCCGCAGGGCATCGTCATCTTCACCGACTGCCGCAGCACCGAGGGCGGCCCGCAGGCGTTCAAGGACCTCGCCGAGCGGGCCAAGCGGGCCAAAGTGCCGGTCTTCGTCGTGGTCGTCGGCGAGGACCGGCCGGAGACGAGAATCGAGGTCGTTGACGTCCGCGGCCCCGACAAGGCCCGCCCCGAGGATCCATTCCCGATCGCGGTGGACATCACCGGCGTCGGGCTGAACGACCGCACCATCACCGTCTCTCTCGACATCTTCAAGCCCGGCACGGACCCCAAGAAGGACCAGCCGTTCAAGACCGTCGAGAAACAGGTCACCTTCAAGGGGACCCAGTTGCCGCGCGCCCAGGTCGAGTTCCCGATCACCCCCGCCGAGTACGGCGACATCCCGACCGACGAGCCGGCGACGACGAAGCCGGGGGAGAAGCCGTCGGAGAAGCCGAAGCCGCCCGAGGAGAAATCGACCAAGCCCGAGTTCAAGGTCGGCGACTGGTCCTTTGTGCCGCGCGTGGCCCGCGACCCGGCCGAGATCAACAACGAGAAGTTCCACACCAAGGAACCGGCCATCGTCAAGATCGAGAAGAAGGCGCTGCGCGTGCTGCTGTTCGCCAGCGCCCCGCTGCGCGACTACCAGTTCGTCCGCACCATGCTGGTCCGCGAGTCCGACAAGAAGCGGCTGGAGCTGTCCATTTACCTGCAGCCGCTGCCCGGCCAGGCGCGGCGCAACGGCATCGTGCAGGACGTGCCGCCGGACCGCATGCTCACCCGCTTCCCCGATAAGCTGGACGACAAGAAGCAAAGCGAGGACGAGCATTACAACCTGGCGAACTACGACGTGATCGTCGCCTTCGACCCGAACTGGACCGAGTTGACCAAGGAGCAGACGGCCCTCCTCGACCGCTGGGTGAGCCAGCAGGGCGGCGGCCTGATCGTCGTGGGCGGCCCGATCCACACGGTCGAACTGGCGCTGACCGCGGCCCACTTCAAGGCGGCCGGTGGCGACCGCGACAAGCTCAAGAGGCTCCTGGCGGACAACGCCGAGGTGGCCAAGCTCAAGCCGATCCTCGACCTCTACCCGGTCGTCCTCAAGGACATCCGCCTGGAGAAGGACCGCAACACGGCCATCCCCGCCGGCCTGCACTTCACCAACGCCACCCCGGAGATGGAGTTCCTCAAGTTGGACGAGGAGGACGAGAAGACTTCTCTGCTCGACGCCTGGACCGAGTTCTTCCGCGGCAAGGGGGCCACCACGGACTCCCGGCTGCTGCGTGGCTTCTACGGCTTCTACCCGGTGGAGAAAGCCAAGGACACGGCCATCACCGTCGCGACGTTCAAGGACGAGACCAGCACGGACAAGGTCGAGCCGCCCTACCTGGTCATCATGCCCAACTACGGGGCCGGCCGGCTCGTCTGGCTCGGCTCCGGCGAGACGTGGCGCCTGCGGCAATACCGCGAGGTGTGGCACGAGCGCTTCTGGACGAAGCTGGTGCGCTACGCCAGCGCCGGCAGCACCGGCAAGACGACGCGGCGCATCATCCCGGCGGTCGGCCGGCAATTCGCCGCGGGGGCCTTCTTCGACGTGCCCGGCCAGTTCTTCGGCAAGGACCTGTTGCCCCTGGGCAAGGACGTCCACCCCAAGCCGAAGGTGATCCTGCGGCCGCCGGTCGGCGTGGCCGACGTCAAGACCGAGTTCGAGATGGCGCCGATGGCCACCGGCGGCGGCGACTGGGACGGCCGCTTCTCGACCCGCCTCCTGCTCAAGTCGCCCGGCGAGTACGGCCTGACCCTCAAGATCGACGAGCCCGACGGGCCGACGAGCGACCTCAAGATCAAGATCCTCGAGACCGACACCGAGCTGGAGAACACCCGGCCGGACCTGGCGGCGGCCTACGAGTTGGCCAGCGACGCCGAGGCCGTGCTGGAGCGGCTGGATGACTCGGGCAAGAAGTTGCAGCTCAAGCAGGCGCTGCAGCGATTCATGGTGGTGGAGAAGGGGTCCGGCAACGAGAAGGAGCGGCTGCGGCTGGTGTTCGACCTGCGCAGCGCCGCCCTGATCCCCGACTGCATGAAGACGCTCGTCAACAAGCAGGAGAGTCGCGGCAAGGTCGATGACATCTGGGACCAGGGCCTGCCGCTGGCCAACGTCCTGTACTGGTTCTCGATCGTCACCGGAGTCATCGCGGGGTTCCTGGCCGTCGTCGCCCTGGTCCTCTTCGCCGGCGGCAAGCAGGCGACGGGCATGCTGATCGGGACGGCGATGGTCGCCGCGCTCGCCGTGGCCGCACTGGGCGGGCGCTTCTACCTGAGCGCGCACCCGGAGATCACCTTCTCGGTCGTCCTGGGTATCGTCGTCGGCCTGCTGTCGGTCGAGTGGCTGACGCGGAAACTGCTGCGACTGGCGTAAGCATCGATTTATCGTTTCGCGCTCGCTTCACCCCCCCGGAAGAGTTGATTCTCTCCCGCGGGGTGAAGCGAGCGCGAAACGATAAATCGATGCGCGAAACGATAAACATCCTGGAGCCCATACATGGCCACCGTCACCCCTCCGAAGCGCTCGCGGAACCTGGTCGAGTCGCACCAGCGCGTCCGGAGCCCGCTGGAGCGCATCCGCGGCACCATCCGGACCTACGTCGGCCTCGAGGGCGCCGCCCTGCTGCTGACCCTCGTCGCCCTGTGGTTCTGGATCAGCTTCGTCCTCGACTTCGGCCCCTTCCGCCTGCTCGAGTGGGACTGGGTGCAGGAGGTTGCCCGCCCGGTCCGGGCCGTCAGCCTCGGCTGGCTGTTCCTCTGCGGCGTCATCCTGCTTCGGGTGGGGTTGATCAGGCGGATGTACGGCGGTGAGGCGGCTTCCATCATTCGGACGGCCTTCGCCACCGGCGTCAAGCGGCAGACGCTGCCGGTCTGGTTGCGGCTGCCGCTGGGGGGCGGCGCCGTCGCGGGCGTGTGCTGGCTCGCCGACGCCATCGGTGCCGCCGTCACCGGGGACGACCTGCGCGGCCGCGGCTACGCCCTGGTCCTCGCCCCGCTCACGGCCCTGGCGATCACCGCGGCCCACGAGTTGTTCGGTGTCCTCTCAAACGTGCGGCGTGAGGTGCGCGCCGCCGTGGCCGCCGTGGGTGCCGCCGCCGGGGCCTTCCTGGGCGTCTCCCTGGGCTACGAAACCTTCGGCAGCACCGCGGGCGCCATCGTCCTCAGCGCACTGCTTTCCATCGCCGGCGACGTGTTCGCCCTGCTCAGCCTCGGCATCGTCGTCGGTTTGATTCGCAACCAGGGCTACCTCGTCGCCCTGACCGTGCCGTGCGTCGCCGCCTACCTGCTGGGCTGGCTGGTGGCGGGACTGCTGGCCGGCCTCAGCCCCGTGCTGGCCGCGGCGCTCGTCATCCTCCTGATGGTCGGCCCCGTGATCGGCGTCGTCGCCCTCCGCCTGACGCGCGACTTCAGCGACGCCGCCCTGGCCCTGGTCCTCGAGCGCCGCTTCCCCCAGGTGCTCGGCGACCGGCTCATCACCGCCGTGGAACTGGCCAACCCGAAGATCGCGGCCCGCTACGGCTACTCGCAGATCATGATCGAGCAGACCATCCACGAGGCCGCCGACCGCGTCCAGACGGTGCCGGTGCGCGAGGTCTTCGACTGGAAGCGCCTGGCCCGCTACTGGGTCGGCGTCGCAATCGTCACCCTCGGCCTGTACCTGGTGGCCGGGGCCCTGTTCTGCATCCCGTGGGTGGGCCAGACGGCGGCGGGCGAGCGCGCCGGCTTCGCGGCCTTCCACCAGGCGGCCGGCCTGGCCCTGGAGCGGAACCTGCTGCTGCAGAACACCATCTGGCCGCGCCGCGCCTTCCTCGAAATCCTCGACTGGCCGGAGAACCGCGACAAGCACGTCGGCAAGGACGATTCGGCCCTCAGCGTCAAGGTCCGCGCCTCCAAGTGGGTCGTCGCTTCGCCCAAGGCGGCCGAGGGCTGGCGCGCCCTCACCTGGAATGACCTGGTCGAAAACAAGCATCTCCTGGGCGAGGCCGTTCCCCCGGTCGATTTCCGCGAGAACGACGACCAGGGGAAGAAGGACTGGGGCCAGCCGCGCGACCCGGCCGGCTGGACCCTCGACGAGATCGAGACGCGCCTCAACCGCGAGGAGACGCACGAGACCATCGAGGCCGACACCAAGGACAAACTCCGCGAGACCCTCAGCAAGCTGGAGCAGCGCGCGGCCGATCCGTCCATGCGCCGCACCCTGCGTATGCTCATCGTCCCCGCCCAGGTCAGCATCCGTTACCGCGGCTCGCGGGGCGGCGGCGAGCTGACCCTGCAGCGCCAGGGGGACAACGAGTACACCGGGCAGTTCCCCGACCTGAAGGAAACCGTCACCTTCACCGCCCGCGGCGAGGACTACGAGACGCCGCGCTACCGCATCACGGTCGTGCCGCCGCCGTCGCTGGTCGAACTGATGGCAGAGGAAGAGAAGCCGGCCTACATACTGTTCCGCGTTCGCGGCGAGGACTCCCCTGCCGTCCTGCGCGGGCTGAAGCAGCGCATGATGCCCCGGCCGGTCTCCGTCAGCGGCGGCGACACGTCGCGCATCGAGTCGATCCCCGCCGGCAGCGACCTGGTGCTCGTCGCCAAGTCCGACAAGGAACTGAAGGAAGTCGTCATCGACGAGCCCCGCAAGGGTGCCGCCGCCGTCAAGGGGGACGTGCAGCTGACCAATCCCCACACCTTCCAGGTGCGCTTTAATGACGTGCGGACGATCTACGACTTCTACTTCCGCTTCGTGGACACCGAGAACGTCAAGGGCGAGCGGCACGTTATCATCAAGCCGCAGGAGGATGCCCCGCCGGACGTCAACATCGACGTGAAGATCATCCGCAAGACCGCGCAGGGCTACATGGTGACGGCGTCGGCCTACATCCCGCTGGAGGCGAAGATCCTCGACGACCGCGGCCTGCACCAGGTGGAGTACGCCTGCACGGTCACCAAGCTCGACCGCCAGGCCGAGCAGAGCGCCCGCAGCCTGTTCATCGTGAGCGCCATGCACCTGCTGCCCGGCGGCCCCGGCCAGGAACTCGTGGCCGCGGGGCGCATCGCCAGCCTGTCGCGCGAGGCGAAGAGTGGGCCGAAGGGGAGCAACGAGACGCCCAAACAGCTTTACCCCGCGCTCACCTTCAAGATCGGCCCCGACGAGTACCAGCCCCTGGAAAAGATCAAGGGCGGCCTCGGCGAGCCCAGGCCGCTCAACCTCACGCTCACCCGGAACTTCGAGATCGACAAGCTGGAGGAGAAGGACATCCGCGTCAGCAAGGAAACCGACCTGCCGTACTTCTTCAGCATCGACCGGGTGAAGAACGCCGAGGGCAAGCCGCTCAAGGTCGAGGACAAGGACTCGATCCAGCCGCGCTACCGGATGCAGCTGTGGATGGAGGCGGTCGATACCGACGTCGAGACCGGCAAGGAGGTGCTGAAGACGGCCCGGGGCCTCGAATACCACGGCAACCGCGGGCGGAGCAAGGAGACGCTCACCTTCATCGTCGTGCCCGAAAACGAGCTGCTCGCGGAGATCGCGAAGGAGGAGGACGCACTCTACATCAAGTTGGCCGAGCAAATCAAGCGCCTCAAGGACGGCCTGGACAAGCTCGACGACATGAAGCGCGACCTGACGGTGGTGGGGCTGACGGAGCAGCAGTTCGTCGGCATGCGGGCCCGGGGCGACGAACTGGCGCAGACCCTCGACAAGACCGAGGGGTCCGTCAATGAGGTCAGCTCCGACTACCAGCGCATCCTCAAGGAACTGGTGACGAACCGGGTCGAGGAGGCGATGGTCATCCGGGTGCGGGATCAGATCGTCAAGCCGCTGAACATCGCGGTCAACGGCGACGAGAACGACAAGAACGCCCGCGACACCTTCCCGAAGACGAAAGTGGGCATCGACGATCTGCGGGCGGCCGTCGCTCCCGAGGGAGGGGACATCAACGCCAAGGTCGTCCAGACCCGCGCCGCCGCCGACGAGGCCCGCCTGCGGATCGAGGGGCTGATCAAGCGTCTGACCGAGGTCTTGGATAAGATGGAGGTGCTGCAGGGCATCAACGATGTGACCAAGATACTCCTGGCAATCGAGCAGGAGGAGAACCGTCAGAAAGCGGTGCTCGAGGCCCTCCTGAGGCAGCACCAGAAGGACCTGATCAATGATCTGAAGGGGGAAGAGAAACCGAAGGGGGAAGAGAAACCGTAAGCGCTGAAACAGCAAGGACATCCTCACACGACAGGCGCGGCGGGCAGGCCTGGTTCAAATCGGGGTGACAGTCGGCATGGCCCCTCACCGGTTGAGCTGGAGGTTCACCCCGCGCGTCGAGGCGGGCGAATTTCCTCCCTGCCGAATCGTTTCATTGCCCCCCCGAAGGCTGTCTACCAAAGTCGTGAAACGAATGGTGCCCGCCGGCCGTAAGACGGCAACTGCTAAGGACTTCGGGAAACGCGATTCGTTTCACCGGCCCGTGAAACGAATCGGCCCTGGGCACATCCGGCGACGCGAAGGAACGCCCGCCGCGGCTGGGGTGGCACCGGGCCACAGGAGTGTTACCCAGCACTCGCGTTTTTGACCCTTGCCGGCGGGCGGGTGTTTCTTCGGGGCACGGCGCGCCCGGCTGCGCGATGTTTTTTCTTTTCTGTCAAAAAGATAGGTGACACAACGCTCGGGTCGGGGTTAGTATGTTGGGATTCCCGGGGCGGATCGTCAATTAGGGTGGCGGGCAGAGAGCGCCCCGAGCGTCCACGGGGGGAAGGGCCGATGCGACGCGGCCGGAACCCATCGGGGAAGGACGGGTTCTCGTCAGAGTGTCGAGGGCACGATTAGACAACCAGTGTGGGGGGATCCCCCCGGTGTCGGGAGGAACGATCTCATGACGCGTCGTGTACTGGTCTCTGTGGTCTTCGCGATGGCGGCCTTTGCGCTGCTGGCGAACGCCGAACCGCCGAAGGCGGGCGCCAAAAAACCCGAAATCGACAAGCTCGACCCCGAGTCGAGCATCAAGGATCTGGGGGCCAAGCAGGTTCGCATGCAGGCCCTGTACAGCGACTTCAAGAGCGCCTTGCTCCGATTGTCGCAGCGCATGGCCGCCAGCCCCAAGGTCGAGGACCAGGAGCGCGCCAAGCTCCTCAAGCAGGCGCTGGAAAAGGCCAACGAGGAGGGCATCGAGAACAGCTTCGACAAGCTGGTGACGATCCTCAAGGCCACCAACAAGGACGACCAGGCCGCCATCGAGAAGGCGCTGCACGAGACGGACGACCTGAGCAAGCGCCTCCGCGCCATCCTGGCCTTGCTGCAAACCGACAACCGCGACGCCGAATTGAAGCGGCAGATTGCCGAGGCCCAGCGCCGTCTCGAAGAGCTAAAGCGGATCATCCGCGAGCAGGAGACGGCCCGGACCAACACGGAACTGAACCGTCGTGACAAGCCAGGACTTGCGAAGGAACAGAAGGACGTCACCGACGCCACCGACAGGCTGGCCAAGGGTCAGGCCAAGGGCAACCAGGGCGGCGAGGCCAAGAGCGGCAAGCCCGGCGAGGCCAAGGGCGAAGGCAAGCCCGGCGAGTCGAAGGCCGCCGGCAAGAACGACACCGGTGAGGCCAAGGGCGGCGACAAGTCCGACAAGGGCGAGAAGAAGCCCGGCACCGGCGACCCGAAGGAAGGCCAGAAGGGCGACCCCAAGAAGGGCGACCCGAAGGAAGGTCAGAAGGGCGACGGCAAGGGCGACCCCAAGAAGGGCGACCCGAAGGAAGGCCAGAAGGGCGACAGCAAGGGCAAGGCTGACGGCAAGGGCGAAGCCAAGCCCAGCGACAGCAAGGGTGGCGAGGGCCAGCCGAGCCAGTCGAAGCCCAGCCAGAGCGGCGGCCAGCAGGCCGGCGGCCCCAAGAGTAGCGGCCAGCAGCCGCAGAAACCGCAGCAGCCCAAGGACAACCAGCCCGACTTCCCCGGCAAGAAGCAGATCCAGGACGCCACCGAGGATCAGCAGAAGGCCGAGAAGGAGATCGACAAGGGCAATAACGACGCGGCCGCCAAGAACCAGGCCGACGCCACCCAGAAGCTGAAGGACGCTCAGAAGCGGCTCGAAGAGTTGCTCCGCCAGCTCCGTGAAGAAGAAGTCGAGCGCATTCTCGCCGCCCTCCAGGGTCGCTGCGAGAAGATGCTGGCCATGCAGAAGGACGTGCGCGAGGGGACCGTCTCCCTCGACAAGGTCATGAAGGAGCGCGGCAGCCCGAAGATCGACCCGGCCGACGCCCAGCGCGGCCTGGAGCTGTCCGACAAGGAGAAGGCCATCGTCAAGGAAGCCGACGTCGCCATCGAGATCCTCCGCAGCGAGGGCTCGGCAGTCGCCTTCCCGGCGGTGTTCGACTTCGTCCGCGAGTTGATGGTGAACGTCGAGAAGCGGCTGCGCAAGACTGACCCGGGCGCCACGACCATCGCGACCGAGGACGAGATCATCGCCAGCCTCGAAGAGATGATTGACGCCCTGAAGAAGGCCCGCAAGGAGAACGGCCAGAGTCCTCCGGGCCAACCGGGCGGCGGCGGGCAGCCGCAGAACCAGCCGCTGCTCCAGGAGATTCAGGAGCTGAAGATGATCCGCAACATGCAGCTCCGGGTCAACCGCATGACCGAGACCTACGGCAAGGAATACAAGGGCGAGCAGGTTCCGGCGCCGGAGAAGGCGCCCGCCGCGGCCGACCGCGAGAAGTCCGAGAGTCTGCAGAAGGAACTGAAGGGCCTGGCGGAGCGCCAGGAGAAGATTTACGAAGTCACCAACGACCTTTACAGGGGGAAGAACAAGTGATGTTCACGCGCTGGTTCTCCGTCCCCGCGCTGGCCGCCTCCCTCCTCCTCGTGGGGGGGGCTGGCCTGGCGCAGGCTGACGGCGAGAAGTCGAAGTCGAAGGAGGTCGTCTCCTTCGGCACGCTCCGGGCTACCGACCGGGACACGGCCCGCGCCCAGGCGGAAGCCTGGCTGAAGGAAGTCGGCAAGACCGACGCCGCCTCCCAGAAAGCGTTCGCCGACATCTGGAAGGGCGACCGTACTGTACTGGACATGGTGACCGACACCCTTTGCCTGGGCGATCCCCGGGCCAAGGAACTGCTCGGCGAGGCCCGCGACGCCAATCGCGCCGCCCCCACCGAGGTGCCGTCCCTGGTGAAGGACCGGAAGCTGCCCGCCTTCTTCCGCGCCAATCTAGCGCTGGCCTACGCCAAGGCGCTCTCCAACCGCCGCATCTACGAGGAGGCGCTGGAGGCGTTGGACACTGTGAAGGCCGAGCAGGTGGTCGATCCGGCCACGTTCCTCTTCCACAAGGCCGTGGCCGAGCACTCCCTGATGAAGGCACGCGAGGCCAGCAACACCATCATGCGCCTCTTGGACGACGTGACCGACGCCCCGGACCGCTACAAGATGGTCTCGGCCCTGATGGTCTTCGACATGATGACCTGGAAGGACAAGGACCTGGGCAGCATCGCCCGCAAGATGGACAACATCGAGCGGCGGCTGGACCTGTCGCGCGGCGGACCCAAGACCCAGAAGCTCCAGAAGGAGGTCATCGCCCGCCTCGACGAACTCATCAAGGAGAAGGAAAACCAGGGTCAGGGTCAGGGCCAGGGCAACGGCGGCAACTGCCCCAACGGTGGGCAGCCCGGCAGCAACCCGAACAACACCACCAACCCGAGCAGCCCGCAGAACGATAGCTACGGCGGTAACGGGAGTGGTCCGGGTAACGTCGATCCGAAGAAGCTGAAGGAACTGGCCGAGGTCTGGGGCAAGCTGCCCGAGAAGGATCGGGCCAAGGCCATGGCCGAATTGACCCGCGACATGCCGCCGCGCTACCGCGAGGTCATCGAGAAGTACTTCAAGAAGATCGCCGAGAGCGGTCAGTAAAGGGGTAACACCCTGGCGGATGCGACCGGGGCCGCGGTAACAACTTCCTGGCTGTTACCGCGGCCCTGTGCGCTGCTGCAATTCGACTTTTCCCCCGCACCATTTAGCGGTCGCTCGCAGAGCGGCGCTCTGGACAGCGCCGCTCTGCGAGCGACCGCTAAACGGACGTTTCCCGAGCCCGTCACTGAGGTCCGACATGCCTGCGAAACGCGCTCTCCTCCTGTTCGTCGTCTGTGTGTCCGTGGCCCTGGCGGCCGACCCGCCGGAACTGCGACCCCTGAAGGGCGAAAAATTCAAAGGGGACCTCGTCAGCCTCAACGAGAAGGAGATCGTCCTCCAGGTCAACGGCAAGCCGGTCGCCACCCCGGTCGAAGGCACCTTGCAACTCGATTTCCGGGCACCGACCAGCCCCACCGGGACGTACACCCAGGTCGAGCTGGCCGACGGCAGCATCCTCCGCTGCTCCAAGGTCGAGTTCAAGAACAAGGACGCCGTCCTGACCCTCCTCTCCGGTCAGGTGGCGACGGTGCCGATGGCGCTGCTCGGCGTGGTCATGCAGGAGGCGAACGACGTGAAGCTCGTCGCCGCCTGGAAGGAATTGCTGGGCACCACCAAGCGGCCTTACGACGTCCTGGTTCGCAAGAAGGCGGACGGGAAGCTCGGCTACCTGGAGGGGACGTTTTACGATGCCAGCGCGGCCGGCGACACCATTCAGTTCAAGATCAAGGACGAGGAGGCGAAGGAGAATATCGGCGTGGCGAAGATCTACGGCATCGTCTTCAGCCGCCAGCCCGACCCGAACATGCCCGGCCGGGCGTGCGAGGTCCTCGACGCCCAGGGGGCCAAGCTGTTCGCCAAGAGCGTCGTCCTCAAGGAGGGCAAGTTCCTGGTGGACACGCAGTGCGGCGCCCGGGTCGAGTACCCCGCCGACGCCCTCGCCCGGCTGGACTACAGCAAGGGAAAACTGACTTTCCTGTCAGATGTCGAGGTCTCCCGCGTCAAATTAGTGCAGGTCGCCCGGCAGGGGCGCACCCCGGAGTTCCGCCGCGACCGCAACCCCGACAACACCGGCGACATCCGCGTGGCCGGCAAAAGGTACGAGAAGGGGCTGGTGATGCACGCCAAGACGGAAGTGACCTTCGACCTCGAGGGCGAGTACCGCGAGTTCAAGGCGGTGGCGGGCATCGACGACAACGTCACCCAGGGCAGCGAGGAGCCGGTCCTGCTGCGCATCGAGGGCGACGGCAAGGAATTGCTGACCCTGAACGTCACGCGCAAGGAGGGCGCCAAGCCGATCAACCTGAACATCAAGGACGTGCAGAAGCTGCGCGTCGTCATCGATAGCACTCCGGAAAATCTCCTCGGCCTGGGCAGCATCGTGGACCTGGCCGACGCCAAGGTGAGCAAGTGAACCAAGCCGCTTGTGTCCTGGCCGCTTGCGGCTTAGCGTTCGCTTCATCAAGTTCAAGCGAACGCTAAGCCGCAAGCGGCCAGGACACAAGCGGCGTCGTGAGAGGATTTCCCCATGCAGACCCGCAGCCCGTTGCGCACCCCCGTGGCGGTGATGGTGGCGCTGGCCGGATTGGCGGCGGCGCTGGCCGTCGTCGGCCCCTCGACCGGGGCCGAGGCCCTGGACCCGAAAATCCTGAAAATGGAGCAGGAGCGCATCGCCGCCATCGAGAAGGTGAGGCCGGCCGTCGTCTCGGTCTTCTCGCCCGGCGGGCAGGGCGGCGGCTCCGGCGTGCTCGTCGATGAAGACGGTTACGTGTTGACCAACTTCCACGTCGTCGCCGGCCGCGGCGCCGCCGGCGCCAACCCGCACATGCAGTGCGGCCTGTCCGACGGCGTCCTCTACGACTCGGTCCTCGTCGGCCTCGACAAGGTCGGCGACGTGGCCATGATCCGCCTGCTGCCCAAGACCGACAAGGCCGGCAAGGTCACCTCGCCCAAGGGCGGCAAGTTCCCCTTCGCCAAGATGGGCGACAGCGACAAGGTCCGGGCCGGCGACTGGTCGATGGCCATGGGCAACCCGTTCCTGCTGGCGACCGACTTCACGCCGACCGTCACCTTCGGCCTGGTCAGCGGCGTCCATCGCTACCAGTACCCGGAGGGCAAGGGCCTCTTGGAGTACACCGACTGCATCCAGATCGATACGTCGATCAACCCCGGCAACTCGGGCGGCCCGCTGTTCACCATGCAGGGCGACCTGATCGGCATCAACGGCCGCGGCTCGTTCGAGAAGCGCGGCCGGGTCAACTCGGGCGTCGGCTACGCCATCAGCATCAACCAGATCAAGAACTTCGAGGGGCAGCTGCGGGCGGGCATCGACACCGACCACGCCTCGACGGGGTTCCTGGTCGCGGAGCGCTCGGAGGACGGCGCCGCCAAGATGACCGTCACCGAAATCCTGCCCGATTGCGACGCGGAGCGGCGCGGCATCTCTTCGGGCGACCTGCTGATCTCGTTCGCTGGCCGGCCGACGGAGAGCGTCAACCACTACAAGAACGTGTTGGGCATCTACCCGCGCGGTTGGCGCGTGCCGCTGAAGTACCGCCACGACAACGAGTCGAAGGAGTCGCTGGTCCGCCTCATGGGCGTGCTGCGCAAGGAGATCGCCGAGCCCGGCAAGCCGAACGGCGGCCCGCAACCGATCGTCGCCGCCCCGCCGCCGCCGCCGCCGGCCGTCGCCAAGCTGTACGAGGCCAAGCCCGGTTTCGCCAACTTCTACTTCAACAAGCAGGAGCGCAACCGTCTGCTGAAGACCTTCGTCGCCAACAACGGCGACTTCGCGGGCCTCACCGGGACGTGGACCATCAAGGGCGATGGCAAGGTGAAGGACACCGCCGCCACGGTGGAGTTCAAGATCGCCGAGGAGGCCGACAAGGAGGGCAAGCGCGAGACAACCGTCCGCTACAGCAAGGGCGGCGTCGATAACCTGTACGTCCTGCAGCCGCTGAAGCAGGGCCTGACGCAGGAAGACCTGGAAAGCCCGCCGGACAGCGGTGGCGTCCTGGTGGCCCTGATGCATTACCGGCAGCTCCTGGCGCTGGGCGAGAAGGGCTTCCCGGGCGACGGGTTCTCGCACGGCGGCAGCGAGCCGTTCTACCTGCCCACCGACGACGCCAAGCCGGATTACACGAAGCAGCGCGTCGAGTGCGAGGTGCTGGCGACGAAGCTCGGCTCGGTGCCGGCCAAGTGGTACTTCTCGAAGAAGGACGGCACGCTGCTTGGCGGCGAGGTTTCGCTGGTGGAGCGCGAGAAGGATCCGTGCGAGTTGTACTTCTCGGATTACAAGAAGGACACGGCCGGCCGCAACCTGCCGCACAAGATCGAGGTCCGCTACGGCAAGAGCCGCTTCGCCGTCATCAACGTGACGACCTTCGAGGTGAAATAATGTCGTTTAGCGGCGGGTCGCAGACCCGCGGGTCTGCGACCCGCCGCTAAACGACTTCTGCGGAGATCCTACCCCCATGAGAATCCTTCCCGCCTTCCTCCGCCCGCTCGCGGCCCTGGTGCTGCTGCTCGGCCTCGGCGCAGCATCGGCGCGGGCCGAGGACTCGTTCGCCGACGTCGCCGAGAAGGTCAACAACAAGCTGGTGAAAGTCTTCGGCGCCGGCGGCTTCCTCGGCATCCCGTCCTACGGCACCGGCATCCTCGTCTCGGGCGACGGCCACATCCTGACCGTGGCCAGCCAGATGCTCGAGACGCGCGACCTGCGCATCCACCTGGCCAACGGCGACCGCTACCACGCCAAGATCGTCGCCGTCGAGCCGGAACTCGACCTGGCCATGCTCAAGATCGAGGAGAAGGACGTCAAGACGCCCGACTTCTACGACATCACGGCCGAGGCTCAGAAGGCGGTGGTCGAGCCGGGGACGGGCGTGCTGGCGATCAGCAACCAGTTCAACGTCGCCATGCGCGCCGAGCCGATGTCGGTGCAGCGCGGCGTGGTGGCGGCCTACTCGAAGCTGCGCGGCCGCCGCGGCATCAACCAGGCTCCGTACGACGGTGAGGTGTACTTCGTGGATGCCATCATGTGCAACCCCGGCGGTGGCGGTGGCGCCTTGACGACCCGTGACGGCAAGCAGCTGCTCGGCGTCGTCGGCAAGGAGCTGCGCAACACCCTCAGCGACACCTGGATCAACTACGCCGTGCCCCTCCAGGGGAAGATCACCATCAAGGGCGAAAAAGAAACCAAGACCGTCACCGTCGGCGACTTCGTGTCGCAGGCCATCAAGGGGACGTACGTTACGCGAGACCCGAAGGAGAAGAAGAAGAGCAGCAACCTGTACACGGGCATCGTCCTGGTGCCCAACGTGGTCGAGCGGACGCCGCCCTACGTCGAGGAGCTGGACCCGAACTCCCCGGCCGCGCGGGCGGGATTCAAGCCGGACGACCTGATCGTCTACGTGGACGGCGAGCAGGTGGTCAGCATCAAGGAGTTCAAGGATGCGATGGATCGCTACGAACCGGGGGCGGAGCTGAAGGTCGAGGTGCGCCGCGGCGACAAGCTGAGCACGCTGACGCTCAAGCTCGAGGACCGGGGTAAGAAGAAGCCGTGACGGCCGCTTGCGGCTTGGCGTTCGCGCTAAGCCGCAAGCGGCCTCGGCGCCCTTCCGCATTCATCCGATACATTACGAGGACATATCCATGTTGCGTCGAGCAACCTTGTCGGTGGCGTGGCTGGGACTGGCCGCGCTGCTGGTGCCTGCCGAGGACAGCCTGGACGACTTGCAGCAGAAGACCATCAAGGCGGCGGCCAAGGCGGTCGCCCCCAGCATCGTGCAGATCGAGACCTCCGGCGGCACCGACATCGTCGTGGCCGGCCCGCGCGGCGTGCCCATCCGCAAGGCGTCGGGGCCCACCACCGGCGTCGTCGTCGGCACCGACGGCTACGTCATCTCCAGCGCCTTCAACTTCGTCAACAAGCCGTCCAACATCACCGTGCGCGTCCCCGGCCACCCCGAGGGGTACATCGCCGACGTCATCGCCACGGACAAGACGCGCATGCTGACGCTGCTGAAGTTCAAGACGTCGCCGGTGAAGCCGCTTATCGTCCCCGCCGCGACGCCCAAGGCCGAGATCCGGGTCGGCCAGAGCGCCATCGCCCTGGGCCGGACGCTCGACCCGAACCCCAACGACCCGCCGTCGGTCAGCGTCGGCATCATCAGCGCCATCGGCCGCATCTGGGGCAAGGCGCTGCAGACCGACGCCAAGGTGGCCCCCACGAATTACGGGGGGCCGCTGGTGGACCTCCAGGGGCGCGTGCAGGGCATCCTGGTGCCGCTGTCGCCGCAGGCCGAGGGGGAGACGGGCGGCGTGGAGTGGTACGACTCGGGCATCGGCTTCGCCGTCCCGCTGGAAGACATCAACGCCGTCCTGGCCCGGCTGAAGACCGGCACGGCCGAGAAGCCGTTCTCCCTCAACCGCGGCCTGCTCGGCATCAGCGTGCAAAGCCCCGACATCTACGGCCCGGAGCCGAAGATCGCCACGATCGCGCCCGACTCCGCCGCCGCCAAGGCCGGCATCCAGATCAACGACGTCATCAAGGAGATCGACGGCAAGCTGGTTTACAACCAGGCGCAGGTGCTGCACGCCTTGGGGGCCAAGTACGAAGGCGATATCGTCACGGTCAAGGTGCTGCGCGGCACCGAGGAGAAGACCTTCAAGGACGTGAAGCTCGGCAGCATCCTCAACGCCCACGGCCGGCCCGTCCTGGGCATCCTGCCGGTGCGCGACGACCCCGAACCGGGCGTCGAGGTGCGCTACGTCTACCCCAAGAGCCCCGCCGATACCGCCGGGGTGAAGGAGGGCGACCGCATCACGAAGATCGGCCCCGAGACGGGGGCGCTGGGTCCGTTCTCCGGCGCCGACGGCCTGGCCGCCATCCTGGCGACGGCCACCCCGAAAACCAAGGTCAAGATCGAAGTCGTCCGCAAGGACAAGAAGACCGAGACGCTGACGGTGACGCTCGGCGAGTTGCCGGAGAAGGACGCCGCCGAGGAGGTGCCGGAGAAGCTGCCGGAGGAGGCGTCGAAGAAGAAGGCGCTGGAGCCGCGCAAGCCGGTGCCGGGAATGCCGCCGATGCCCGCCCCCGCGCCGGCGCCGAAGAAGGACGACAAGAAGGTCGAGCTGGGCGTCATGCAGCGCAAGAACGCCTCGGCCACGCACACCTACTGGGTCTACGTGCCGCGCAACTACGACCCGAACGTCAGCTACGCCCTGGTGATCTGGCTGCACCCGGTCGGCAAGGACAAGGAGAAAGACGACGAGAAGGTGCAGGACGACTGGATCGACTACTGCCGCAGCAACAACATCATCCTCGCCGCCCCGCACGCGGAGAACAAGACGGGCTGGGTGGTCAGCGAGTCGGACGTGATCGCCGAGGTGGCCCGTGACGTGATGGCGACGTACACCGTCGATAAGCGGCGCGTGGTGGCCCACGGCATGGGCGTGGGGGGACAGATGGCGTTCTACCTCGGCTTCCACAACCGCGACCTGGTCCGCGGCGTGGCGGCGACCGGGGCGGCGCTGACCAACCAGGCCAAGGAAAAGGTGCCCAACCAGCCGCTGAGCTTCTACCTGCACGCCGGCAGCAAGGATCCGCTCAAGGACTCCGTCGTTGAGAGCCGGACCAAGCTGCTCGAACAGAAGTACCCGGTCGTCTACCGCGAGGAGAAGGACGCGGGACACGAATACCTCGACGAGAAGGCCCTGGACGAGCTGGTCCGCTGGATCGACTCGCTCGACCGGCTCTAGCGTGCCGTGCCCGTGCCCGTGCCCGATTCCAGACCGGGCACGGGCACGGGCACGGCACGGGCACGGGCACGGGCACGGGCACGGCAGGGCGCGACCCGCGTTTGAACCATGCCATTTTTCCCCCGAATCATTGACCCGCTGCGCGCCGCCGGGCACAATAGTCCTGTCTCGCCTCGCCCTCCCACCACCTGCTTCCTTCCATCCAAAGAGGGTCCGTTCGATGCACTTCCTCAGTCGGCGTGAGTTCCTCATCGAGTCCGCGCTCGGCGTCGCCGGGGTCGCGGCCCTCGGCAACCCGCTCCTGGTCGCGGCCGAGAAGGCGGCGAAGAAGGCCGACGCCAACGACGCGCTGCACGTCGCGGTCGTCGGCGTCAACGGCCGCGGCATGTCCCACGTCGGCGGCTTCCTCACCAAGGGCCTCAACACCGTCATCACCCACGTCTGCGACGCCGACGAGGCCGTCATCGGCAAGGCCATGAAGGCGGTCGAGGACGCCCAGAAGACCCCCCCGAAGTACGAGCAAGACTTCCGCAAGCTCCTCGACGACAAGTCGATCGACGTCATCAGCATCGCCACGCCGAATCACTGGCACGCCCTGATGGCCGTCTGGGCCCTCCAGGCCGGCAAACACGTCTACGTCGAGAAGCCGGTCAGCCACAACGTCAGCGAGGGGCGGCGCATCGTTGAGGCGGCCCGCAAGTACAACCGCATCTGCCAGGCCGGCACCCAGAGCCGCACCATGCCCGGCATGCGCGAAAGCATCGACTTCGTCCACTCCGGCGGCATCGGCAAGGTGAAGCTGGCCCGCGGCCTGTGCTACAAGCTGCGGCCGAGCATCGGCCAGGCCGGTGGCGAGCAGGCGGTCCCGAAGTCGGTCGATTACGACCTGTGGTGCGGGCCGGCCCCGAAGAAGCCGCTGACGCGCAAGCGGCTGCACTACGATTGGCACTGGGTCTGGGACACCGGCAACGGCGACCTCGGCAACCAGGGCATCCACCAGATGGACATCGCCCGCTGGGGGTTGGGCAAGGAGGGGCTGGCCAAGTCGGTCCTCAGCGTCGGCGGCCGCTTCGGCTACGTCGATGACGGCGAGACGGCCAACACCCAGGTGTGCGTCTTCAACTACGGCGACGCCGAGTTGATCTTCGAGGTGCGCGGCCTGCCGACGAAGGAGCTGCTCGGCGCCAAGGTCGGCGTCATCTTCTACGGCAGCGACGGCACCCTCGTTTGCCCGACTTACGGCAGCGGCATCGCCTTCGACAAGGGCGGCGAGAAGGTCAAGAGCTTCACCACCCCGAAGGAGATCGGCGACGGGGCCCACTTCGCCAATTTCGTCAAGGCGGTCCGCAGCGGCAAGTCGTCGGACCTCAACGCCGACGTCCTCGAGGGGCACCTGTCCAGCGCCCTGTGCCACCTCGGCAACATCAGCTACCGCCTCGGGACGGAGCAGCCGTTCAGCAAGAAGACGAACGCCTTCGGCGACGACAAGGAGGCGGCCGAGACGTTGGAGCGGACGGCGGAGCACCTCAAGGAGAACCGCGTGCCGCTCGACGAAACGAACTACCGCCTCGGCCGGCGCCTGACCGTCGATCCGAAGACCGAGACGTTCGTCGGCGACCGGGAGGCCGACGCCCTGCTGACGCGCGAGTACCGCAGGCCGTTCGTGATGCCCGACAAGGTCTGACGAGGAAAAAGTGACAGGCAGGAAGTGCAAAGGGCCGCCGGCGCAATCAGGATACGCCAGCGGCCTTTGCCGTCGGAACTCGGGTCTGACCGGCATCGTCCAGCAGACGCTGCTGATCGTCCACGAACACAAGGACCAGTTCGGCGGCGGCACCTGGTAATCGCCTCGCGGTGGCCCGCCACTTTCGTGGCGCGCTTGCTGCTTCCGCTTCCTGTCGCGCCGCGCGAGGTGAGTTGCGGGCCACCGTGCCGGCCACGGCCGTCCTTTGAGAGTGCCTCAGCGGCCGGCGCCGACCACCTCCCTCTCTTCAGGGCGGTTCGACCTGATATCTGTGGTTCATCGCCGGTAGCATCACCTCGTTGCGCCGGCGACTGACGATCAGGTCAAAATGGTCAAGCACGTCGCGCCCGAGAATGCTCATGTCCGTTGCGGCCGGATCGGTAAATGCGGCAAAATCACCTTGAATCCGGGCGGGGCTCCCATCATCGGCGGCGAGGGTGAGCGTGGTACGCACCAGCACGCAGGCTTGCGCACCCGTCGGCGCACGCAGACCAACCCGGACTGGGACGCCTTCGACAACTACTGGACCAACGCCGTACCGGCCTTTTACGACGGGCGTGGCCTGCCCCGGAAGGAAGTGCCCGGGACGCTTCTCTGGCGGATCGCGCAGGACCTGAGCAGCCGCCTGGGGATCGCGGCGGGCCTGGTCCGCCCCGACGACTATCAGGGCGACCTGGAGGACCTCATCCGCGAGAAATTTACCTCGCAGCGGGCGTTCTGCAAAGCGACCGGCCTGTCGGAGGACATGCTCAGTCACGTCCTCGCCGGGCGCAAGGACTTGTCGCTGGAGAGGCTGACCAAGGCGCTGGCACGGATCGGCTATCGGCTGCGCATCGTGCCGGCGCCGGAAGGCGCGCTGCCGCACAAGCAGAAGCAGACGGGGTGACCCGTCCAGGATCCCGGCAGAGTGGCCCGGGCCGAAAGGCGATACACGGCTCTTCAAGGGGATCGACATACCCCTTCCCTCTACCAGAGGCGGCGGATGCCCTACGCATCGAGGGCCACGTCCACGCTGACAACGGGGATCGCCTCGATTAGCCCCAAACGGGAGGAAGGGTGATGGGCGTAACGGTTGGCCGGTTACACAAGCCTGAGGCGCCAGCGAAGGGGGACCGTCAACCTTCGCTGGCGCCTCAGGCTTGTGTCGTACGCCGACGTTAACCCGATCCCAGCCCGCCACCGTTTGCTGCTAGCGCCTGGGCGACCAGGAGGCGGTCGAATGGGTCGCGGTGATGCAGCGGCAGCGCCTCCACAAAGGTCGCATGGGCCAGCGAGATCGGCAGAAGGTCAAAGCCTGTGCGAGAGAGAACGCTGGGAATGTATGGCCCGCTCGCTTCGCCCAGGCGCAACTTGCCCAACCCGGCCTTGATGGCGATCTCCCAGCAACTCGCCATACTGACCTGCTTGCGATTGGCCGGGGCTTCGATGAGCGTCTTCGCCGTCGCACTCAGCAACGGGTCCTCCTGGCAGAACCAGAGAAACGCGTGCGTGTCGAGGAGTCATGTCACTCCATGTACTCCTTGAAGTCGTCCAGCGGGGCGTCGAAGTCCGGAGCCATCCAGAACTCGGCCTTCCGGTAGCTGCCCGCCTTGCACGGCCACGAGGTCCGCTCGGCCTTCTTCAGCTGGGCCAACGGCTGCCCGGGGTCGGTGATGGTCATTTCCTCGCCCGGCCGAAGCTGCCCGATCAACTCGGGCAGGTGAGCCTGGGCTTCTTCGAGAGTGACGGTCGGCAGGGTGAGGCGCCCTTCATCGTTGGGTTCATTTTACCGTCGGGGACGGTGGCCCACACCGTCCCGTCCCACCGCATTTGCCGTCTTGTCTTCCTCCCACCGCTCGCCAGACGGTAGACTTGGGGGTACTCCCCGGCGCAGGCGCCATCTGCGAATGGATCAGCGTGAACAGTCTTCTCCAGTCGTTCCTGCTGTTGCTCGCCACCGCCACTGACCGCGAGCTGGCGCACGTGGTCGAGTATCTGAAGGCCGAGAACCGCATCTTGCGAGCGAAGCTGCCCCGGCGCATCACGGTCACGTCGCGGGAGCGCCGGACGTTGCTCCAGTACGGCCGGCGGCTGGGCAGCCGGCTGAAGGATGTGATCGGCATCGTCTCGCCGCGGACCTTCGCCCGCTGGCTCCGTGGGGAGGCCGATCCGCCTCGGCAGCCGCCGGCCGGGCCGGGTCGGCCGCGCACCGAGGCGGAGGTCCGCGAGTTGGTCCTGAAGTTGGCGCGCGAGAACGCCTGGGGCTACACGCGCATCCTGGGGGAGCTGAAGAAGCTCGGCGTGGCCAAGGTCAGTCGCTCGACGGTGGTCAACATCCTGAAAGAGCACGGCCTGGAGCCGGGACCGCGGCGCGGGCCGGGCACCTGGAGCGAATTCCTCAGGCGACACGCGGCGACGCTCTGGGCCTGCGACTTCTTCACCGCCCGGGTCTGGACGCTTAGCGGGATGGTGGACGTCTTCGTCCTGTTCTTCGTGCATGTCGGCAGCCGCCGCGTCCACGTCGCCGGACTGACCGCTCACCCCGACCACGCCTGGGTCGCGGAGCAGGCGCGGAGCGTTGTGCTGACCTTCGCCGAGTTGCCGGAGAAGCCGAAATACGTGCTGCGCGACCACGACGCCAAGTTCGGGGAAGAGTTCGATGAGGTGTTCGCAGCGACGGGCATCGAGGTGAAGCCGGTGGGGCCGCATGCGCCGAACATGAACGCGCATGCCGAGCGCTGGGTGGAGAGCATCCGGCGAGAGTGCCTGGACCACTTCATCATCCTGGGCGAGGCGCATTTACGCCACATCGTGGCGGAATACGTGGCCCACTACAACGAGGAGCGGCCGCACCAGGGGATGGGGAACGTCCCGCTGAGCGGCGCGCCGGCGGAGGAGGGATCCGCCCCGCTGTCCCTGTCCGAGGTGTGCTGCAAGGAGCGCCTCGGCGGCCTGCTCAAGCACTACTACCGCCCGGCGGCGTGAGTCGCCGGGCCGCGGTTGGACGGTCGCCCGCGGGGACGGTGCGCGCCGAGGTCGAAAAACGGTCATAATGTCGGGTATTCCCGATCTTTTTTTCCCTGACAATCCGCGCGCGACGAGGGTGCTTGAACGACGAATCTGGTCTTCGGATCGGTTGCGCAAGAGTTTTTGCACAGGAAGGGTGGAGCCGTGGAGGACATCAACGACCTACGGGAGATGTGAGATGATTAATGGTGCTTCAATTCGGCCACGGCGGTGGAGCCGTGGAGGACCCCGAGGTAACCCGGCATGTGCGCCAGGGTATCGCGCTTCAATTCGGCCACGGCGGTGGAGCCGTGGAGGACGGGACCGGTCCAGTTGGGGAGCCGGTAGCGCCTTCAGCTTCAATTCGGCCACGGCGGTGGAGCCGTGGAGGACCGAGCACCCAGGATCAATCCCTTGTCCACCAACGTCGCTTCAATTCGGCCACGGCGGTGGAGCCGTGGAGGA
>DATFNV010000296.1:0-8383 GCA_035266225.1 Gemmataceae bacterium
GCCGTGGTCGCGCACCAGGTCGAAGTTCTTGCCGTGGCTGTCCCAGCGCCCGTAGGACAGCGTCACGCAGCGCGCCCCAGCCTCGACCAGGCGCCGGGCCACGAGCAGGTGGTCGTTGACCGTCGGGGCGCCGTCGTACTGGTACTTGTACGGCTTGCCGTCGCCGTAGCGCTCGCGCACCTTGGCCGACTCCTTGCCCAGGTCGAGGGCGTCCTTGAGCTTGCTGGAGGTCAGCACGCCGAGGGCGCGCTCGGTGATGGCGTCCATTCCCTTCATCTGGCCGCTGCCGTCGATGTCGCGGTGCAGGTCGTCGAAGCTCTTGAGCAAGCGCTTGCGGTCGCCGAGTTGGTCCAGCGTGGTGCCCTTGAGCGTCATGTCGGACATGCCCTGGCCGTCCGGCTTGAACGGGGCGTAGGCGGTGCCGAGGAAGCCCGGCGTGCCCGCGTCGGACCAGGGCACGTGCTGCGTCCGGGCGGCCAGGCCGACGAACGGCGGCACCGCCGGATCGACCGGCCCCTGCACCCGGGCGGCGACGGCGCCGAGACTCGGCCGGCCGCCCATCGCCTGCATGTCGCGCATCGACCAACCGCTCATGCACTGCACCGCGTCGTGACCGCCGCTGGCGCCGACCATCGAGCGGATGAAGGCACACTTGTCCGCCATGCGGGCGATGCGCGGGAAGACCTCGCCAATCTGGATGCCGGACACGCTGGTGGCGATCGGCTTGAACTCGCCGCGGATCTCCGGCGGGGCCTCCATCTTCAAGTCCCACATGTCCTGGTGCGGGGGACCGCCGCCGAGGAAGATGTTGATGACGGCCTTGTGCTGCGAGCCGGTGGTGCCGGCCTTGGCCTCGGCGCGGAAGACGTCGGTCAAATTCAGTGCGGTGGCCCCGAGGCCCAGGGCGCCGATGGTAAGGAAACTGCGGCGCGAGATGCCGTCGCAGTACGGGTTTTTCCGGCCGTAAATCGTCAGCATGGCGGGTCATCCCTTCTGTGCAGGGTTGGCAGGGTCTGTGCGGGCGGCCGCCGGTACGCCGGGAGGTCTGACGGGGGGCAGGCCCGGACGGAAACCGAAGGCGGCGCCGAAAGCACCTCATTCAGCGACTTCAGGGTAAACCCGGAGCGCGGCTATGTCAAGCCAGTACGAAGCCGGCAACCTAGTCCTTTGGCTACAAAGAGGCACACAAGCCTGAAGCGCCAGCGAAGGTCAGCCGGCTCCCCTTCGCTGGCGCTTCAGGCTTGTGTGGGGGGCTCCGGCAGCCGCCAGAGCCGCACCGTGGCGTCGGCGCTGCCCGAGACGATCAGTTTGCCGTCCGGCGAGAAGGCCACGCCGCTGACCACGTTGGTGTGCCCGGTGAAGCGCTGGAGTTCCTGTCCGGTGTCCACATCCCACAGGCGCACCGTGTTGTCGAGGCTGCCGGAAACCGCGCGGCGGCCGTCGGCAGACAGGGCCAACGTCGTCACCCCCATCTCGTGCCCGGCGAAGCGCCGCACCTCTGCGCCGCTGCCCACCTCCCACAGGCGGAGCGTCCGGTCGATGCCGCCGGTCAGGATCTGCCGGCCCGACGGGTCGAAGGCGGCACTGGTGACCGCCTGGGCGTGCCCGGCGAAGCGGGGCGAGCGGTGGCGGCGAAGGGCGGCCCAGATTCCATCGAAGAGCCCCCCGTGGAATCGGGCGGTGACCTCGCGCCCGCTGGCGACCTCCCACAGGCGCACGCCACCGTCGAGGCCGCCGGAGAGGGCCAGCCGCCCGTCCGGCGAGAAGGCCACGCTCATCACCCAGCGCTTGTGCTCCGGGAAGCAGCGGGCCTCGCGGCCGCGCTCCAGGTCCCACAGGCGCAGGCGGCCGTCGCACGCCCCCGAGAGCGCCAGGCGCCCGTCCGAGTTGACCGCGATGGCCAGGACCCGGTCGGCGTGTCCGACGAAGCGGCGCAGCTCGCGGCCCGTGCCGAGGTCCCACAGGCGAAGCGTGGCGTCGTAACTGGCGCTGAGGCAGCGCTGCCCGTCCGGCAGGAAGGCCACCCCCGTGACCTGGTCGGTGTGTCCGAGCAGGCGGACCCGCTCGCGGACCCGCCGGACGGGCGAGTCGGAAGCGGCGTCCGAGCTGACTACGCAGGATTCCGCGGCCGACGTGAGACGTTGCTCGAGCGCAGCCTGGACGTCCCAGAGGCGGACGGTGAAGTCGGCCTCGGTGAGGCTGTCGCGCGGCGGCTGGCCACTGCCGGAGAGGACGTAACGGCCGTCCGGGGAGAACGCGACACACTGGACCCAGTGAGCGTGCCCCTCGAAGCGGCAGACCTCCCCGACCGCGGCCGGGTCAAAAGAGGGATTCATGACACTCTTATTGAACACCGCCGGACCGCTTGCGGTTTCGTGTGCGCTTCATCAGGGTGACGCGAAAGCCAAACCGTAAGCGGCGGCAGGTGCCAATGCGCCCTGTCACTGGTGCCGGCCGGGGCTCGCCACACCGTCCGGAGGAGCCGAAAATGGATTGCATTGCGCGCGCACACGCACGAGTGCCGCCGAACCCTGGCACGCGGGAAACTTGTGTTCCTGCTGATCGTTAAGCATGGTTACTTCGCCGGCGTCCAACGGATGGTCAGCGCCTCGCCGGGGCGGAGGACCACCTGTGGCGCCTGGATCGCGTCGCGGCCGCCCTCCAGAGGAAAGCGTCGCACGGAGCCGTCCGGGCTGCGCAGGTTAATGTAAGCCGCCTCGGGTGCGGCCTGTGGGGACGTCGTCAGCACGACCGAAACTGTCACGGGCAGGGACAGTATACGAGCGACAGGGGCGGGTGTCGGCTGGGATGGGGTGATCGGCCGGTTCGCAGCATGAACACGGTCGCCGGCCAGCACCGCGCTGGTCGTCAGCAGGAAGGCAGCCGCGACCAGCACGGCCGCCTTCACGAAGGGAATTCGCCAAGACATGATCGCTCCTCCGAGACAGAGGGAAGGAAAACTCAACAGCCCGGCGGGAACTTCACGCCGGTGGCTGCCATCAAGGAAGTAACCAGCAGCATTTGGCGTCATATCGGCCAGGCGCCCATCACTGTTTCTTCGCGCCGGAACAGAAGAGGAAGTCGTGGGGACGGGCAGACCGCCCGCCCCCACGAACGGGCGGTTGGGCATCAGTGGCGGCGGGCGCGGCTCAGTGCGCCAGGCTGCCGCTCCCTTCCGGCGGCTCACGCTTGCCGTAGAAGGTGTACAGCGCCGGCATCAGGTAGCGGTCCAGCAACAGTGTCACGGCCATGCCGCCGACCACCACGATCGCCAGCGGCCGCTGCGTCTGCGCCCCGATCTTGGTCGAGAACGCCGCCGGCAACAGGCCGAGGATGGCCGTCATGGCGGTGATCATGACCGGCCGGACGCGCTTGAGGGCGCCCTGCACGATGGCGTCGTTCAGCTGCAGCCCCTGCGCCCGCAGGGCGTTGAAGTAGGAGATCAGCAGCAGCCCTTCCATGACGGCCACCCCGAACAGGGAGATGAAGCCGACGGCCGCCGAGATGCTGAAGGGGGTCCCCGTCAGGTACAGGGCCCAGATCCCGCCCAGCGCCACGTCGAACACGTTGCTGAGCACGACGAGCGCATCCAGCAAGGACCGGAAGGCGATGTAGAGGAGGATGAAGATGAGCCCCAGCGACATGGGGACGATCCAGAACAGCTTGGCCTCGGCCGCCTCCATCTCCTCAAACTCGCCGCTCCAGACCGCCCGGTACGGCGCCTGGAACAGGTCCTTGGTCTTCTCGCGGGCCTCGTTGACCGCCCCGCCCAGGTCGCGGCCGCGCACGCTGAACTTGATCGCGCACAACCGCTGGGACCCTTCCCCCAGCGACCCTTCGCGGTAGATCGTCGCGGCGCCGGGACGGACGAACGTGCTGTCCGGGTCGGGTCGGCCGTCCTTGCCCACCGGCGTCACGAAGTCGCGCAGCGTCCGCCGCGGCGTGGACGTGATCTGGTTGCTCGTGTCCACGTTGTAGCCGGTCTTCTGCGGGAGCAGCATGCCGGAGCCCGACGGGTTTGGGTTCCAGCTCGGCCCCGAGGACAGCACGACCTGGTTATTGATGATGTCCACCGGGATGTCGAGGATCGTCTCCTCACCGCTGCGCCGCCACTTGGGCCAGCGCACGCTGATGTCGAACTGCTTCTCCCCCTCGATCATCGTCGAGTAGGCCTTGCCGCCGATGGCCGTCGCGACCACGCCGGTCACGTCGTTGGCGCTAACGCCCCACTTGCGGCACTTCTCCAGATCGACGCGGAAGTTGAAGTCGGTCTGCCCCTTGATGGTGAAGACGCCGACGTCCTTGATGCCCTCGACCTTGTCCAGGCGCTCCTTCACCTTCTCGGCCAGTGCGTCCAGTTTGTCCAGGTCGGGGCCGAAGATCTTGACGGAGTTGTCGCCCTTGATGCCGGACAGCGACTCCATGACGTTGTCGCGGATGTTCTGCGAGAAGTTGTAGTCCGCGCCGGGAACCTGCGAGCGCAGCTCGGCGTTCATGGCCTCAATCAGCTCCGTCTTGGTGCGGGGCCGCTTGTCGCCGTGCAGCCAGCGCCGCCAGCCCGTGTTCTCAACGAGCTTGGGCCACTGCGCCTCCGGCAACAGGTTGACGAAGAGTTCAAAGTTGCTGAACGTACACACGTCGGTGCCGTCGTCGGGCCGGCCGACCTGGACGATGACCGTGTCCACCTCCGGGTACGAGGTCACGACGTTTCGGATCTGGGTAGCGTCCTCCGACGCCCGGTCGAGCCCCATGTTGAGCGCGAAGCGGCTGCGGACCCACAGGTTGCCCTCTTCCAATTCCGGCATGAACTCGTGCCCGAGCTTCGGGATCAACGTGGCCGTGCCCAGGATGAGCGCGGTCATGAGCGCCACCGTCACCTTGGGGTACTTGATGCACAGCTGGAGTTTCCACAGGTAACGCCACTTCAGGGCCCGCACCAGGAAGTTCTCGCCCGCCGGCTTCATGTTCTTGAAGAAGAACATGCTGAGCACCGGCGTCAGCGTCATCGCCAGCAGGAGCGCCGCCCCCAGGGAGAAGGCGTAGGTGTGGGCCATCGGGCCGAACAGCGCCCCCTCCGGCCCGCTCATGGCGAACAGCGGGATGAAGGCACACACCATGACCCCCGTCGAGAACAGCAGGGCGCGGTCGATCTCCCGCGTCGAGCGGATGATCCGATCCTTGATTGGCAGGCCCGCGAACTCGCCGCTGGCCAGGTTGCGGTAGATGTTCTCGACCATGATCACCGAGGAATCGACGATAATGCCGAAGTCCACGGCGCCAATCGACAGCAGGTTCGCCGACTGGCCGCGCAGGAATAGCACCGCGTACGCGAACAGCAGCGCCAGCGGGATGTTGATGGCCACGATGATCGCCGTCCGCACGTTGCTGACGAACATGAACAGGACCAGGATGACCAGCGATATGCCCACGAACAGGTTCTCGCGCACCGTGTCCGTCGTGACGTTGATCAGGTCGGTGCGGTCGTAGTAGGGCTCGATGAACACGCCCGGCAACATCAAGCCGGATTGGGGGTCGTTGATTTCCGCGACCTTCTTTTCGACGTCCTTGATGGCCGGCAGCGATTCCTCGTTCTTGCGCAGGAGCACGATGCATTGCACGACGTCCGGCTCGTTCCGCCAGAGGAGCTTGCCCTTGGCGTCCACCACGCGGTAGACGCCGTCGGGCTTCTCGACTTCCGCCGGCCGCCCCATGATGATCTTGCCGAGGCGCGTCTGGTTGCCTACCACCACGCCGCGCTCGCCGGGCTGCTCGCCGGGCACGCGGGCGCGGTTGACCACCAGGGCATTGAAACGTTCCCGCTCGTCCGGGTTGAGGACATGGCGGATCGCGTTGGAAAACTCATTCCGGTTGCCGAAGGCCACGTTCTTCAGCGGCTTCAGCTTCGCCAGGACGGCCTCGGGCACGCCGGCGGCCAGCAGGGAGGCGAACGACGCCTCCGTGAGTTTGAACGCCTCTTGTTGCAGGCGCCCGCCCTCGACGATGTCCTCCAGGGCGATGTCCCGGTTATTAACCGCGGTGAGGACGATGTTGCGGATCTGGCGGATACGGTCGGCCTCCTCCTCGCGCAGCTTGGCGGCCGCCGCCGAGCCCAGGCGCACGCGCTGCTGTTCCTTGAGCTTGAAGCGTTCGGGGCCCTTCTCGCGCTCGGCCTTCTCCAGCTCCGCGGCCTTGTCGGGGTCGGGATCCTTCATCCCCAGCACGGTGGTCACCGGGTCGAGGCCGGCGCCGAACAGGCCGATGCAGCGCGTGTTCATCGCCACGGGGCCCAGCGGCACGTAGTCGCCGCCCGTGTTCATGTTGGCGTTGCCCAGCGCCGTCTGGATTTGGCCCAGGGTGATGCCGAACTGCTTCATGCGGTCGGGGTCAGGATGGATCTCGTAGCGCTTGACGGTGCCGCCGAAGCTGGTGAGGTCCACGATGCGGGGCACGCGGCGAAACTGGCGCTCCATGACCCAATCCTGAAGGGCCTTGAGGTCGTTGAGCGTATAGATGGGGTCGCCGGAGGCGTCCTTGGGAGAGTTCAGGGTGTAGCGGTAGATCTCGCCCGTGGCCGATTCGGGGGACAGCGACGGTACGACCCCGGGCGGCAGCGGCTGGCTCATGACGGCCAGGCGGTTGATGACCTCCTGCCGGGCTGCGTTGTAGTCGGTGTCGTACTCGAACTGACAGCGGACATCGGAGAGACCGAATTGCGAATAACTGCGCATGTATCTCATGCGCGGTATGTTCGCCAGGGTCACCTCCAGGGGGACGGTGACCAGGCGTTCCATCTCCTCCGCCGACATGCCGGTATTCTGGGCGATGACCTCGATGAGCGGCGGTGAGGGGTCGGGGTAGGCCTCCACGTTGACGTGGAGGAAGGAGTAGACGCCGAAGACCGCCAGCGCACAGGCCAGCAGGATGACGACGAGCGGGTTGTTGAGCGCCCACCCGATGAGATGACGGACCATGAAAGAGGCTCCTTCGGCGCCGGATCTAGCCGCTTGCGGCTTCGCAATCTTTCCTGCGAAGCCGCAAGCGGCGGCACCGGCGGGGGTCACTACTTCTTGGCGGCTGCCGCTTCGGCCGCGAGGTCGTCCAGTTCCCTCTTGATCTCCAGGACGCCGGCGGTGAGGATCTTCTCGCCCGGCTTGAGGATGTGCCGCGGCAGCAATCCTTGCTCCTTCTCCTCCGGGGTGAGCGGCCGCTCGTCCTGGCCGTCGTCGAAGCGGCTGCGGACGAGGACCGTCCTGTCGAGGCGCTGCACGATCTCCACGCGCCGCATGGTGTACACGCCCGCTTTGTCGTCGGTCTGCACGAAGACGACCGCCTGCTTGCCGTCGTCCCCCAGGCCGCTGGTCGGGATTTCGACAACGTCCTTCGGCGGCGGCAACTCGATCGTGGCCGTCACGTACTGCCCGCTGCGCAGCCGCCCGTCGTTGGCAATGTGTCCCTTGAGCACGACACTGTGCTGGTTCACGTCGATGATGTAGCTAATGTCGTCGATGGGCCCCCGGATGTCGGTCGAGGTGCCCAGCGGACGGATGATCCAACGCCGTTCCTGCGTGCTGAGCCCGTGCAGCGTCGCTAGTTCGTCCTCGGGGGCGTTGGCAACGATTAGCAACCGGTCCACCTTGGCGATTTGGAACAGGTTGAGCGTGTTGTCCACGACAACGTCGTTCACCGAGAGGTTGCGCTCGACAATGATGCCGCCATCGCAGATGGCCGGCACGAGCAGCTCCACGCGCGCCCACCTGTGGAGCTGCTCCTTGAGGTGCTCCGCGCTGCGGTCGCGCTTGCCGCCCTGTTTGTAGATCTCTTCGGCCTCCTTGCGCACGGCCTGGATGTCCTCCTCGGGGATGTACCAGGCGCGGAGCGTTTGCTCGGTGCGGCCGATCAGGCTGTAATCCCCCTCAACGGCCTTGAGGGCGGCCATGTAGTCGAGGTACGGCAGCGCCCCCTTGTCGTAGGCCACCTGAGAGGCGTCGAGGATCTTTTGATCGAGCCTCAGTTGCAGGACGGCATCGACCAGGTTGCTCTTCATGTTGCCGACATCGACGCTGTAGAATAGGGCGAGTCGCTGGCCCTTAAAGACCATGTCGCCGGAGCGCACCTCGCGCTGCACCGTCGGCCCCGTCCCCATCTCGTCAACCTGCCCGAGTTCGGTGCATTCGGCGGGGGTGAAGCGGATCCGGAAGCGGAATAGCCGGGTTGGGTCAAGGGAGGTCGAGCCGGACATGGACAGCGGCCGCGCCCTGGTGGGCACCGCGGCGGTCGCCAGCTGATCGACGCCGCCCTTGCGGATGCCCAGCATTTTCCGGGTGTCCTCGGGGACCGAGACGGTGAGCGCCTGGCCGGCCACCTGGTCGATCATCGGCGGCCC
>DATFNV010000297.1:0-2552 GCA_035266225.1 Gemmataceae bacterium
CCGAGATGTTCTTTCGTTGAGACAACAGCGCTGGCAACGGAACGGCTACTGGCGCGATTCCGGCCGGGCGATGCCGTGATCTGGGAGAGAGGCGCCGGGGTTGGGCTTGTCAAGGCCACGGTGATCGCGGTCACGGCCAAGCGCGTTACGATCACCGCCGAGGATCCCGACCAGACGGGGGCCGGCGTTGTGACCCGTCATGTGAATACCTTGAGCTTACGGTTGCAGCCGCGCGGGCCGACTGGTCAAGCGCCTCCGCGGCCCGTTTCCGGGCAGGGGCGGCGGCGCGATGAGGCGCCGCGCCGACCCGGGGGAGTATCTCTCTCATGAATCACCGCTTTACGTGTTCCCTCGCCGTCGCGCTCATCTCGTTGCTCGGGACTGCCCTCGACACGCGCGCCGAACTGTGCTCCCTCGAAGTCCTCAGCCGCGAGCCCTTCGCCGACAGCATCTCGTTCGGCGACACCGGTCCCTACGAGAAGATCGTCGCCGTCGCCCGCTTCGCGGTCGATCCGGCGCACAAGCGCAACCAGGTCATCGTCGATCTCCCCCTGGCGCCGCGCGACGCCGACGGCAAGGTGGAGTTCGAGGCCGACGTCTGCATCCTGGTGCCGAAGGATTCGAGGAAGGGCAACGGTGCCCTGTTCTACGACGTCAACAACCGCGGCAACAAGCTGGCCCTCGGCTTCTTCAACCGCGCGCCCGGCAGCAACGACCCGAAGACGAAGGCCGACGTCGGCGACGCCGGGAGAAGCCGGTGACGACGCTGGGGCGCGGGAAGGTGACGGTGTCCGTGGTAGAGCGGCAGGGAAAGGTCAGCCGGGTGGAGCGGTCGTTCTCGGTGGGGGAGTAACGCGAGGTGTCGCTGCCCCTGCTCCTGACCGCCGGCCGGACGACCGTGCGCATCGAGGAGGCGGCGACAGGGCTGCCGGCCCTGGACGAGCACTGGGGGCCAGCGCTGGGCGAGCCGTTGCGGCTAGGCATCGGCGTCAACACGGGGATGGCCCGGGTCGGGAACATGGGCACGCAGCGCAAGTTCAACTACGGCCCGCAGGGCAACAGCGCGAACCTGGCGAGCCGGTGCAGGGCGCGACCAAGTACCTGAAGGCGGGGCTGCTGATCACGGGCGAGACACAGGCTCGGCTCGACGCGAGTTTCGCAACGCGCCGGTTGCGGCGCGTGCGCGTCGTGAACATCGGCGCCCTGGTGGACCTGTACGAATTGGCCGACCCGGCTTGCGAGGGCTGGACCGAGCTGCGGGCCGCCTACGAGCGAGCCCTGGACGAGTTCGAGAAGGGGCAGTTCCGCCTCGCCGCTCGGACACTGGTCCCCCTGGTGTCGGAGGCGGTCAACGACGCGCCGTCGCTGCTGCTGATGGCGCAGGCCGTCCAGAACCTGGTGGACGAGCCCGCCGAGTTCGACCCGGTGTGGGACCTACCGGGGAAGTGAGCCCTGCTGGACTCGTCACCGGAGCGGCGGGGTCTCACTCCTGTTTCATCAGCGACTGGAACTCGGCCCAGGAGTTGACCGCGAACAGGCCGCGGAACCAGCGCTCGAGCGCGCTGAGGTCAGTGGTTCCTTCGATCGCCAGACGGATCGGTTCAGGAACGGTGCCTCCCAACTTGAGGTGAAGCCCTTCGAGCAGGTCCGCACGCCGCACGCGCAGCTCGGCCTTATGCTCGCCCCTGGCCTCGATGCTCTTGCTGTACTGAGACTCACGCATTTCCCAGCCCTCCAAACTACGTTGCCAGTTGACCAGTCCGGGGGTCAGCTCCGCGAACTCCAAGGCGAAGTGGCGGTACGCCGCCCGCTTCTCGACGTCAGATTCACGACCCGCCAGCTGCTTCCAGCGCTCGATCAACTCGGGGTCGCCGCCGCCCCGCATGAGGACGACCCAGGGCAAGATGCACAGGGCCAGTTCGCCCGACTCGATCCGCGCCAGCGTGTCCGCCGGGCTCTGGTCGGCGAGCCAGACCTCGATCGGCTTGACCAGCACGCCCGGGTGGCTCGCCGACTTGCTCAGGCGCAACGGGCCGCCCTTGCTGCTGCCGGTCAGATGAACGATCGCTCCGTAAACCGGAGGGCCGTCGTCCAACACGCCGCGAACCTCGATCGCCAACAGCAGCTCATAGATGCCCAGCCGCGCCAGGTCGTCCGCTCGCGGTTCGGTCGCCACCTCCACGATCAGGTGCGCCGGCTTGCCGTCGGCCCGACGGCGCAGCAGGCAGACGACGTCATCGGTGCGCTCGGGACCGCCCGGCCAGGACGTCCGCCTCGTATCGTCCCAGGCGACGAAATCGGCGGCCATCGACTCGTCGGCAAAGCGATCCAGCCACGGCGTCAGGCCGGCGCCGCTCACCTTGCACGCCTGCCGCGCCGCCTCATCGAACGTCGCCATGCTGGCCTCCTGCCAGCAATTCCCGCAACCCTGAAAACTTCGTAATAATAAGCACATTCCGGCGGACTCGTTCGTAAAGCCGGCGTCCTTGCCTGTCTTCTTGTCCACATGGACAAATAATTAGGCAGCCAACATGAAATCTCCCGAAGTCACC
>DATFNV010000298.1:0-3075 GCA_035266225.1 Gemmataceae bacterium
GGTCGCTGGTGGCGCCGTTGGAGATTTCGCGGTAGATCATCTCCTCGGTGAGGGTGCCGGCGAGGGCCACCTTGATCTGGCTCTCCAGCTCGGAGCGCGTCATCAGGTAGCGATCCTCGTCGGGGCGGCTGAGGACGTAGCCCAGGGCGCCCACGCCGCGCGGGATAATCGATACCTTGTGGACGGGGTAAGTATTGGGGAGGGCGCAGCCGACCAGGGCGTGGCCGGCCTCGTGGTAGGCGACGCGCTGCTTCTCGTCGGCGTGCATGATGCGGCTCTTGCGCTCCAAGCCGACGGCGCCGCGCTCGACGGCCTCCTCGAACTCGCTCATGGTGATGACGTCCTTGTTGGCCCGCGCCGCCATCAGGGCCGCCTCGTTGACCAGGTTGGCCAGGTCGGCGCCGACCGAGCCCGGCGTCAGGGCGGCGATGCGGCGCAGGTCCACGTCCGGCCCGAGCTTGACGCCGCGGACGTGGACCTTCAGGATCGCCTCGCGGCCGTTGATGTCGGGCCGGTCCACGACGACGGTGCGGTCGAAGCGGCCGGGGCGCAGCAGGGCGCTGTCGAGCGTCTCGGGGCGGTTGGTGGCGGCCATCAGGATGACGCCGCGGTTGGAGTCGAAGCCGTCCATCTCGACGAGGAGCTGATTGAGCGTCTGCTCGCGCTCGTCGTGGCCGCCCATGACGGCGCCGGCCCGCGTCTTGCCCAGGGCATCGAGTTCGTCGATAAAAATGATGCATGGTGCCCGTGATTCGGCCTGGCCGAAGAGGTCGCGGACGCGGGCGGCGCCGACGCCGACGAACATTTCCACGAAGTCGGACCCGGAGAGGCTGAAGAACGGCACGTGGGCCTCACCGGCGACGGCCCGGGCCAGCAGCGTCTTGCCGGTGCCGGGCGGGCCGACGAGGAGGACGCCCTTGGGGATGCGGCCGCCGAGCGCCTGGTACTTCTGCGGCGTCTTGAGGAAATCGACGACCTCCTGCAATTCGGCCATCGCCTCCTCGATGCCGGCCACGTCCTTGAAGGTCGTTTCAAAATCCTTTTGGGCGTAGACCTTGTGCCGGCTGCGGCCGAAGGTCAGCGGCGACCCCCCGCCCGACATCCAGCGGTAGATCAGGTAGCCGGTCAGGCCGAGGGCCACGAAAAGGAACAGGGGGGTGATGACCGAATAGATGCTCCTCATGGTCGATTCCTCGTCCTCGGCGGTGTAGCCGGGGGCGGCGGCCTTGAGGAGGCGGTGCAGGTCCTGGTCGTCCTGCAGGCCGACGCGCGGGGCGCTGAAGTGGATGGTCTGGGCGCGGCGGGCGTTGGTCTGCCCGTCGCTGACGAGATCGTTGGTGACGATGTCGCCGTGGATCTCGTGCTGGCTGACCTTGACCTTTTGGAGGGTGACGGAGGGATCCTGCCGGGCGGCTTCGAGGACACGGATGAGTTCGCCGTATTTCAGGGTGACGGTGCCGTTGTCGCGGTTGACCATCCAGAGGACGAGCACTGCGGTGAGGACGAGGAACACCGCCCAGGCTGCGGTGCTGATCCAGGAGCGGCCGCGGTCTTTGCCTCTCTTTTGCACCGAACGGGCCTCCGTGGGAAGGGGGCGCGGCAGAAGGAAGGGGGTGGGCGACGCCTTCGGCCGGAAGGGCGACCTTGGTCACTCTACGGCGGGCCGACGGGGCGGTCAACGCCCGGCGGGGTGGGTGAATGGGCTTGCAATGTGGCTTGCCGTTTCGCGCTCGCCGCGTCCCGTCAACCACCGAGTCGCCGCCGGGCCAGCGCCAGCGCACCGTGAACGACGACCTCCTCGCCCAGCGTCGCGGGAACGATATCGTAGCAGCCAGTGAAGGGCTTGAACACGCGCTCGGCGACCATTCCACGAAGTGGCTCGAATAGAATCTTTTCCCCCATGAGAGAAACGCCTCCTCCGATCACGATGCGACGTGGGCAAAGAAGGGCGATGACGTGGCTGATCGCTTCGGCGAGGCTCTCCCAGGCGCTGGCGAGTACTCCACATGCCAGCATGTTGCCTTCTTCAGCTGCACGCGCAACGTCCTGTGCCGTAAGCGGCTGCCCCCATACCCAACCAGGAATGGTAAGGGGTGGATCAGTTGGCGGCAAATACCTTAGATACCACTCCGGGGCACGGCCGATCGCCCACCCGGAGGAAAAATCTTCGAGGATGCCGCTCGCATGAAAGTTCTTATTAACGGTATGAGTGACCCTCAGATGCCCGATCTCCGCCGCCCCGCGCCCGCAACCCCGGTAAATCTCCCCGTTGATAATGAGCCCGCCGCCGATGCCCGAGCCAATGGTGATGTAGAAGATCGGCGACAGCCCTTTTCCCGCCCCGAACAGCGCCTCCGCAAGTCCCGCGACGTCGGCATCGTTGCCTAGCGCCGCCGGCAGCCCGGTGATTTCGCCGATCCAGTCGGCCAGCGTGAAGCCGTCCCAGCCCGAGATCTGGTGCGACTTGATGACCGTTCGCGTGGCGTCGTCCACCGGGCCGCCGAAGCCGATGCCGGCGCCTTTCAGCTGTGATCGCTCGACGCCGGACCGGGCGAGCAACTCGGGGACGGCGGCGGTGATCTGTCGGCGGATGCCGTCGGCGCCGGCGGCGGGGTCCACGGTGCCGCGCCACAAGGCGGCGAGGGTGCCGTCGCCGGGCCCGATGCCGAGCTGAAGTTTCGTGCCGCCGATTTCGATGCCGAGGTAGTGCATGAGGGGTGTTGAGGTTATAATGCTGCACATGGCCGAAGAACGTCCCGAACTGCGCATCATCGCGGGGCCGAACGGGTCGGGCAAGACGACTTTCGTCCGAGAATTTCTCCCCCGTTGCATCACCGTCCCCCATTTCGTGAACGCCGATCTGATCGCAGCCGGCCTATCGCCGTTTGCACCGGAGAAGGCGGCTCTGACCGCCGGACGACTCATGCTGGCGGAAATTGGGCGTAACCGGTCGCCCGCTCTGACGTAATCAGTTCTCGGCAGCGGAGTTGCGGCCGCCCGGCGGGTAGTCAAATGGGCCTCCGCGGGATAGGGTGGTTTTGCAGCTGACACCTTATCCCTACACGGAGGCCCGCT
>DATFNV010000299.1:0-3840 GCA_035266225.1 Gemmataceae bacterium
GGTCGAGTGAGTTCTGAAAGACGGTCTGGAAGCGCCGCCGGCTCGCCTCCAGGGCCTCCCGGGCGAGTGTCTGATCGGTGATGTCCTGAACGGTGCCGAAGATGCGGACCGGCTTGCCTCCCTCGTCGAATACCACTCGCCCTCGGGACTGCACCAGCCGCACTGTTCCGTCATCGTGCAGCGCGCGCAAGCGACACTCGAAGGGCTGACGCTCCCGCAACGACTGATCGATCACGTTCCGGAGCGTCGCCCGGTCATCCGGGTGAATGCGACTCAGAACGCGGTGATAAGTCATCCCCGTCTCGTTCGGTTGCAAGCCGAAGATGTGGTAGTGCTCTTCGGACCAGAGGACCGTATCGCTCGTGACGTCCCAACTCCAACTGCCGACGTGGGCCAGCCGCTCGGCCTCCGCCAGCAGTGCCTCGCTCCACCGGAGTTTCTCCTCGGCGCGCCGGCGCTCGCTAACATCCTGCGCCAGGGAGATGACGCCGGTGACTCGGCCCTCCGAGTTCCTGAGCGGGGTGTTGAACCACTCGCAGGTGATGAGACGGCCGTCCCTGGTCCGGTTCTCGTTGACACTGTGGGCGTCCATGTCCCCGGCCCAGACGCGGCGGAGAATCTCTTGAAGGTGATCGTCAAGCGGGAGCGGGACGATCAGGTCGAGGCACGCCCGGCCCAACGCCTCTTCCTGGGTGTAGCCGAACAGTTTCTCCGCGGCGGGATTCCAATCGAGCACGCGGCCGTCGGCATCCATCAGGATGTACGCCAGCGGCAACCGCTGGATTTGCAGCCGGTCCCGCTCCGCCGGGAGCGCCTTGGTGCCCGCTTCCTCGCTGGCGTGCGGGGCCCTCTCCGCCGGCGGCCCGCGCTCCCCCGGCCGGGCCAGCGGCGCCCGCAGGGTACGCAACTCCTCCAGCAGCTGTTCCCTGGTCTTGTCCTCGTCTCTCATGGCGCACCCGCTGCGGGAGTTGCAGCGCCGGACGCTCCTGGCATCCACCCTTCACTCCGTCGAGCACCGCTTGACCTCGGCCGCTCAGAACGGCTGGGGTAAAGGGCAGGTGGAGCCACTGCGACTTGGCTTCCGGCACCAATAGTAGAGCACCTGCTATCATACCGCGCGCGGGCGGGAAGTGGTCCGAATTCGGCAGGAAGATCGGCCTCCTCTTGCCGCTTGCGGCTTCGCAATCTTTCCTGCGAAGCCGCAAGCGGCGAAGACATGTCTCAGTCCGCCGGTCCCGCCGGGTTGTCGGGGCCCGCACTCAAGGGGAAGGTGGCGCGGATGTGCGCGCCGCGCCCCGGCTGGGATTCCACGCGCAGGCGGCCCCCCAGCAGCTGGACCCGCTCCGCCATCCCCAGCAGGCCCAAGCTGTCCTGCTCGGCCGCGCGCCGCTGGGCGGCCCCCATGTCGAAGCCCACCCCGTCGTCGCGGACGGCCAACTCCAGGGCGCCCTCGGCCCCGCCCATCTCGATCCAGACGTGCCGCGCCTGGGCGTGGCGCACGACGTTGGTCAGCGCCTCCTGCGCCACGCGGAAGCAGGTGATCGCCAGGTCGGGCGGTAACGGCTTCCCGGGCAGGTGGCCTTCGACGCGCACCTCGCAGCCGGTCCGCTGCTGGTGGCGCTCGGCCAGCCAGTGCAGGGCGGCCTCCAGGCCCAGGACGTCGAGCATGGCCGGGCGCAGCTCCAGCGCCAGGCCGCGCACCTGCTCCCCCGCCTGCCGCACCAGCCGGGCGCACTCCTCCACTCGCGCCAGGGCGGCCGCGCCGGTGACGCGCGTCGCGGCGTGGAGATGGAAGACGATCGCCGCCAGGAGTTGGCAGACCTCGTCGTGCAGCTCGCGGGCCAGGTGGCGTCGCTCCTCCTCCTGGACCTGGAGCAGCCGGCGGGAGAGGGCCTGCAAGCGGTCCGCGCATTCGCGCAGGGCCTCGTCGGCCCGCTTGCGCTCGGTGACGTCACGGTAGATCGCATAGATCTCCACCTGCCCGCCGGCTACCGAGACCGGCACGCGGACCATCGAAACGTGCAAGCGGCTGCCGTCCTTGCGCCGGCAAACGCCCTCGACATCCAGGCGCTGTCCGTGCGCCCCCAGCTCCGCGTACTTCTGCTCCTCGTCGCGCGACTCGTCGGGCACGATCAGGTCGCCAAGGCGGCGGCCGAGGGCCTCGTGCGGGCCGTAGCCAAAGGTCCCTGTGAACTCCCGGTTCACACGGACGATCCGATTGTCCGCCCTCAGCAAGGCTACGGCCTGCGGTGCCTGTTCAAATAGTTCGTCGAGAAGCGCCCTCTGCTTCTCGACTCGGTCCACCAGCGAGATCAGCAGCGCCACGACGAGGACCATCACCGGGACGAGACTGATGCCGACAATGCAGAGGGACTCGATGCTGACGGCGTGGGATAAGTTGGGCACCTCGTCCGAGAGCGTGAAGACGACGGCGGCCATTGCGGTGTAATGCATGACGGGGTTGGCCGCCCCCCTCAGCAGGACGCTCCCGTGGCTTCGCAACCTCGGGCCACGAGCGCCGTCCCGAGCAAGGAACATGAGCGATAGGGCCGCGAAAGAAAGCGCTACCGCCAGCACGACCGAAAGGGTCACGAGCGCGGGAGAGTCGTAATGAGGGTGCAATCCCGGCAGCCGCATGGCCGCCATGGCGGTGTAATGGAGGCCCGAGATCCCCACGCCGCCGAGGAAAATGCTGGCGGCCAGGACCCGCGGCCAGCCGATTTGGCCGCGACTCAAGACGAGCAGCGCCCCGGCAGAACCAAGGATGCCCACCAGCAGCGAAAGTAAGACCGTGGGCCAGTCGAACAGCAACGGGACCGGCAAGCGGAGGGCCAGCCTGCCCGTGTAGTTCATCGACCAGATGCCTATCCCGTCCGCCGTGGCACCGCCCGCCAGCCACAAGGCCAGCCAGCCCCGTCCGCGGGCGTCTCTTACCCGTTCGGACAGGTCGCGTGCGGCGTAGGCCGCCAGGATGGAAATCAGAACAGACAGCGCGACCAGGTAGAGATTGTGAGTAGCAACCATGAACAGGTCTCAGCCGGCACCCGCCGGCGCGGGAGGGAGAACGTGGTTTTCTAGGTGGATTTGAGGAGATTTATTTCTTATGTATGAAATTTTGCTGCAGGTAGGATTTCGAGGTGGCAAGGCTTGGCTCTTGCTCTCAGCAGGCCATCCCCCTGGGTTTCCGCCCAGAGAGTCCCCCCGATGTTCCAGGCGGGTATCATGCAATCGCGGTGCCGGAGAGAGTTCCCCTCGCGGTTGTTCACTGCAATCCGTGAGAAACAAAGGGGTTCCGTCGAGGCAGCTGGCTTTGCCCCGAGGCCGGGAACGGCGCCGGAGCGGACTGGTCCCGCACAGTACACGCGCAAAACCGCACAGGCAGGATCTGGTGACAGGCAAAAGATGAGTTGTGACCCGAAGGGGAGCGCGTCGGGCGCGCTCCCCTTCGGGTCGCGGCGAAACTGTTAGGAACTGTAACCAAAATGACTTCGCCGCTTGCGGCTTCGCAATCTTTCCTGCGAAGCCGCAAGCGGCGAAGTCATTGGTGTTACAGTTCCTTACGCGAACGCCAGCTCACTCAGAGCATCGTCGGTCGGGGCCTGGTGGGACAGACCCGCCACGACCACGTCGAGGGTGTGCGACGGGGCAAGGGTTGTCGGTAGCGCGGGGGCGGCAAAGACGGCGTCGGCGAGCGCGGGCCGGTTGACCGAGACGGGGATGGCCAGGGCCGTGTGGGTGGTGGCCTCGGTCAGCAGCACGTTGCTGGCCGCCTCGTTGGCCGGCGTCGCCCGGACGTAGCCCCCCTCGTCGGTAAAGTACAGGTCGAGGTAGGCCTGGTTG
>DATFNV010000300.1:0-8048 GCA_035266225.1 Gemmataceae bacterium
GGTTGCCTTCGCCCACCGAATGAGCGAGCCCATCGTCCACCGGGACCTGAAGCCAGCCAACATCCTCGTGCAGCGCAAGCCCGACGGCAAGGTGACGCTGCTCATCGCCGACTTCGGCATTGGCGGCGTCGCGGCGGCGCAGGTCATCCGTCAGGAGACGGGCCGCCCGACGACGCGCGAGCAGGCGATGCCGACCGCCGTGCGCGGCGCCTACACGCCGCTATATGCGTCGCCCCAGCAACGCCGTGGCGAGGAGCCCGACCCGCGCGACGATGTGCATGCGCTGGGCGTCATCTGGTATCAACTCCTCGTTGGCGACCTGACTGCAGAAGGGCCGAGCGGCAAGGGTTGGCGGAAGAAGCTGGAGAGGCGCGGCATGGAACCGGGGCTCATCGCCCTGCTGGAGTCGTGCATCGACGACGACGCGGACGAACGGCCGGAAAACGCGGATGACCTGGCGGGAAAGATCCAAGGGCTTCTGAAACTGCCCCGACCGCCGGACACGCTCACACCGCCGGACCCCCCAGTGCAACCCAAAGCCCCCATCAATGGCGCGAACTCGCGCGTGTCCCCGCCGCCTCTGGATCCCCTGCGCGGGGTGACCAGCATGCAGGAGCTTCTGTCGTCGCTGCGGAATTTCAACAGCCAGGCGAAGTCCAACGAGGAACGAGCCCGGAAAATCATCCGGCAGACACGGCATTGGGTGTACGACCTCAAGGGGAGCGCTTTTGGCCCCTGCAAGTTCGTCGGGTTCGCCGATCTGGATTTTTCTCGATACGCAAAGGCGCTCAAGGACGAGTTGCCCGGCGAGTCCTTCAATGGGGGAGTTGCAAAATGGTATATCGAGTCCCTCCTGGGAAAAACATTCGAGCGTCAACCCGAACTTCACGCCCGACTGCAAGATTGGGCGGACAAGCTCCTCGGCTATGAGGGCGTACTCGCCGATGCCAAGCAGGAGAAGTGGCATTTTCTCATTCTCGACTCGGCGCAGCAAACCGCGTAGCCTTCATCTGCCGGGTACACTCCGCAGCAGTTGGTCTTCCTGGCCCCTGCGGGAATTATGGCTGTCGCGTCGTCTTCTGCCTGGACTAATTTACACTTTGCCCTCTGGTCTCTTTTCCTCTTCGCTCCGAGCGGAGCGAGGAGCCGCGGCACGATTTGGCGCGGTAACTCGTCCGTTAGCGCCCACTGACCGGCAGGATCGCGAGGAACGTCTGCGGCGTGACGATAGCAACGCCGCGGAACGGATGGAGCGCGAGGAGATCCCCATCACCCGTGATGATGTGGCTGGCCTTGCCGCTGACGGCCAACTCCAGGAACTTGTCGTCCTTGGGATCACGGCACGCCGTTATCTCTTCCGTGACCGCCACCGGCTCCGCCTCCCGCACCAGGGCGGCGAGGAACTCCAGGCGCTTGTCCTCCGGGAGATACCTGTTGAACTTTGGGCGCCGCAACACCTCATCCAACTCGGCCACCGTCGCCTCGGATACCAGTAACCTTCCTCGGGCCGCGGCCGCGTCAAATGCTTGCCGGGGCACGGAACGGGGAAGCAACACAGCGCTCACGGCGACACCGGTGTCGATGACGATACGGATCTCATTCATCGCGCAAGAGCGACTCCAGGATTTCCGCGGTCAGGCCGTTCGCCTCGGCGTGCCGGCCGATCTCGTCCATCACTTCCTTCAGCGGACGGGCTGGCTGCGCGGTCAGTTCTCGAAGGCGGAGGTTAAGCAGCAGTTGCAGTCTGCGCCGGTCCTCGGCGGAGGCGGCGGCGAAGGCGCGGGCGCTGTCGGCATCGACTTCGAGGGAGATTGTTGCTGTGGCCATGATTCACCTATCCTACCGCGCCGCGGCCTACCAGAGTCAATCCCCTTCGACGCCCATCGCGATTTGCGTCTTCCAGTCGCTGAGGCCGGCGGGATATAATCGGTGCAGAAAGTCGTCCCCTGCTAAGAATGGCGATCCCATGAGCCAGGTCATCATCAATCGCGGCCGCGGGCCGGAGATCGCCGGGACCCGCATCACCGTCTACGACGTCCTCGACTACTCGACCAAGGGCTATCACGCCACGTTCATCGCCTCGCTCTTCCGCGTGTCCTCGCAACAAGTGCAGGCGGCCCTGGAGTACGTCGCGACCCACAAGGACGAGGTGATGGCCGAGTACCGGCAGATGCTCGCGCGCGATGCCGAGGGCAACCCGCCCGAGGTCCGGGCGAAGGAGGCGTCATCGCGCGCCAAGTTGCTCGCGCGGTTGGCCGAGTTGCGGGAGGCCAAGAACGGGGGGGCGAGCGGTGCGGGGCATTCTGGCGGACAATAACGTCGAAGGGCACGTCAACCGCCTGCTGCTCCTCTTGCGCGGCGACGAATGGGGCGAGGTGTGGGCGGACCTCGGCCTGACGGTCGAGAGCTTCGACAGCCTGGGGCTGACCCGAAACACGCCCGACGCCATCCTATGGCACGTCTGTCAGCAGCGGGAACTCATCCTTATCACGGCGAATCGGCTTCAGCGGACGGCTGACTCCCTCGAAGCGACGATCCAGCAGCACAACTCTCCACAGTCCCTCCCCGTCGTCACTCTGGCCAATGCGGATCGCGTTCTCGAGGATCGGGCCTACGCCGAGCGCACGGTGGTGAAATTGCTGGAGTATCTCATCGACATCGGTAACTACCGCGGGACCGGCCGGCTCTACGTCCCGTAATCCCGTCGCTCTTTACGTCGCACTTCAACGCCGAGGCGCACCATGTCGATGCCTTTCGACACCACGCTGAAGGACCTCGGCCGGGGACCAAGGGGGACCAAGGGGACAGTTTACACAAGCTATTAGTATACGAGTATTTATGTTGAAATGATCCCGATGGGGCCATTTTGACATAACTGCGGTTGTAACATCAGGTTGCAGAAACACCGGGCGGCCCCGGGCGGTTTCCCACCCGGGGCCCCCACAGATCGGGACGTGCCCGATTCAGGCATCCGGCTCCTCAAGTCACAGCTTCGCTGCGCCCCGGTACACCGAGTGAACGACCTTCGGCGGCGGCAGCGGCCAGCGTCCCGCCAATGACCGAAGCAGTCGCCGCGTGCGGCGGGCCGCCCACCGCGAACCCTGACCTACTGGTGCCCCGCCGCGACGAACTGCTCGTCCTCCGTCGAGCCGGCCAGCGCCATCGTCGAGGCGCAGCCGCCGCCGACACACTGGGCGACCTGGTCGAAGTAGCCGGTGCCGACAAACCGCTGGTGTTTGGTGGCGTGGTAGCCGACGTTCTCGCGCTGGAACTCCGTCTCCTGCAGGCGGGCGTAGGCCGTCATGCCGGCCTCCCGGTAGCCCCGCGCCAGGTCGAACATCGACAGGTTCAGGCAGTGGAAGCCGGCCAGCGTGATGAACTGGTACTTGTAGCCCAGGGCACCCAGCTCGCGCTGGAAGCGCGCGATCGTGTCGTCGTCCAGCTTGGCCTTCCAGTTGAACGACGGCGAGCAGTTGTAGGCCAGCAGCTTGCCCGGGAACTCCTCGTGGATGGCCTCGGCAAATCGTCGGGCCTCCTCGAGGTTCGGCTCAGAGGTTTCGCACCAGAGCAGGTCGGCGTAGGGGGCGTACGACAGGCCGCGGCTGATGGCCATGTCCAGGCCGCCCGTGACGCGGTGGAACCCCTCCGCGGTGCGCTCGCCGGTCAGGAACGAACGGTCGCGCTCATCGACGTCGCTGGTCAGCAGGTGGGCGCTGTCGGCGTCGGTGCGAGCGACGAGCAGCGTGGGTACGTCGGTGACGTCGGCGGCCAGGCGCGCGGCCCGGAGCGTGCGCAGGAACTGGCTGGTCGGCACCAAGACCTTGCCGCCCATGTGACCGCACTTCTTCTCGCTGGCCAGCTGGTCCTCGAAGTGAACGCCGGCCGCCCCCGCCTCGATCATCGCCTTCATCAACTCGAAGGCATTCAGCGGCCCGCCGAAGCCCGCCTCGGCGTCGGCCACGATCGGCACCAAGTAGTCGATCTCGGCGTGCCCCTCCGCCCAGCGGACCTGGTCGGCCCGGCGGAAGGCGCTGTTGATGGCGCGCACCACGTTGGGAACGCTGTTACACGGGTACAGGCTCTGGTCGGGGTACATCTGACCCGCGAGGTTGGCGTCGGCCGCCACCTGCCAGCCGCTCAGGTAGATCGACTTCAGCCCCGCCTCGACCATCTGGAGCGCCTGGTTGCCGGTCAGCGCCCCCAGGGCGTTGACGTACGGCTCCGTCTCCAGGAGGCGCCACAGGCGCTCGGCCCCGCGGCGGGCCAGACTGTATTCGACGTGGACAGAGCCGCGCAGGCGCACCACGTCGTCGCCCGCGTAATCGCGGCGGATGCCCACCCATCGGGGCAGGGTCCGCCATTGCTTGTCCAGCTGCTTGGCGGTCGGTTGTTGGTAGTAGTTCATGGCTCGGTTCCCCTGTTTCCTGGCGTCAGGAAGTGTAAGAAGGTTCCGCCCCAAAGGGGCGTTGTCGTTTCACGGCAGATACTCGTAAGCGGGCAGCGTCAGGAACTCGACGAAGTCGTCGCCGGTGGTGACGCGGTCGAAGATCTCGCGGGCCGAGGCGTACTGGCCCTTGTCGAAGGCCTCCGGCCCGACGTCGGCGCGGATGCGGTCCAGCTCCTCGGCCATGACGCGCCGGAACAGGTCCCGAGTCACCTTGCGGCCGTCGTCGAGGACGCCGCCCGGGTGTCGGATCCACTGCCAGACCTGCGTGCGCGAGATCTCGCAGGTGGCCGCGTCCTCCATGAGGTTGAAGATCGGCACGCAGCCCGTCCCCCGCAGCCACGACTCGAGGTAACGCAGGCCGACGTTGACGTTGGTGCGCAGGCCCTTCTCGGTGATCGCCCCGGCGGGCACCTGGAGCAGATCGACGGCGGCGACGCGCACGTCGTCGCGCAGCCGGTCGATCTGGTTGGGCCGCGGCATCTTCGTGTCGAAGACTTCCCGGGCGATCGGCACCAGCCCGGGGTGGGCGACCCACGTCCCGTCGTGGCCGTCGCCGGCCTCGCGCTCCTTGTCCTCACGCACCTTCGCGCAGGCGGCGGCGTTGGCCGCGGGGTCGCCCTTGATCGGAATCTGCGCCGCCATGCCGCCGACGGCCGACGCCCCGCGGCGGTGACAGGTTCGGATCGCCAACAGCGAGTACGAGCGCAGGAAATGCGTCGTCATGGTCACCAGGGCCCGGTCGGGCAGCACGCACTCGGGCCGGTTGCGGAACTTCTTGATGAAGCTGAAGATGTAGTCCCAGCGGCCGCAGTTGAGGCCGGCGACGTGGTCGCGCAGCTCGTAGAGGATCTCGTCCATCTCAAAGGCGGCCAGGATGGTCTCGATCAGCACCGTCGCCCGGACCGTGCCCGCCGGCAGCCCCAGCTCGCGCTGGGCGAAGACGAAGACGTCGTTCCACAGCCGCGCCTCGAGATGGCTCTCCAGCTTGGGCAGGTAGAAGTAGGGGCCGGTGCCCCGGTCGAGCAGCGCCCGGCCGTTGTGGAACAGGAACAGGCCGAAGTCGAAGAGCGACCCGGAGAGGAACTGGCCATCGACGCGCACGTGCTTCTCGTGCAGGTGCCAGCCGCGCGGCCGCACCAGGAGCGTCGCGACCTGCTTGTTCAGTGCGTAGCGCTTGCCCTCGGGGCTGACGTATTCGATGAGGCCGCGGACGGCGTCGCGGAGGTTGGCCTGCCCCTCGAGGGTGCCCTGCCAGGTGGGCGAGTGGGCGTCCTCGAAGTCGGCCATGTAGGTCTTCGCCCCCGAGTTGAGGGCGTTGATGACCATCTTGCGATCGACCGGCCCGGTGATCTCGACGCGGCGGTCGAGGAGGTCCGGGGGCAGCGGGGCGACCTTCCAGTCGCCCTGGCGGACGTCCCGTGTTTCCGGCAGGAAGTCGGGCCGCCAGCCGCCGTCGAGGTCGATCTGCAGCCGCGCCCGCCGGGCCAGTAGGTCGCGCCGCCGACCGTCGAAGGTCCTGTGGAGCCTGGCGAGGAAGCCGACGGCCGCCGGGGTCAGGATCTCGGCCAGGTCGTCGGGAACCGGGGCAAGTACCTCCACCCCGGGGGTGGAGGTCGTCTGGATGAGGACTGACATGACTTGGCTCCTTGGGCGCGAGACCGTCCCGGTCGCCGCGACAGGCCCACGTTAAGGAAAGGATGATGGCGCTCCGGCTCGGCGCGCCGCGCCCGAAAAGCAATCGGGATGATCTTATACTACTCGGGGGGGCAAGCGGGAAACACTGCGAATTCGCCAATACAGATCATTGAGTTCAGCAATGCTCGGCCGGCCCCGACCGCCTCGCGTCTCTAGAATCCCAGAGGGGGCCGTCCGACCCGGGAAGGGAGGAAGGCCATCGGAAGTGTACACCTGAGGTGGAAGGAGGAGCGCTGCCCTCTGCAGAAGCTGCGGAGCTTCTGCCTCGTCGCCCAGACGGGCAGCGTCAGTCGGCAGGGCGGTTACGCCCTGCCGACGGATTCCTTTGGAGGGAGGTGATTGAGCGCAAGCGACGAACCATCGTCCGCTCTTGCCTACTCCCCCGGCTGCGGAACGCGGCCGGGTCGGGGACTTCGGGGGCCGGACCGGGGTCGGGGAAGTTCAGCGATCGCGCGCGTGTCGCCACGAGCCGCTGCACGATCACCAGGGCGAACCGCTTCATCACCTCGTAGCCCAGGTCGTGGTCTTCTTCGCACTTGGTGCGGAGTGCCTTCCCGTCCAGGGCGATCGCTTCCGTGGGCTCGAGTGCGCGGGCGCTGGAGTGCCACCGGTAGGGGGGCAGGAGCCAGGACCAGCCGAGCACCTCCCCGGACTGCACACTCGTTTCTTCCTTTGGCGTCAGAGTCGTGCGATGAGCAATTCGCGCTGAAAGATCAGCTCCTTGGGCAATTCGCCCGCCAGTTTCAGGAACAGCTCTTCGTGCGTGAGGATCTCGCGCTTCAGCGCATCGGCATCGATGGCCTGCGCCGCCGCGAACTGTTCTGGGGTGCTGTCCAGGCCTTCCTGGTCAATGTCGGCCGGGCGCGGCATCCAGCCGAGAATAGTCTCGGCGGCGTAGGCCCGGCCGCGGCAGCGGTTGATGATCCACTCCAGGACGCGCATGTTCTCGCCGAAGCCCGGCCACAGGTAGCGGCCGTCCTCCATGCGGAACCAGTTCACATGAAAGATGCGCGGGCAGTCCCTCATCCGCTTGCGCATGCGGATCCAGTGCGTGAAGTAGAGGTTGATGTTGTACCCGCAGAAGGGGAGCATCGCCATCGGGTCGCGCCGGACCACGCCGACCTGACCCGTGGCGGCGGCGGTCGTCTCCGAGCCGAGAGTCCCCCCCAGATAGACGCCGTGGGTCCAGTTGAACGCCTGGTAGACGAGCGGGATCGTCTTGCTGCGCCGGCCACCGAACACGATGCCCGAGACCGGGACGCCCCCCGGGTCGTTGACGTTCGGGTCGAGTACCGGGTTGTTGGTCATCGGCGTCGTGAAGCGGCTGTTGGGGTGGGCCGCAGGGCGGCCGCAGCCGGGCACCCACGGCTTGCCGGCCCAGTCGATGCACTCGGCGGGCGGGTCCTCGGTCTTGCTCTCCCACCACACGTCGCCGTCGGGCAGCAGGGCGACGTTGGTGTAGATGGTATCGTGGGCGATCATCGCCATGGCGTTGGGGTTGGTGCGCGCGTTGGTGCCGGGCACCACGCCGAAGTAGCCGGCTTCCGGGTTGATGGCGTACAGCCGGCCATCCTCCGGCTTGACGTACATCCAGACGATGTCATCGCCGAGGGTGGTGACCTTCCAGCCGGCCTGGCGGTATTTCTCGGGCGGAATGAGCATGGCGAAGTTGGTCTTGCCGCAGGCACTGGGGAAGGCGCCCGCGATGTAGGTTTTCTCGCCGGCCGGGTCGGTGACGCCCATGAGCAGCATGTGCTCGGCCATCCAGCCGTTGAGGAAGCCCTGGTAGCTGGCCAGGCGGAGGGCCAGGCACTTTTTGCCGAGCAGGGCGTTGCCGCCGTAGCCGGAGCCGAAGCTCCAGATCGTATTGTCCTCCAAAAAATGGCATATGTAACGCTTGGCCGGG
>DATFNV010000301.1:0-5070 GCA_035266225.1 Gemmataceae bacterium
GGATGAGGTCGAGCAGGGTGAGGACAAGCGGGGTGCGCTCGGATTCGGGGATGTCAGGCAGCGCCAGGGTCATGCTCCATTCTACGCAGCAGAAAGCCCGGCGCAGCTGCTCTCCCCCAGACTTATTGGGCTGATACGGACGTTTTTCGCAACTGCTTGTGGGTAATGGCTCTACGTCATAATTGTACCGGTCCGGCCTTCGCCGACTTGGCTGGCCGGCCGCGCGGCCGCGGCAGGGGCCGGCCCAGCACCTGCGCCATCCGCCCGCGGAAGCCGTCATCGCCGACTGCCCAATCGCCCCGACGTACTGCGTCCTCCCGCGGGTCCTCGCCTCGCAAGAACTCCTGCCACAGCTGCCGTCGCCGCCCTGCGTCCGGACTCAGCTCCGCGTAACACGGGTCCTCCGTCAGCAGCGGGTCGGCCTCGCCCAGCGCGTATCGTGGGTTGCCCTGCCAGTTGATGCCGATCTTGAACCCGGGATACTTCGCCAGCTCGGCGCCCCAGCGTTCCACCAGGTCGGGCCGGGCCGACAGGTAGGGGACGCGGGCGGGGATGGTGTCGAGGGTGGTGCCCAGCAGCCGCGGCAGGCTCATGAGGGCGGCGTGGACGTCGAACGGCGGCAGCGGCTCGCCGTGCGCCACCAGGCGGTCGATCCCCGGGCAGGTCCGCAGCAGCGGCAGCAGCGCCCGCGGGCACTCCAGCAGCACGCGGCCGCCGCGCGCCTGCACCAGGGCGGCGTAGCGCACGAGCTGGACGGCGTCGCCAAGGCCCTGCTCGCAGTACAGCAGGATGGTGCGGCCGCCCAACTCCGTGCCGTCCCAGGCCGGCGCGCGGAACGAGCGCGGGCTGAAGCCCTTGCAGCGCCAACGCCATTCGTACTCCGCCCAGCCCAGGCGAAACTCCTCCTGGGCCAACAGCGCACGCTCGTAGCTCTCCACCGCTTCCGCCAGCTGTCCCTGCTGGACGAGGGCGACGCCGAGGTTATTGTGGCTCTCGGCGCAGTCGGGTTTCAGGGCGAGTGAGCGACGGTGACATTCGACGGCTTCCTCACACCTCCCGACCTCCGCGAGCAGGACGCCCAGGTTGCTCCAGGTCTCGGCCGACTCGGAGTTGAGTCGCAGGGAGTGTCGCAGGCTAGCAACGGCCTCGCGGTACTTGCCTTGCGCTTCGAGGGCGATGCCCAGGTTGCCGTGCCCCTCGGCCAGGTCCGGCCTTCGCCGCAGCGCCACGCCGTAGGCGGCGACGGCCTCGTCCAGCCGCCCGGCGGCGCGCAGCGCGTTTGCCAGGTGAATGCGGAATTGGGCCGAATCGGCCTCGAGTTCGCAGGCCCGCCGGCAGTGGACCACGGCGTCCGTGAAGCGGCCGAACCTGGCCAGCGCCACACCGAGTCGGTCGTGGGCGTCGGCGGAGCCGGGGTTGAGCTGGACCGCTTGTTGAAACGAGGCGGCCGCCCCCTCGAACTCGCCTTTCTGGAACGAGGCCAACCCCAGGTTGCCGTGCAGCTCCAGCGCACCGGGATTCAGCTCCAGGGCGTTTTGGAAATGAACAATGGCCTCGTCCAGGCCGCCTTGCTCGGCCAGCGCTACGCCGAGGTTGGCGAGGGAGTGCGGCGACTCCGGCCGAAGTTGCAAGGCGCGCCGGAAGCTGTCGGCCGCCTCGCGGTGCTTCTTCGCGCGGAGCAGAGCCACTCCGAGGTCGTGAAGGCGCGCCGCCTCCGCCGGTTCCTGCTCACCGCCGGCCGCGGCAGCCCCTCCCCTCGGCCGCGTGCCGGTCTGGGTCATTTCGGCGACCCCACCGGCCGGCGCCTGGAAGTCGGCGAACCGGTCGTTTGATCGACCCACCCGTTCCCCAGCGGGTTCCGTTGCTTGCTCGTGATCCCGGCAAACTGGCAACGTCGCCACCGCACCGCCCTCCGTTCCTTCGTTGGGACAACTTCTCCCTTGGGCTGCCAGGATGAACAGGGAGCGAACACTGCTCCGGGTTCGCGTGGGCCTCGGCCGAGGGCCGCCCGCGCGCCCGTCATCGCGTCCTCGGCGAGAGGCCAGGTAGGTCTACCTTGGGCGCGGTCGGCAGTGACGGGGCGGCCAGTTCGGGGGGGACTCCTCAAAGCCAACTTCCGGTCCGGACAGGGCCGAGGTCGTTCGGGTCCGTGAGGAGTGCGACAGGCGAGGTCTGAGGGGTCGGTAGAACGGGAAGGGTCGAGCGCCTGCGATTCGCCCGGACGGCCGGCGAGATGATGACACACGACGGCGCTCCAGACAAGGCCGATTCCAAGGCCTCCACCCCGGCGAGAGAATCATCCCCGCTACGGAGATTGAATCTGCCAGGTGAAAAAGAGTATAGAAGGAAGGGGGGTGAGTGGTTGATGAGAGGGGAGAATCACATGTTCCACACCTTTCGCTTCCGGGTTCGGTACGTCAGTGACCTGCAGCGCCGTGGGAAGCCTCGCCTCGAACAAGTGCAGCTGGAGGCCGGCTGCGTCATCCACGCCCAGATCCGGCCCTGGGTGAAGGAGACGACGCGGGGACCGGTGGAGGTGGCTGACCTCGATTGCGACGGCGACGTCCTCCTCGGGGTGCCCTTCGCCGCATTCCAGTTCAGCGAGCAGGAGGGCTGAGCCGCCGGCCCTGCAAGATGGCCCCGGCTTGATGGGCCTGCCGGTCGGTGTCTGGCCATCAAGCGCATCCGCGAGGATGATTTGCTGGCGCCGCCCTTCGTTGGGTCAGGGTGGACCTCCACGGGCAGCTTGCCGAAGTTCTTGCCATCGACATGCCTTCCATCCGATACCGCGGTCCCCCCACGAGCGGTTGGGTGGAGTGGCTCACCAGCGTGGTGCGGATGCCGCAGTCGCGTCACCCTGCCGTCAGGAGCACGGCGCCCGCAGCATCGCGTCCGGCGTCAGGAACGCGCGAATGGCTCCGTGCGGGCGCGACGCCCGTGCCAGCGGGGGCAGCCCGGCACCCTGATCGGCCACGAGGTCATCCAGGCTCGCGTCGGCGGGCGTGGCCGCAACGGGCCGCGGCGAGGCCGACCGACAAACCTGCTCCAAAAAGGCTTCGTACGCCGGCCCCAGGCGCTCCGGCTGCCAGGCCCGTGCCGCCGCCAGGCAACGGCGCCGCTCATTCTCGTAGAAGGCGCCGTCGTCCCACAGCCGGAGGACCGTCTCGACCCACGGCCCCACCTCGGCCGCGCTCGGCACCAGCGCGGATTGCCTGGTGTAGCGGTCCGGCACCTCGAAGAGGAATCCCGCCTCGGCCAGTGTCTCCGGCAAGCCGCCGCGTTTGCTCGCCAGCACCGGGATGCCGTTGCCCAGCGCTTCCACGGCCACCCGGCTGGAGGGCTCCGCCCACAGCGACGGCACGAGCAGCGCGCGGCTAACCCGATAGAAGTCGCGCGGATCGGGCGTATTACCCATCACGTACAGGTTGACCAGGCCGCGCAGGTCCAGCCCCGTGTCCCAGAGGGCGTCCGCCCGGCCGCGTCCCTCCACCACCAGCAGCGGAATGTCCGGCCGCCGCCGTGCCAGCTCCACGGCGATGCGAGCGAACACGAACAGGCCCTTGTCTCGGTCCGGGTTGACGAAGGTCAGGTAGCGGCGCTGTCCGTCGGGGCAGAGGACGCGCTGCCAGGCCACCGGCGACGGGACGGTGATGCACGACAGCCCCAGCACTTGCCGGTAGTGCTCGCGGACGAACGACGATGGCACCAGCACGCCGTTGACTCCCGCGAAGGTTTCGGCCCGGACGTAATCCAGGTTCCGCAGCCAGAAGACCAGGGGGATGCCGCGCCGGCCGACCGCCTCCCGGATGGCGCGCGCCAGCCAGTGGCCGCCGTAGGTCACGACCACGTCGGGAGGCTCGCGCTCCAGCACACGCTCCAGCAGGGCCAGGAAGAGCGACCCCTCCTGCTCGGCCAGCGGGTCGCCGGTCACGGCCGGGTCGTAGACCGTGATGGGGACGCCGTCCTGCCGTGCGTGCAGCAGGGCGAACGCCAGCGCGCCGGCGGCGTGCGACCGCGCCGTGAACGGCAGGCCGTGATCGGCGAGCAGTTACGCCGGCGGCGGGCCTCCGGAGGAATCGCGCTGCGGCCCGCACAAGGCGCGACAGCTCCAGCCCCGGCCGGCCAGCAGCGCCAGCAGGTCGCGCGCGCTCAAGGCCGCGCCGCTCGACGGGTCGAGCAGGCAGTGGTAGGTGCAGAACAGCAGGCGCTTGCCAGCTCCTTGCGACATACCGTCTCCCTTTCCCGCGCTTTGGAGGGGTGGCGGCCATTGATCTCCCCGCGCCCCCGAGGACGAGGGCAGAACAGCTCCTGCCGGTCGCCCTGGGACAAAGCTCGCCCACCCGGCCAGGCACAGAGTCCACGGGACGATCTACCATAGCCGTCGCAAAACCGACGTTTAGCGGCCGCCCTCGGGGCGGCGCGGATTCATCGGTTCGCGAATCGATAAATCGAGGGCCGCGGCCGCTAAACAACCGGAAACCGAATGGCGCGAGTATAACGTGCAGACCCTGGTCGATGTCTCCAACAAGATCAAGGTCTCCAAGACCGGCCTGGTCCACAAGCCCAACACCGACCTCTGCGTCCAGACGGTCACCCTGACCAACGGCAGCGCCTCGGCCATCACCGGCCCGTTCTTCGTGACCTTCAACAACAGCAGTAGCGGGAACGGCCAGCTGCCTGAGGGCGACTTCCTGACGGCGGTTACCTTCGTCAGCAGCACCGGCGTGCAGACGACGTTGACCGTGACCTACACGAACGGGGTGGCGGGGGTGTTTATCCCAGCCAACCTGATCGGCTCGCTGGCCCCGGGGGCGTCGGTCAAGCTAAACCTGACCTTCCAGCTGGATAGCGCCGTGGCCTTCGTCCTGGCGCCGAAGGCGAACCAGGACTCCTGACGGCGCTCCGCCGCGGGCGTCTCCTTCCCCCAACCCCAGGAACAGAAACGCCTGGGGGTTGGCGGAGGGAGGCGGCCCGGCGGCGTCTCTCCCCCTGGTAGCGGAGCCTACCTGACCCCTACCCCCTGGCCTATAACACAGGCCAAGCCGGCCGCGTAAATATCATCTAAGCGTA
>DATFNV010000302.1:0-9506 GCA_035266225.1 Gemmataceae bacterium
CATACTGGATGGTGCGCCGGGTTTCACCTCCCAGCACCGGGTCGCCGAGTCGCCAGCTCTCGTAAGGCATGATGTCGAGGCCACGGCCATGACGGCGGGCCAGAGCGCGCCCTGCCGACTTGAAGGCGATCAACCGGTCCCACAGGTCGCAACTCTCGCGCAGGGTGCGCAGGGCGTCCGTCCGCCGACCCAGGCCATGCTGGGTCGTTCCAATGAGGTAAGTGGCGAGCGCCTGGTAGTAAGTGAACTCGGTGCGTGACGGGTCGTCCCCCGCCAATCGCACAGCCAGGTCGCGGGCCTCCTGGGCGTGGCGCAGGGCCTCCTCGGGCAGGTGTAACTTCGCCGCCAATTCGCCCAATTTCACCGCGGCCACCAGCAGGAGCTCCTCGGCCTCCTGCGTCGGCTGGTCGCGCACCGCGCCTTGCGCGTGGGCGTGCGCTTGCTTCAGGAAGGGCTGGGCCGCGGCGAAGTCGCCGGCCCGGCCATAGACCTCGCCCAGGGACAGGTAGGTCTCAGCGAGGTTGCGCTGGTGGCGCGGCACGTCGGGTTGTTCCTCGACGAGCCGTTCCCACCGGGCCCGGGCTTCCTGGAAAGCGGCGACCGCGGCCGGCCGGGACTCCAGCGTTTCGTGGATGTTGCCGAGCGCCCGGTGGGCCGTGGCCGCCTCCTCGGCGAGCGCGGGGACTTCGCCGTGGTCTCGCAAGAAATCCTGGTAGTAGTGCAGCGGTCCGTCCAGCAGCTCCCGGCGCGACTCCGGCGACCCCGCCCTCAACAGCATGGCGTCGGTGATGAGTTCGCTCAGGGTCTGGTGGGACTGGCGAAAGCTGTCGCGAAGCTGGGCATGGCGCCGGTCGGCCTCTTGCAGGTGCTCCTCGGCCAGCGCGCGCTGGCCGTCGGCACGTCGCCGCTCCTCGTCGGCATGAAACGCGAAACCCAGCGCCACGGCCGAGCCGAGGACGACGACAAAGGCGACGAGTCCCAGCAGGCCCGCGGGCAGCGGGTTGCGGCGGCACCAACGCCAGGTTTGCCCCGCGCGTCCGACCGGCCGGGCCCGGAGCGGCTGGCCCGCCAGGAAGCGGCGCAGGTCGTCGGCCAGGTCGCCGGCCGTGGCGTAGCGCCGTGCCGGCTCCTTCTCCAGGCACTTGAGACAGATGGTGTCCAGGTCGGCCGGCACCCCCTCGTTGACGACACGCGGCGGCCGCGGGTCGTCGTGGAGCACCTGCTGCAAAACGGCGTGCGCCGTCCCCAGAAAAGGAATCGCCCCGGTGAGCGCCTGGTAGAGGACACAGCCGAGACTGTAGACGTCGGCCCGGCCGTCGGCGCCGTGGGCCTGGCCGCGCGCCTGCTCGGGAGCCATGTAAGCCGGCGTGCCGAGGATCTTGCCATCCACGGTCAGGGTGCTGTCGGCGGTCTGACGGCGCGCGAGACCGAAATCGAGCAGATGCGGCTGGCCTTCCTCGTCCAGCTGGATGTTCGACGGCTTGACGTCGCGGTGGACGACGCCCTGGCGGTGCGCCGCGTCCAGGGCGTCGGCTACGCGCGCGACCAGGTCGGCCGCCGTGCGGGCGGCCAGCGGGCCGGCCAGCAGCTGACGGGCCAGTGTCGTGCCAGGCACAAACGCACTGACGAGGTAAGCGCCCCCGTCTTCCAGCCGGCCGAAATCGTAGAGAGGGACGATACCGGGGTGGCGCAGCTGACCGACCGCGCGGGCCTCACGCAGGAAGCGCTGGTGCTCCTCCGGGCCGGCCTCCGGGCCACGGTGCAGCACCTTGACGGCCACCTCGCGCTGGAGTTGCGTGTCCCAGGCGCGGTAGACGGTGCCGAACGCCCCCACCCCGAGCTTGTCTCGCAAGTGGAAACGGCGCAGCCCGCTGAGGTGGTCGGCGCCAGGGGGAGCGGCCTGATCCTGCCGCGGGAGAGTGGACGAGGCGTCGGGGTGCGGGGAGGCGGCGTCCGCCGGCGCGAGGCGCGCGGCAAATTCGGTGCGAAACTCGGGGAACCGGGCCAGGAACTGGTCCGGCGTGGGAGCAGGCAAGCGGCGGCGCAGGTCGTACTCGGCGACGATCAGGTCGAGGAGGGCGGCGCGGTCGGCGGCCAACTCGGGGTAGCGGCCCAAGTAGTCCTCGGCCCGCGCCGGTTGGCCGCTTCGCAGCCGGTGTTCCAGGTCGGCGTGTACCAGCTCGTGCAGCACGGCACGCCGCAAGGCACCGCCAGCCGGCAGTTGGTCATCGATGGTCGGGACCCGCCCGTCGCGAAGGGCGTCCTCGAAGGCCTCGACGAGGCGCTCGCACTCCACCGCCTCGTCGGCGGGCAGGTCCTCGAAGTGCTGGTGGGCGCGCAGCATGGCCTCGCCTCGCGGTGGGGAATCAGGGGACGTCGTCCGCTTCGGCAAGCAGCCCGCGCAGCGTCTGGCGGAGGCGGTAGATCGTGCGGTGGACGGTGCGCTCGGAGCAGCGGACCTCGTCGCGGATTTCCGGGACAGTGTGCCCGGCCAGGTACAGGTCGAGAATGTGGCGGCCGCGCTTCTCCAGCACCTGCTTCAGCTGCCGTAGCGTCTCGGTGGCAATGGCGACCTCTTCGGGCGTCGGTTGTGCGGCTGCGCCGGGTCCCTGCGCAGCCTCCTCATGGTTACTCTGCAGGCTCTCCTCACGCCGGACGTCGCGGCGGGCGGCGTGGAAGTAGGTCACGTGCCGCTGGCTCTTGCGCAGAGTGATGAGTGCCAGAATGCCCCAGAGGCTCTCCCAGTTGTCGATCTCGAACTCACCGGCGAGATAATGGGTGAAGAAACTGCGCAGTGCCGACTGGAGGACGTCTTCCGGATCGACCTTGCGGCGGATGTTGGCGGGCAGCTGTTCGCGGGCAATCGCCAGGAGACGCCCGGCGAAGTCGTGCAGGAACTGGGCGGCGGCGCTGTTGTCACGAGCGCGCAAGGAATCGCGAAACGCGGTGAAGGAATCGCTTGCGGCCATCGTGGGACTCCTCGGCCCGGCTTGGGACTCGGCCCGCCGGATATTATGCGGGGCTCAAGGAGACACCGCAAGGGGCAGGGCATCGTCAGCGCGGAATTCGTGGCAGGATTCGGGCGCGGATTTGCATCCTTATGAGGGAGGCCCCTCGATGACGCCGCCGTCATGCGTCGGCGGCGAGGCGGAGACTGCCGCTGAGGCTCGCGGCGGTACCTGCCCCCTCACCCTGAAAAGAGTTGCATGCTCTAACAACCGGAGAAATGTGATGTTCATGCGTTTGGGGGGCTGCGCGGCTCTCGCCCTGGTCCTGGTCGGTGCGGGACAGGTGAGGGCGGACCTTGTCTATCGAGCCCAGTGGGGCAGCCAAGGCAGCGGCAATGGGCAATTCGACGATCCTTTTGGTGTTGGCTTCGAGTAATTGCTCAGAGTCTCTGGGTGAATCTGAACAGCGCGTGGCGCAAGTCATTCATTGACAATGAGTTACGACCGCTAACATCAGGCATGATTGTATTTTCTACTAACCTTCTGAGCAATTACGATAATGGGGCAAATTCCGCAACGGCATAGGGACATTCGTCATTTCTCGACCTCGAGAAATGACGAATGTCCCCTTGTTGGCTCGCGGCGGGGAAGTCACACAAGAGAGTAGGCGTTTCGGCGACGACCCGGCCGGGCGGCAAGCCAGGGGAGCTTGCCTGTTGCCTTCCGTGGGATGATGCTATTGTGATGGGTGGCCGGTGCCCTCGCCCTCAGCGGGGCGGATGGCCCCGCCAAGAAAGGGAGGTCAATCATGAAATTCCCGACCTGGTGCGCCGGTCTGGCGCTGCTGCTCGCTCCCGTCCCGCTGGCGGCGCAGACACCCCCTTCCCCGGCCCCGGAGGAGGCCGCCCGAGCCGACCTGGCGCGGCTGATCCACAAGGCTATCGTCGCCAAGCTGCCCCCGGTTTACGAGGACAGGTCCGGCTGGGGCCACACGGCGCCGCTGCCGGATCGGTTGCGCCTGCCGCGCGCCAGGCGGACGGTGGTGCAGGTCGGCGACCGGCTGGAGGCGCCCGACGGCCCGTGGCGCAAAGTACGCCTGCGGATGGAAGAACCGGAGCGCGACCTGCGCGTGCAGGTCCGCAGCTTCAAGCGGCTGGACGCGATGACCTACCGGGTGGTGCTGGAGACCGACGCCGCGCTCCGCGCCGAGGGGGAGGTGCAGCGCTGGCGGAACGGCCTGCTGCTGGCGGACGTGACCGGGCAGGCCGACGTGGTGCTGACCGTCCGCCTGGAGTTCGACGTGACCGCCCGGATCGACGCGGGGCGGGCGGCGCGGTTGTTCCTGGTTCCGGAGGTGAGGGACCTCAAGCTGAATCTGAAGGAGTTTATGCCCCGGCAGGTCACGTTCCGCCGGGCCGGGGTAACGCTCGAGGGGGAAGGCGTCGAGGCCGCCGGTGCGGAATTCAAGGAGTCCCTGCAAGGCGTGCTGCGCTCGATCGAGCCGGACCTGAAGACGCGCGCCGGGGAAGCGCTGGCCCGGGCGGTGCGGGAGCGGCGGGAATTGTTGCCGGCCGGGGAACTGCTCAAAGCGGTCGCGCCGCTGCTGAAGGGGGAGGAGCGCTCGCCGGACAAGTGAGTCGCCGGATCGGTTCAACCGCGCGTCTTTCGCGACCGGACCTTCCGCCGAACCCGGAAGTCCTCGCCGTCGTGATAGGTGACGAACACGGCCCCCGGCGCGGCGTGGCGGTCGAACAGGGCCGCGATCACCTGCTCCTCGTCCGGCCAGGGGAAGGCGAAGATGACGTCGAAGTCGGCGGGACCGAGTTCCCAGCCGTCCTCGGGCTGGCTGCGGCGCGTGGTCAGCCAGGCGAAGCCGTCGCCGGCCTCGAGACTCGGGTGACTCCCCGCGGGAATAAAACTGCCGCAGACGAACTCGACGGGCAGACCGAAGTCGTCGGCCAACTGCCGGGCGGCGTCCACCATCTCGGGTTCGATCTCGATGCCGTGGGCGTCAAAGCCGAGCAGGGCCGCGAGACAGGCCACCACGCCGAAGCCGCTCCCCCATTCGCAGAACAGGTTCCCGGGCGCCGCGTCGGCGTCGGCCAGCGCCTGCAACACGGCGTAGGCCCGCACAAAGTCGCTGGGGACGAAGGCGGGGACGTGGCAATCGCGCTGGAACTGGTCGATGCGCCGGCCGGCCTCGCGGAGGAAGGTCCGGACCTCGGCGGGCAACGGATGCTCACGGATCGGCAGGACGACGTCCACCAGTGCCATCGCCGTGGGTTCCTCCTGGGACGGTACATTCCCACCCTGGTCTGCTCATCATGCCCCGCCGGCGTTACCCTGTCAACGAGGCGAGAGACTGCTCGCGGCGGGCTGGTTCAAACGCGGGTCGCGCTCTGCCCGTGCCCGTGCCCGTGCCCGTGCCCGTGCCCGGTCTGGAATCGGGCACGGGCACGGGCAGGGGCACGGGCACGGGCACGGACCCGCGCCACCTGAAACGGCCCGTTTCTGAACCATGCCCTCGCGGCCCTGGCCCTAGGGCTTTCCCGTTGACACCGGCCGCCGCGGGGCCGCATGATGAGCAGGCGCCCGCCGCAAGACGGAAGGCGCTCTGGGAACGCGAATCATCATCTCTGACCCGGCTTTTCACGAGACGACCATGACAACCAAGGCGGACACTTTGGCGCTGGCGATGCAGCATCATCGGGCCGGCCAGCTCCAGCAGGCCGAAGACCTCTACCGCACGATCCTCCAGGTCGGTTCGTCGGACCCGAACGTCTGGTGTTACCTGGGCACGGCCCAGCTCGGCCTGGGCAAGCCGGTCGAGGCGGAGACCAGCTACCGGCGGGCGCTGGAACTGCGGCCCCACCTGGCGGAGGCCTATGGCGACCTGGGCATCGCCCTGGCCCAGCAGGGGAGACTAGCCGAGGCGGCGACCACCTTTCAGCAGGGGATCCGCCTCCGGCCGGAGTACCCCGAGGCGTACTGCAACCTCGGCGTCGTGCTCAACCAACTCGGCCGCCCGGCCGAAGCAGTGGCCTGCCTCGAAGAGGCGCTGCGGCTGCGGCCCGATTACGCCGAGGCGTACAACAACCTGGGGACGGTCTACCAGAGTCGGTCGAGCCTCGCCGAGGCCATCGCCTGCTATCGGCGGGCCCTCGAGCTGCAACCTCAGAACGCCCAGGCCCGGCAAAACCTCGATGGGGCCCTCGCCAGCGCGCGAATGACGCCCGGGGCGCCGCTAGCCCCTCCCCCCGTGATCCCTGCCGAGGCCGACCCGGCTCGGGCCCACAACGTCCGGGGGATCAACCTCGCCCAGGGGGGCAAGTGGGAAGAAGCGGAGGCGAGCTTTCGGGAGGCGGTGCGGCTGCGGCCGAATTACACCGACGCGCTCAACAACCTGGGGAACGTGCTCTACTTCCAGAAGAAGCTCGACGAAGCGGTCGCCTGCTACGAGGAGGTCGTCCGCCTGGCGCCCGACCACGCCGGCGCTTACAGTAACCTGGCCGAGGTGGTCCGCAAACAGGACCGGCTGAAGGACGCCCTGACCTACGCCGAGCGGGCGGTCCAGCTCCGGCCCGACTTCGCACAGGCCCGCGTCCACCTGGGCCTGGCGCTGTCGGCTAACGAGCGCTACGAGGAGGCCCTGCCTCACCTTGAGGAAGCACTGCGCCTCCAGCCGAACCTCGCCGACGCCCACCACGGCCTGGGCTATGCCCTGCTGCAGCTGCGGCGCGTCGGCGAGGCCGTCGCCTCTTTCCAGACGGCCCTGCGGCTAAAGCCGGACCTCGCCGAGGCGCACAGCAACCTGGGGGCGGCCCTCATGCGCCAGGGCCAACTGGACGACGCCCTGGCTTGCTTCCGCGAGGCGCTGCGGTTGAAGCCCGGCTTCATCGAGCCGTATCTCCACCGGGCCCATTGCCTTTGGCAGATGGGGCAATTCGAGCAGGGGGAAGCCGCCGCGCGCGAGGCCCTGGGCCTGGAGCCGGACTCCGCCGCGGCCCACAACGTCCTGGGCGTCGTCCACATGAAAGCGGGGAAGCCGGCCGAGGCCGTGGCCGACTTCCGCCGCGCCTTGGCCCTGGAGCCCGACTTCGCCCAGGCCCATTTCAACCTGGGGTTGGCCTATCTGCTCCAGGGGGACTACGAGCACGGCTGGCCCGAGTACGACTGGCGCTGGCGCTGCCGGGATTTCGTGCCCCAGCCGCTCAAGGAGGAGAGGGGCTGGGATGGTTCCCTCCTGGCCGGCCGGACGATCCTGCTGCACGCCGAGCAGGGCCTGGGGGACGCGCTGCAATTTATCCGCTTCGTCCCGCAAGTGAAGCGGCAGGGTGGCGCCGTGATCGTGGCCTGCGCCGCGGGGCTGATCCCCCTGCTGAGCCGCTGCGCCGGCATCGACCAACTCGTCGATTATCGACAGCACGCGGTGACGTTTGACGTGGAGGCGCCGCTGCTGAGTCTGCCCGGCAAACTGGGCGCCACCCTGGACACGGTGCCGGCCGAGGTGCCGTACCTCTTCGGCGACGCCGCACGCGAGGAGCACTGGCGCGAGGAGCTGCGCCGCCGGCCCGGGTTCAAGATCGGCATCGCCTGGCAGGGCAACCGCGACCACCCCGAGGACCGGTTCCGCTCCGTTCCCCTGAGCCGCTTCGCCCCGCTGGCCCGCGAAGGGGTGCAACTGATCAGTCTGCAATTGGGGGCGGGGAGGGAGCAGATCGATGACCTGGGCGGACAGTTTTCGGTGGCCGAGCTGGCGCCGCGGTCGCAGGAATCGTCGTGGACGTTTCTGGACGACGCCGCGGTGATGAAGGGCCTCGACCTGGTCGTCGCGGTCGATACGGCGGTGGCCCACCTCGCCGGCGGCCTCGGGGTGCCTGTCTGGATCGCCCTGGCCTTCGCCCCGGACTGGCGCTGGCTGCTGCACCGCGAGGACAGTCCGTGGTATCCGAGCATGCGCCTGTTCCGCCAAACCCGCTTTGGGGAGTGGGACGACGTCTTCGAGCGCATGGGGGATGAATTGTCGAAGTTGTTGGCGCAGCGCGGCCTCGTTTAGCGGCCGCCCTCGCTTTATCGATTCGCGAAACGATAAATCGATTTATCGTTTCCCGAATCGATAAATCGAGGGCGCGTGAATCAGAAGCGGGCGACGGTGCGGGGCGGTTTCTTCGGGCCGGGGCCTCTTTTTCGCCCGGTTCGACTCGGGAGGAGGCGGGCAGCGGTATTGGTTCAGCGCGAACGGGAAGTTTGCCTTCCAGGGGTTAGCGTGGTTTGTCGGACCAGTCGAATCGCTGGTTACGTTTCAGGGACACCGGGTTGGCCGTCCTGGGGGGCCTGACGTTACTGACGGTGCGCCTCGACGGTGCGACGAAGCCCCTCGGAAAAGGAGACCGCCGGCTCGTAGCCGAGTTCCCTCCGGGCACGCGCCAGGTCGGCCCGAGAATGTCGCACCTCCCCCGGGCGTGCGGGTCCGTGGATTGGCGTCATCCGGTTCCCAGCAGCGGGTTGAGTTCGCTCAGGACGGTGAGCACACTGATCCCCTCCCCGGCGCCGACGTTGTAGACCTGACCGGATATGCCCGGTGTGATCGCCGCTTTTTCCAGTGCCTGCACCACGTTGTCCACGTAGGTGAAGTCCCGGGATTGCAGCCCGTCGCCGTGGACCGTGGGCTGGCGCCCGCCCAGGAGGGCGCCAATGAACAACGAGATGACGCCGGAGTACGGGCTGTCGGAGCGCTGCCGGGGCCCGAAGACGTGACGGGCCGCCTGTTCCGCTCGCCGGCGGAGTTCGAGGAGCGCCTGCGCGAGCTGATCGGCGACCGGGACTTGCGGCGGCGCCTGGCGGCCAACGCCTACGCCTGGGTGCGGGAGCAACGCTTGCTGTCGCAGCATTACCGGAGTCGCTACAACTGGTATTTCCAGATGCGGGAGAGACTGCCGCGACTGAACGAGGAGCGGCGGCGGCGGTTGTTAGAGCAGATTGATCAGTTGCGAGGGGCCTGATTCGTCGGGGGTAAGCGTCCGGCGAGCCCCATCAAGGCCACTTCACGACGCGCACCCCTATGTGAGGCTCACGATTCGTGATCCAGCCTGAGTTCAGCCCCCGACCATCAGGGAACGAGGTGCTTCAACTCCTCGGCCAAGTCCGGGTGACGGGCCAGTAGTTCCCGCTGAGTCGGGACGTGCCCAGCCGCGGCGGCCTGGGGGTAAGCGAGGAGGACCTCTTCCACGGTAAGGCCGTCCGCTCCTGGCCACAGGAGAGCGCCGGAGACTTGCAGGTAGCTGAGCAGGAGTTCGACCGCTTGTCGGTGGCGCAGGGCGAGGTCGTTCGTCTTGTCGCACACGGTTGGTGATACCCCAGGGTTGCCGGCGACAGGGGACGGCCCTGCCCTCCTGTCGGGGAACGGGTCGCGGTCAGACGACGGGGGGGCCTCATGCCGCCGCAAGGGACAGCGCTCGCAGCAGGACCGTCAGGAAGCGCGCCCACGCCTGCCCTCGCCCGGCCGCCGGAGCTTCGGACACGAACCGCATCGACCGTTGAGCCGTGAACGACATCATG
>DATFNV010000303.1:0-25996 GCA_035266225.1 Gemmataceae bacterium
CCAGCTCCTGGACGAACGTCCGCACGTCGATGCCCTGCTTCTTCGCCTCCTCCTCGGACAGGCCGACGTGCGCCACCTCCGGGTCGGTGTAGGTACACCACGGGATGATCAGGGCGCTGACCCGACCCGTGGGGAAAAAGAGGGCGTTCTGGATGGCGAGGCGCGCCATCGCGTCGGCGGCGTGGGTGAACTTGTAGCGCGAACAGACGTCTCCGGCGGCGAAGATGCGGCGATTGCTGGTTCGCAGCCGATCGTCTACCTTGACGCCCTGTTTCGCGTCGTATTCCACGCCGGCGGCCTCGAGGTTCAGCCCCTCCACGTTCGGCGCCCGGCCGACGCCGACGAGGACGGTGTCGGCGCGCAGCTCGCGCGCCTGGCCGTCCCGCTCCAGGTGCAGCACGGTGTCGGGGCCTTGCTTGTCGGCGCGTAGCACCCTGGCAGTGAGCAGCAGGTCGATGCCGTCGTGGCGCAGGGCCGTCTCGACGAGGGCGGCGGCGTCGCGGTCCTCGCGCGGCATGACCTGCGGCCGGTTGCCGACCAGCGACACCGCGGAGCCGAAACGGGCGAACGCCTGCGCCAGCTCGCAGCCGATCGGCCCCGCCCCGATCACCGCCAGGCGGCGCGGCAATTCGGTCAGCGAGAAGACCGTCTCGTTGGTGAGGTAGCCGGCTTCCGCAAGCCCGGGGACGTCCGGCCGGGCGGCGCGGGCCCCGGTGGCGATGACGGCACGGGCGAAGCGCAGGATGCGCCCGCCGACCTCGACGCTGTCGGGGCCGGTGAAGCGCGCCTGGCCGAAGAAGACGTCCACGCCGAGGCCGCGGAAGCGCTGGGCCGAGTCGTTCGGGCTGATCCCCGCCCGCAGCCGGCGCATGCGTTCCATGGCGGCGGGGAAGTCCACGCGAGCCCCCGGCGGCACCGCAACGCCGTAGTCGTTGGCGTCGCGCACCTCGGCGGAGGCGCGAGCGGCGCGGATGAGCGCCTTGGACGGCACGCAGCCGACGTTGAGGCAGTCGCCGCCGAGGAGGTCGCGCTCAACGAGAGCCACCTTCGCCCCGAGGCCGGCCGCGCCCGCCGCCGTCACCAGCCCCGCGGTGCCAGCGCCGATGACGACGAGGTTGTAGCAGGCCGCCGGCTCGGGGTTGGCCCAGTCCGGCGGATGGATCCGGCTGACCAGCTCGCGGTTATACACGTCGTCGGGCAGCACCTGCGGCGCCTCAGTCATGGGGAACTCCTTGCGGCGTAGTGGGGACGACCTGCCGCAGCGCGTTCCGCGCGATGCGTGTGACAAGGACGGTCACGAGAGCGGTCACCGCCAGCCCGACCCAGAAGAAGACCGTCTGCGCCGGCGTGCGCTCGACGTTTCCCGCGGCCAGGTCGGCGACGTCGTGGATCGCCGAGCCGAGGTAGACGTAGAGGACCGTCCCCGGCAGCATACCGATCCAGGAGGCGATGAGATAATCCCGGAAACGGACCTTCGTCAGTCCGAAGGTGTAGTTCAGCAACGTGAACGGGAAGACGGGGGAAAGTCGCGTGAGGAAGACGATCTTGAAGCCGTTCTCGGCGACGGCCTGGTCGAGGGCGCGGAACTTCGGGTTGGCCGCGACCTTCGCCGCGACCCAGGCGCGGAAAAGTGTGCGGCCCAGCCAGAACGCGAGCACCGCCGTCGTCACGCTGCTCAGCGAAACGACGACCGTACCGAAAACGACGCCGAAAGCGAAGCCGGCGCCGAGGGTCAGGATCGAGCCGGGAATCGCGAGGCCGGCGACGGCGTAGACGAGTCCGAACACCAGCGCCCCCCACCAGCCGAGGCCCTGCACCCAATCGACGAAGTCGGCGAGGTACTGCTTGATGGGCAGGAGAACGAATGCGGCGACGACGGCGACAATGAGGATCAGTCCGGCGAAGGCGCGGGGGGCAGTGGATTTCGTCATGGCAGATCCTTCCCTGTCGGCGCCCCGCCGGGTCTTCAGCGAGGCCCTTCTGCCGCTTTTGATGCCGGGATGGCAGGCTCGGTTACGGAAGTGCGAGATCCCTGCGAACTCAGACGGTCCAATCCTCGACCTTGAGCCCGTCGATTTTGTGGAAGTCTCGCAGGTTTCTGGAGAGGAGGGTCGCGTCATGAGCGAGGACGATGGCCGCCATCTTCCGGTCCATCGTCCCGACGCCAAGCCGGAGCCCGCTCAGCCGTTGAAACTCATCGGCCGCAGCCTGATCGAACTCCAGCACCTGAATCTGGCAGTAAATGGCCAGGTGGCGGCGCAACTTCTTGTAGCCATCGAGTTGACGGTCGAGCGTGCGGGCTTTCGCCAGGTAGGCCAGCCAGCCCCGTGTTTGCTCTTCATAAGTGACGATCGTGGTTGCCTTGTCCGAAGGAGGGAGCGGATCGAGCCGCGCCGCCAGGCGCAGGGCATCGTCATTGCCCCGTTCAAAGAGGCTCATATGATCGGTATCGAGGATGACCATGTCACGTCTTTCTCGCCGGCCGCGCCTTCCGTGGCTTGCGGCGCAGCGACTCGCGGTACTCCCGCCCCAGGCGCATCGCTTCCTCAAACGCGGGGTCGTCGGCAAAAGCCCCCCAGACCACTTCCTTCCACGGGTCCGCGCCGTCGATTTTCACTTTCAGCTGAGCAATCTCGGCCTCCAGCGCCGCGACGCGGTCTTCGATTTTGACGGTAGCCATTGCCTTCTCCTTCGTTACGCGATCCGCGGGAACAGCGCCTTTACTTTACCACCCTCCAGCGCCGCTGTCACGCGCAGGTCAGTCGCCCGCCGCGACTGCGCCCACACGTCCTCGCAGCACACCGACTCCCACGTCTGCGGGAAGTTGAAGCCGCGGTAGATCGTCTCCGCCGTCTTCGGCAGGAACGGCTTCAGCAGGATCGACACCGCCCGCAGCTGCTCGACCAGGTCGAGCATCACCTGTTTCGCCGCCTCCTTGTCCGTCTTCACCAGCTTCCACGGCTCCTTGCGGTCGGCGTATTGGTTGGTCGGAACGAGCACCTGCTGCCAGATCGCCTGCAGCGCCTGGTTGTAGCGGCACGCCTCGATGTGCCCCTCCACCTGCTTCACGGTCGTCTCGAGGTCCACCTGGGTGTAAATCACGCCCGGCTCGGCGTCAGAATCTGCGACCAGGTGTCCGTCGTAGTTCTTGGCAATGATCGTGATCACGCGGCTGTACAGGTTGCCGAGGTAGTTCGCCAGGTCGGCGTTGTACACGTCGGCGAAGCGCTGCCAGCTGAACTCGCCGTCGCCGGGGAACGGACACTCGCGCAGGAAATAGTAGCGGAACGCCTCCGCGCTGAACTTGCTGATGATGTCCATCGGCTCGACGACATTGCCCAGCGACTTACTGATCTTCTCCGTGACCCCCGTCTCTTCGTTCTTGACGTAGACGAAGCCGTGGCCGAAGACGTTGCGCGGCGGCTCGATCCCGGCCGCGAAGCACATCGCCGGCCACAGGGCGCAGTGGAAGCGCGTGATGTCCTTGCCGATGAAATGCACGTCGGCCGGCCACCACTTACGGAACCGCTCCTCGTCCGAACCGTAGCCGATGGCCGTGACGTAGTTCAAGAGCGCGTCGAACCAGACGTAAATGGTGAACTGCGGATCGAAGGGGATCGGAATGCCCCAGTTCTGCCCGGTACGGCTGATGTTGACGTCTTGCAGCCCACCCTGGACGTAGGCCAGCACCTCGTTGCGGCGACTCTCCGGCTGAATAAAGTCCGGATACTCCTCGTAGAAGCGCAGCAGTTGGTCCTGAAACTTCGACTGCGCGAAGTAGTAGCACGGCTCGCTACGGCGCACCGGCGGCACTTTGTGGTCGGGGCAGACGCCTCCGGACTCGGCGATCTCCTTCTCCGTCTTGAACGACTCGCAGCCCTCGCAGTACAGCCCCTCGTACGTCCCCTTGTAGATGTGGCCGTTGTCGTGGACCTTCTGGATGAACTTGCGGCAACCGTCCTGGTGGCGCTTGTCGCTGGTCTGGATGAAGTCGTCGTAGCTGACCTCCAGGGCGCGCCACACCTCCTGGAACTGCCGGGCCATCTCGTCACAGTACGCCTTCGGATCCTGGTCCAGCTCGGCGGCCTTCTTCGCCACCTTGACGGTGTTCTCGTCGTTGCCCATCAGGAAGAAGACCTCGTAGCCCTCCTGGCGGCGGTAGCGCGCCTGCACGTCGGCGCCGAGCTTCTCGAAGGCGGTGCCGATGTGCGGCCGGCTGTTCGGGTAGTCGATGGCGGTCGTCTGATACCAGCGGGGTGCGTCGGCCACGGCGGTCGTCTCCTTCCCATCCTCGGGCGATGCGTCAATCCGGCGAACGTCTTCTCTCTTCATACCATGACGGCGGGCCGCGGTCACGGGTTCGCCGCCGCGCCGGGGAGGCGGGCCACGAATCGTTCCAGCGCCTCCGGGTCGCGCAGCGGCGGGCCGTGGCCGAAGCAGACCACCGACGGCCGCAACGAGAGCAATTGGCGGGCCGAGTCGCGGTTGCGCGCCGGGTCGAGGGAGAAGACGCGCGGCGGCTCGCGCAGGCCCGGCCGGCCGGTGATCAGGTTGACGTTGGCCAGCACGTCGCCGGCGATCACCACTCGATCCGACTCGCGGAAGTAGAAGACGTGGCCCGAGGTGTGTCCCGGGGCGTGGACGACGCGGAAGCCGGCCACCTCGTCGCCGTCGCGCAACACCCGGCCGACCGGGTACGGCCCCAGATCCACCAGCGGCGCGACCAGGGGCGGCAACCGCGGGTACATCGGCTGCCGCCCCTCCATGACGGGGGCGTCCGCCTCGTGGCAGGCGAGCGGCACGCCCAGCGTGCGGCAGACCAGGGCAGCCGAGCCCCGGTGGTCCGGGTGGCAGTGCGTCAGCGCCACTAGCGACACCGGACGGCGGCGCAGCGTCCGGAGGAGGCGCCGGCCCGCCCAGCGCGTGCCGGTGTCGATGAGCACGTCCTCGACGAGGTACTCGTTGATCGCGTAGGGCGGGATGCCTTCGAGCAGCCACACGCCGGGCGCCACGGGTTCCATGAGCGGTCCTCGTTCCGGCCGCGGGGATCACCATCGCGAGGATAGTGTAGCGGCTCCAAGGATCCCTCACCCCCGACCCCTCGTCCCGGTACGCCACAAGAGTGTTCGGCAAAGGGGTTGCCGGCCGGTCCTTACCCCGAAGGGCTTGGCTGTCACAGCCGTGGGTCGCGCGGTGTCGGGCGACAGTTGGTAGGCGACGATGCGGCGTCGTACGATGTCCTGGGACTGCGCCAGGAACTCGGAAGGGCCGGGAGCCGCTTGCGGCTTAGCGGATTCCAGCTTCCGCTAAGCCGCAAGCGGCTTTCGCAACAGACTCTACGTCGCAAGCGGCAACGAGGACTCATGGCCGTCCCCACCACCCCGGAGCGCGTGATCCGCCTGGTCCGGCCGACGACGATCGACGGCGTCGGCGCCTTCAGCGTGCGCGTCGGCACCCGGACGACGTATTACGCCCTCCACGAAATCCGCTGCGACATCGGCGGCCGCGGCTTCGCGGTACACCGCCTCGGCCTCGGCGAGCTGTACCACGTCCGCGTCGGCGGCCCGGCCGAGTGCTCCTGCGAGTGCCTCGGTTTCCTGCGCTACGGCCGCTGCCGACACGTCCTCGGATTGCAGGCGCTGCTGAAGCGCGGCCTGCTCTGACCCGGCGGCCGGGAAGTGCGATTCTCCTGGCCGACCCGCGGCCCGCGTGGCATAATGCCTCAATCACTCGACGGATGCCTTCCCCCTGCCCCGGCGCCCTGCCGCGCGGCGGCAGGCGGCGGTCACGGACGTGACCTAGATGCCCTCTGGAGTGTTGACTCCGCCGGCCGCGCCCGGGAGGTCGTGCCGCCATGCCAATAGCCGCCGACGTTCAACTCGGGCAGGGCGTGAAGATCTTCCACCCCGACCTCGTGAACCTCTACGGCTGCGCGATCGGCCCGGACACCAAAATCGGCACCTTCGTCGAGGTGCAGAAGAACGCGGTCATCGGGGCGGTCGTCAGCGACCTGCGGCCCCCGCGCCTCGCCGAGGTGCAGCGCCGCTCGGGGCGCGGTAGACGTGGTAGCGGCCCGCGCAGAATACCTCTGGCTCCGTGTAGGGCCAGCTGCATCTGGCCTGCGGCGGGCTCAGTTTGAGAACGAGGTCGTCGGCGTCCGTGACGATGAACCGCTGCGGGCCGGCCATCAATTCCTGGCGGATCGATGCCTGGTGACTGGAGTAAACGTAGAGACACCCGCTGGGAAGGATATAGCGCGTTGGCGGTTGGATGCCCAGCGCCGGCTGGAGCGGGATGGTCGCGGTATCATAGCAGAGGACGTCGCGGTCGCCCACCCGCTGCTCTCGCAGGAAGTCAGCGACGTGGTCCAGTTCAACCCAGGTCGGCCCTGCGTCCAGGTGCAAGCGATCATGCATCGTGGGCGTGCTGCCCTCGTGCCAGCATTCCGCCCAAAGGGCCAGCCGGTGCGGCCGGCAGGCCGGTTGGTACGCGACGGCCGCCAAGCCAAAAATGCCCAGCGTGAGCCAACCGCGCCCGCCCCAGGGACGACAGGCCAGCCAACTGGCGACTTGGGTGATCGCCAGCAGGATCACCGGCGTCATGTGGTAGGCGTACTGACCCTGGATGAGCGCCGCTTGCGCCAGCCAGCCCAGGTAAAGCCCGGCCAAGAGCGGCTGGGGTCGGATGGCGCTTGCGGGCGCGACACGAAGGGGCCCCGTGAGCGTCGGGACGAGAGTCAACAGGGCCAGCGGCAGAGCTGCCAGGCGAAGCAGCGACCAGGGGAACACCCCCCAGAGCATCAGTTGCCCGCGCTGCGCCCAGTTTGCCGTCCGGGAGTAGTAGTCGCCACGGTACAGGGCAACGGTGTGCCAATAGTCGGCGAACGTCCCGTGGGCCAGGAGCGAGCCCTGCCAGATGGCACCCATGAGGAGCCCCCCGACGAGGAGTCCGCCCGTGTCGCGCGCCAGCCGCGCGCGCCAGCCGGGGCCGGAGCGACGAACGACCAGGGCTGATGCCAGCCAGGTCAGCAGGCCCGGGACAACGACGTACGGCTTGATGAGGCACGCCGCTCCCCACAGCAGCCCCTCCGCGGCGCCCCAGGCGAACCACCCGTGAGATCGGGCGACCTGGCGGCGACGCAGGTGCAGGGCCGCGACCGCGGGCAGCAGCATCCAGGTATCCGGCTGCACCTGGCACCCCTCGCTTGTCGTCAGGTAGAAGGCGCACAACAGCACGGCCGACCAGACACATCCCCCGCGTGTCATCCCAGTGTCGCGCAGCCAGCGCACAAGCAGGGCGACCACGGCCCCTACGACCAGCAGATCCGCCAGGCGGGCGGCAAAGGAGGAACCGCCGAGCGTCGCGCGGACGGCCGCCAGGGCCCACGCCATCCCGGGGGGCACCAGGAACACGAAATCCTTCTCCAGCGCACCGCCGCGAAGGACGTCGCGGGCGCAGATGTCGTAAAAACAAGCGTCTGTCGTCAGCGGCATGCAAAGGAACAGGGGCACAAGCCAGAGGAGCAGGCTGGCCAGCGCCAGCCAGGCGGCCAATTCCGGCCAGCAGTCGGGCCACGCGCTGCGTGGCGCCGCCGCTGATAATCGGGCTACCATCGATCGGCCTCTCCTGGGCAGGGTGCGGGGGGGATCGTGGCGGGAAAGACGGCCCATGCTGACGAGTCACGTGCGATGACCGCAGCTGTCCGGGAATTATAGCACGCTCGCACCTCCGCGTTGAAGGGGCGCAACCCGCGAATCTCCTTGCGGATCGGCGGGCCGGCCAACATAATACCGCCATCACTCGACGGATGAACGCCGCTGTTCGGTGCCCCCCTGAGCGACGGCTCGCTGCTACCACGAGCGTAACCTATAGTCCATCGGGAGTGTTAACTCCGCCAACCGCGTCTGGGAGGTCGTTCCACAATGCCGATCGCCCCCGACGTCCGACTCGGAGAGGGCGTGAAGATCTTCCACCCCGACCTCGTGAACCTGTACGGCTGCACGGTCGGTCCCGACACCCGGATCGGCAGTTTCGTCGAGGTGCAGAAGAACGCGGTCATCGGGGCGCGCTGCAAGATCTCGTCGCACACGTTCGTCTGCGAAGGCGTGACCATCGAGGACGAGGTGTTCGTCGGCCACGGGGTCCTGTTCATCAACGACCGCTATCCGCGCGCCACCAGCGGCGGCCGGCCTCAGACCGAGGCCGACTGGCAGGTGGTGCCGACCCGCGTCAAGCGCGGGGCGTCCATCGGCAGCGGCGCGGTCATCCTGTGCGGGGTGACCATCGGCGAGGGGGCCCTGGTCGGGGCCGGAGCGGTCGTCACGCGCGACGTGGCCGACGGGGCGACCGTTGCCGGCGTGCCGGCGCGGCTGCGCCTGCGCGGTTCGGAAGGGAGAAGCGAATGATCGGCGTCGGCGTGATCGGCTACGGGTACTGGGGGCCGAACCTCGTCCGAAACTTCGCGGAGGTCCCCGGCGCTCGCGTGGCGGTCGTCAGCGACCTGCGGGCCCCGCGCCTCGCCGAGGTGCAGCGCCGCTACCCCGGCGTGAAAACCACTGCCGACCCCGGCGAACTCATCAACGACCCGTCCGTGGACGCCGTCGTCGTCGCCACGCCCGTCTCGACCCACTTCGCGCTGGCGATGGGCGCCCTGCGCGCCGGCAAGCACGTGCTCGTCGAGAAACCCATCGCGGCCGCCGCGGAGCAGGCGCAGCGCCTCATCGAAGAGGCCGACGCCCGCGGCAAGGTGCTGATGGTCGATCACACCTTCCTCTACACCGGAGCCGTCCGCAAGATTCACGACCTGGTCCACGGGCCGGACTTCGGCGACATCTATTACTACGACTCCGTGCGCGTCAACCTCGGCCTGTTCCAGCACGACGTCAACGTGTTGTGGGACCTGGCGGTGCATGACCTGTCGATCCTCGACCACGTTCTACCGGCGCGGCCGCGGGCGGTGTCGGCGACTGGTATGCGCCACGTCCTCGGCCAACCTGAGAACATCGCCTACCTGACCCTCTTCTTCGACGGCCGGCTCATCGCCCACCTGCACGTCAACTGGCTCGCCCCGGTGAAGATCCGCCGCACGCTCATCGGCGGCAGCAAACAGATGATCGTCTACGACGACCTGGAGCCGAGCGAGAAGATCAAGGTCTACGACAAAGGCGTCACCCTGAACGAGAGCAACGGGGGCGTCTATCAGCTGCTCGTCGGCTACCGCGCGGGCGACATGTACGCGCCCCAGGTCGATACCACGGAGGCGCTGCGGACCGAGTTGACCCACTTCGTGGAGTGTATCGAGGGGGGCCGGAGGCCGCTCAGCGACGGCCCCTCGGGACTGCGCATCGTGCAGGTGCTGGAGGCGGCCGCCCGCTCGATCGCGGACCGCGGGCGCCTGGTGGAAATCGAACAGGTGAGGGGCTCCCAGTGATCCCGTTCATCGATCTGAGGGCGCAGTACCAGTCGATCAAGGACGAGGTGTTGCCGGCCGTGGCCCGCGTGCTGGAGAGCGGACAGTACGTCCTCGGCGAGGAGGTCGCGGCCTTCGAGGGCGAGTTCGCCGCCTACTGCGGGACGAAATACGCCGTCGCCGTCAACAGCGGCACCAGCGCCTTGCACCTGGCCCTGCTCGCGGCCGGCGCCGGCCCCGGCGACGAGGTGATTACCACGCCCCACACGTTCGTCGCCACCGTGGCCGCCATCCTCTACGCCGGCGCTCGCCCCGTCCTCGTGGACATCGACCCGACGACGTACACGATCGACCCCAACCGCGTCGAGGCGGCCATTACGCCCCGAACGAAGGTGATTATGCCGGTCCACCTGTACGGCCTGATGGCGGACATGGGGGCCATTGGCGAGATCGCCCGGCGGCACGGCCTGACGGTGATCGAGGACGCGGCGCAGGCCCACGGTGCCGAGTACAAGGGTCAGCGGGCCGGCACGTTCGGCGAGCTGGGCTGCTTCAGCTTCTACCCCGGGAAGAACCTCGGCGCCTGCGGCGAGGCCGGGGCCGTCGTCACCAACGACCCGGAGAAGGCGCGCGTCCTGCGCCTGCTGCGGGACTGGGGCGCGGAGAAGAAATACCACCACGTCCTGTGCGGCTTCAACTACCGCATGGAAGGCATCCAGGGTGCCATCCTGCGGATCAAGCTGCGCCACCTGCCGGCGTGGACCGAGGCGCGCTGCCGCCACGCCGCCGCCTACGACCGACTGCTGGCCGGCACGGGCGTCGGCCTGGCATCGGTCCCGGCGGACCGGCGGCACGTGTACCACATCTACCCCGTGTTCAGCCCGCGGCGCGACGCCCTGCAACGGCACTTGCACGAGCGCGGCGTGCAGACGGGGATTCACTACCCAATCCCTGTCCACGCACAGCAGGGGTATGCCCACCTGGGATACGGCACCGGCGACTTCCCGCACACCGAGACGGCGGCGGCCCAGGAGCTTTCGCTACCGATGTTCGCGGAGTTGTCCGAGCCCGCGCTCGCGGCGGTGGCGGCGGCCGTCTGCGATTTCTGCCCCGCCTGACCGCGACGGGACCGGGCCAACATTCGCCGCCACCGTGCCGACTCACCGACGAGGAACTTGCGACATGTCTGATGCGGACCTGACGTCACAGACGGCGTCCATCAAGGCTTACTGGGACGGGCGCGCCCTCGACGCGACCCTGGAGCTGGACCTGGTGACTCACCGCGACCGCTCCCAGCGGCTGCTGGAGATGGAGGTTCTGCTTCAGTACCTGCCGCGCGGCCAGCGCGTGCTGGACGTCGGCTGCGGCAACGGCTTCTCCACGGCCCGGCTCGCCCGCCACGCCTCGCGCGTGCTGGGCATTGACTACTCGGCGGCCATGATCGAGCGCGCCCGGCGCGACTTCGGCGGCCTGCCGAACGTCGAGTTCCAGGTGAAGGACGTCCTCAACCTCGACCTGCCGCCGGCCGCCTTCGACGTGGCCGTGTCACAGCGCTGCCTGATCAACCTCGCCAGCTGGGAGGCGCAGCAGAAGGCCCTCGCCAACATCGCCGCCGCCATCGCGCCGGGCGGCTGCTTCATCCTGCAAGAGGGCACGCGGCAAGGGCGCACTCGGCTCAACGAGGTGCGCGAGTCGCTCGGGCTGCCGCGCATGCCGCCGGTGGCCTACAACCTCGATTTCGACGAGGACAAACTCTGGCCGTTCCTGCGGCAGTTTTTCGAGATCGTCGAGGTGCGCCGCCTGGGGCTGTACGACCTGATCGCCCGCGTCGTCCACCCGCTCCTGGTTTCCCCGGCGGAGCCGCGCTACGATGCCAAGATCAACGAGATTGCCTGGCACGTCAGCGCCCAGTTGCGCGGCGCCGACGACCTGGCCCGTGAGTTTAGCGCGTTCCTGCGCCGCCGCGCCTGACCCGGCGCGGTTCGCGTGCTGGCTCTACCCACCCTCGCTCCCGGAGGTCGCTTCATGACGTCGCCGCGCGGGCAGCGCGTCCTGGTCACCGGAGGCGCCGGCTTCATCGGCTCACAGCTGGTCCGCCTGTTGACAGAGCAGGAGGCCTTCGTCGTCGCCGCCGATAGCCTCGTCAACGGCCAGCGCCGGAACCTCGAGGGCCTGCCCGCCGACCGCGCGCGCCTGGAGGTGGCCGACGTCCGCGACCGCCCCACCCTGGCGGCGCTGTTACGCGGCGTCGATCTCGTCTTCCACCTGGCCTGCCTTGGCGTGCGCCACTCCCTCCACTCGCCCGACGAGAACCACGAGGTGAACGCCACCGCCACGCTGCACCTGTTGTCGGCGGCGCGGGCGGCCGGCGTGAAGCGTTTCGTCTATGTCTCCAGCTCCGAGGTCTACGGCACCGCCCGCCGCGTGCCGATGACCGAGGAGCACCCGACGTTCCCCATGACCGTCTACGGGGCCTCGAAGCTCGCCGGCGAGTGCTACACGCGCGCCTTCTGGGAGACGTACCGGTATCCGACCGTGGTGGTGCGGCCGTTTAACGCCTTCGGACCGCGCTGCCACCACGAGGGGGACAGCGGCGAAGTCATCCCGAAATTCCTGCTGCGCTGCCTCGCGGGCCGGCCGATGGTCGTCTTCGGCGACGGCACCCAGACGCGCGACTTTACCTACGTCGCCGACACCGCCGCCGGCATTCTCGCCGCCGGCGTGGCCGACGCCGCGGTCGGTCAGACCATCAACATCGGCAACGGCCGCGAGATCCCCATCAACGCCCTGGCGCAAACCGTCGCGTCCGTCGCCGGCCGCCCGGGGGCGGAGGTGATCCACGAGGCGCCGCGCCCCGGCGACGTGCTCCGCCTGTACGCCGATACCGGCAAGGCGAAGGAACTGCTCGGCTTCGAGCCGAAGGTGTCGCTGTCCCAGGGGCTCGGCCTGCTGCGCGACTGGTATCTGAGTTGTGGGCATTCGCCGGAGGCGCTCCTCGAGCAGGAGGTCGTCCGCAACTGGGAACGAAACGAGGGGGTGCGCGGGTGAGCGACCGAGCCGACTTCATTCCGGTGGCCCGACCGTGGCTCGACGAGCGCGAGGCCGAGGCCGCGCGGCGCGCCATCCTGTCCGGGTGGGTCACTCAGGGGCCGGAGGTCGCTGCCTTCGAGCGCGAGTTTGCCGCCTACGTCGGCGCCCCGCACGCCTGCGCCGTCTCCAGCTGCACCACCGCGCTCCACTTGGCCCTCCTGGCCGCCGGCGTCCGCCCCGGCGACGAGGTCGTCACCGTCAGTCATTCGTTCATCGCCACCGCCAATAGCGTCCGCTACTGCGGCGCCGTGCCGGTATTCGTGGACATCGACCCCATCACGTTCAACCTCGATCCGACGAAGCTCCGGGCGGCTCTGACGCCGCGGACACGCGCCGTGCTGTGCGTCCACCAGCTCGGCATGCCCTGCGACCTCCGGGCGATTCTCGCTGCCACCAGGCCGCTGGCGGTCCCGGTCGTGGAGGACGCCGCCTGTGCCGTCGGCAGCGAGGTCCTCTGGGACGGCCGCTGGGAGCCGATCGGCAGGCCGCACGCGGACGTCGCCTGCTTCTCATTCCACCCGCGCAAGCTGCTCACGACGGGCGACGGCGGCATGCTGACGACGGCGCGGGCCGACTGGGACCGCAACTTCCGGCTGTGGCGGCAGCACGGCATGAGTGTGCCCGACACGGTCCGCCACGGCTCGCGCGCGGTCCTCTTCGAGTCGTACCCGGTGCCCGGCTACAACTATCGCCTGAGCGATATTCAGGCGGCCGTCGGCCGCGTGCAGCTCGAGCGCCTGCCGGCGGTGATCGAGCAGCGGCGCCGGCTGGCGGCGCGCTATGCGGAACGGTTGCGCGACGTCCCCGGCCTGACGGCGCCGCGCGAGCCGGAGGGGGTGCGGACGAACTGGCAGAGCTACTGTGTGTACTTGCCCGACGGCAGCGACCAACGGCGCGTGATGCAGCACCTGCTCGACGTTGGCGTGGCGAGCCGGCGCGGCGTCATGTGTACCCACCGCGAGGAATCGTTCCCTCCCGGCAGCTGGCGCGGCGGCCCCGGCGGGTTGGCCGAAAGCGAACGGGCGCAGGACCGCTGTGTGATCCTGCCCCTCTACCATCAGATGACCGAGGCCGACCAGGACCGCGTCGCCTCGGCCCTGCGGGAGGCGTGCGCCCGATGACTGGCCCTGCCCCGGCCGTGTTCGCCACGGCGCCGCGCGTCTCCGTGGTGACGCCGGCCTACAACGAGTCCGCCAACCTGCCGCTGCTCTACGAGCGGCTGCGCGCCGTCCTCGACGCCCTGCCCGAGCCGGCGCCGTGGGAGTGGATCGTCATCGACGACCACTCGGCCGACAACACCTTCCAGGTCGTCTGCGCGTTGGCGGCGCGCGATCCCCGCGTGCGCGGCGTGCGTCTGGCGCGCAACTCCGGATCGCACACGGCCCTCGCCTACGGACTGCATCACTGCCGCGGTGACTGCGCCGTGGTCCTCGCCGCCGACTTGCAGGATCCGCCCGAAATCTTGCCCGATCTGATTACAGGGTGGAAGAACGGGGCGCAGATTGTTTGGGCCGTGCGCGCCGGGCGCGAGGGCGAGGCGGCCCAAACGGTGGCCTTCTCGCGCCTGTATTACTGGTTGATGCGGCGCGTCGTGGGCATGAAGGAACTGCCGCCGACGGGAGCCGACTTCTTCCTGCTCGACCGCGCCGTCCTCGACGCCTTCCGCGGTTTCCGCGAGTCCAACACCAGCATCCTCGCCCTGCTGACCTGGATGGGCTTCCGCCAGACGAGCATCTCTTATGTCAAGCAGGCGCGCGTCCACGGCCGGTCGGGTTGGACCTTCGCCAAGAAGCTAAAACTGGTCGTCGATTCGGTGACGGCCTTCACCTTCCTGCCGATCCGCGTCATGTCGTACGGCGGGTTGCTGGTGGCGCTGGCCGGGTTCGCCTACGCCGTGTTCGTCATCATCCACGCCCTGACCGGTTCGCCGACGGAAGGCTGGTCGTCGCTGATGGTCGTGGTCCTGGTCATGGGCGGCATTCAGATGCTCATGATGGGCGTGCTCGGGGAATACTTGTGGCGGGCGCTGGATGAGTCGCGGCGCCGGCCGCGCTACCTGATCGAGGCGGTCACCCCTTCGGGGCCGACCGAGGCGGGCGATCCTACAGCCCCAACTCCTTGAGCTGTTTCGCGTCCACCGGCGCCGGCGCCCCGGTCATCAGGTCGCGCGCCTTCTGGTTCTTCGGGAAGGCGATGACGTCGCGGATGTTGCTCGTCCCGGAGAGCATCATCGCCAGCCGATCGATGCCCAGGGCGATGCCGCCGTGCGGCGGGGCGCCGAACTTGAGCGCGTCGAGCAGGAAGCCGAAGCGCTGCCGTGCCTGCTCCGGCGTCATGCCCAGCACCGCGAACAGCCGCGATTGCACCTCCGGATTGTGGATACGGATGCTGCCGCCGCCGCACTCGTAACCGTTGATGACCAGGTCATAAGCCTTGGCCCGCACGCTGCCGGGGTCGCTCTCCAACCGGGACAGGTCCTCGTCCCTCGGCGCGGTGAATGGGTGGTGGTTGGCCGCCCAGCGCTTCTCCTCGTCATCCCAGATGAAGGACGGGAAATCGATCACCCACGCCACCTTGATGTCAGGGCGCGCCGGGTCGTACAGCTTCAGGTCTTCGGCGAGCCGGGTGCGCGTGGTCCCGAGCACCTTGCAAACGACGTCTTCCTTGGCGGCTGCGATGATCTGAAGGTCCCCCGCCGCGGCCCCGAGGCGCTGCCGCTGGGCCTGCTGCGCCTCGGGCGGCAGGAACTTCTCGAAGAACGCAGCGAAGTTGTCCGGCTGAACCTTGGAGACGTCAACGAGCACGCCGCTGTTTTCCGGGGCGAGGCGCTGGGCGAACGTCTTCAGCTCGTCCATGCGTTTGCGCGAGAACTGCTCGGCCGCACCTTTGCCCACGAGACCACGGACCTTCGCTCCTTGCGCGAGCAGCGCCCTCGTCGCCTCGTGCTGCGACTGCTGATGCAGGTCGGTCAAATCGACGATCTCCAGGTCATAGCGCAGGTCGGGCTTGTCGCTGCCGTACTTCAGCATCACGTCGGCATAGTTCAGGCGCGGCAGCGGCGTCGGGATCGTCACGCCCAGGCATTTGCCGAAAATCTCCGCCACCAGCCCCTCGATGACCTGGAAAATGTCGTCGCTGTCCACGAACGACATTTCGAGGTCGAGTTGTGTGAACTCCGGCTGGCGGTCGGCGCGCAGGTCCTCGTCGCGGAGGCAGCGGGCGATCTGGAAATACTTGTCGTAGCCGGCCACCATCAGCAGTTGCTTGTAAATCTGCGGCGACTGCGGCAGGGCGTACCAGTGCGGGCGGCCCGTCTGCTCGTCCTGGTTGACGCGGCTGGGCACCAGGTAGTCGCGGGCCCCTTCGGGGGTGCTGCGGCCCAGCAGCGGCGTCTCGATCTCCAGGAAGCCCTGGGCGTCGAGGTGGTCGCGGATGACCTTGTTGAGGCGGTGGCGCATCGCCAGGGTGCGCTGCAGTGACGCCCGGCGCAGGTCGAGGAAGCGGTACTGCAAGCGCAGGTCCTCGTTGGCCAGTTGTTGCGGGTCGCCGAACGTCTGCCCTTCCTTCGGGATCGACATGACCTCGATCGGCGAGTTGGGGCAGCGGTTGAGAATGTGGACCTCGTCGGCCACCACCTCGATGTCGCCGGTCGCCAGTTTCGAGTTGTGCTTGTCGGGGAGGCGCTCGCGGACGCGCCCCTTGATGGCCAGGACGAACTCGCTGCGCACTTCCTGCCCGGCGGCGAACGGTTCGGCGTGGTCGGACTCGACGACGACCTGGGTCAGGCCGTAGCGGTCGCGCAGGTCCACGAACACCTGATCGGGATACGCCCGGTAGCTGTTGACCCAGCCGTTGAGGACGACGGTCTTGCCGACGTCGGCTTCGCGCAACTCGCCGCAGGTGTGTGTGCGTCGCAACAGGGCCATGACCTTTTTCCTTGCTTTCGACTCGCCTTTGTGGGCATGATGTCCCCGGATGAGGAGGCATACCTGGGATTATAGGGAAAGTTGAGCGGCGGCTCGCAGGGCCGCGCGTGGATCGACGCGCGGCCCTGCGAGCCGCCGCTCAACGGAAGAAGTGTCTTGTGCGTAAGTCACTATCCCCGACAGGATTCGAACCTGTAGCCTGCGGCTCCGGAGGCCGCCGCTCTATCCAATTGAGCTACGGGGACGTTTGCCCGGGTTGGTCGAGCCTGGTTGGATTATATCGCGTCCTCCCCGCCTGTCCATCCCCGGGGCGCGCCGGCCCTTGCGACGGTCGCCGGCGTGCCGTACACTCTGGCTCGGCGGACCACGCCATTTCCCCGGAGGAACACGACTCATGCCAGCCGAATCCGAGAAGAAGTTCCTGACCAACCCCGACAACTTCACCGACGTCAGCCGCGGCGACCCGAAGCCGCACTCCCTCAAGGGCGAGGCCCTGGTCAAGGCGCGGCTGACCCCGGAAACCTGGCGGCTGGAGATCGTCAGCGACGGGTCCACGGAACTGGAGAAGCCGCGCAAGCTCGAAGACAGCACGGCCATCGACCTGCCGGCGCTGCAGGACCTCGGCAAGAAGCACGCGCTGCGCTTCCTGAAGGCGATGCAGTGCCTGAACATCGCGCAGCCGCTGGGGCAGGGCTTGTGGGAAGGGGTGCCGCTGCGCGAGGTCCTGCGGCTGGCCGGCAAGGTCAACAACGTCCGCCGCGTCTACTGGTGGGGCTACCACAACGACGATCCCAAGCAACTCTTCCAGTCGTCGCTGGGCTACAACCAGGTGATGGAGACGCCGCCGTGGGACCTGCCGGTGTTCGTCGCCTATCGCCTCAACGGCGAGCCCATCTCGCTGGTCCGCGGCGGGCCGGTGCGCATGGTCGTGCCGTGGGCGCACGGCTTCAAGTCGATCAAGTGGTTGCGGCGCGTCACGCTGACCAACGACTTCAAGGCGAACGACACCTACGCGAACGCCAATAACGACCCCGATTCGTATCTCAAAACAATGGCCCGCATCGACGACGGCCCGGAGGCGTTCAAGGCCGGTGAGCGGGTCGCCATGACGGGCGTGGCGATGGTCGGCTGGTCGGGGCTGAAGCGCGTGGAATACTGGCTGCGCCCCGACTCCGGCACGCACGGCACTCTGGCCGCGGATGACCCGGCCTGGCGCGCGGCGAAGTGGGAGGCGTGCCGCATCGAGCCGGCGCCGGACGACTGGGGCGGTCGCCTGCCGGACGGCGTCCTGCCGAAGGACGTCTGGGGTTTCGACCGCGAGAAGGGGCGGCCGAAGGAGTGGCCGATGCGCTTCAGCGTGGCGCGCTGGACCGTCACCCTCACCGGGCTGGCGCCCGGGGCGTACGAGTTCCGCGTCCGCAGCGTGGACCTCAACGGCTTCGCCCAGCCGGAGCCACGCCCCTACCCCAAATCGGGACGAAACGAGATCCAGTACAAGCCCATCGTGGTGATGGCGTGAACGCGGCACTCCGGCGAGGATGAAGCTCACACAAGCCTGATGTGCCAGGCAGTGGGCCTGGCCCATCAGGCTCGCGGTCCACGTGTGCCTCGCCGGGAGTCGTGCCCAATCGCTTGCGGCTGGCCCTACGGCGCCTCGAGCAGCCCCTTCGCCTCCTCGCGGAAGCGGATCAGTTCCGCATCGCCCGCTTTGTTCTTCTCCATCCAGCCAACGGCCTTGTCGTACCAGCGCGGGACCTCGTCGGCGTGGCCGAGCCGGTGGTGCGCCATCGCCAGAACGAACCAGTCGAAGGCGTCGCCGCCGTGGCGCAGGGTCATCGCCTTTTCCAGTTCCGTCACGGCCTCCTGCCATTCCCCGGCCCGGTAGAGGGCGGCCCCGCCGCACGACGCACCTCCGACCCCTTACCCCTACCCCTACCCCTGGCCCTTCCCCCCACAGCCCGCCACCGTCCCTGCCCCGTAAACCTCCCGCGGCGTCCGGTAGCCCAACGTCTGGTGCGGCCGCTCGTACCCGTAGAAGCAGAAGTACGCCCCGAGACTCTCCTCCGCCTCCCGGCCCCCGCCGTACGACTTGAGATAAATCTCCTCGTACTTCACCGTCCGCCATAACCGCCCCACAAAGACGTTGTCTAGCGCCCGCCCCCGCCCGTCCCTGCTGATCGCTATCCCCTCCCGCCCCAGACGGCCCGTGAACGCCGGGCACGTGAACTGCGACCCCTGGTCGGTGTTGAAGACCTCCGGCCGGCCCCAGCACAACCCCTCCTCCAGCGCCTCCAGGCAGAACGCCCCGTCCAGGCTGTTCGACAGCCGCCACGACAGCACGAATCGGCTGTACCAGTCCAGCACCGCCGTCAGGTACAAGAACCCGTAAGGACGCAGGCGACTTGCCTGCGCTGGCGGGGGGCCTGCGGGCGGTGGAGCCGGGACTCCAACCCGACAGCGTCACCGCCTGCCTGTATCAGTCCGCCGAGGGTGTCGAGAGCAGGTAGACGGCGAACGAAGCCAGCCAGTGCTCTCCCACGTAGTCGCCGCTGGCGACGTGGCGCAGCGCCGCCTCCGCGTGGCGCGTCGCCGACTCCGCCAGGACCTTGCGCGCCGGGTCGTCCCGGGGCAGCGCCGCCGCGATGCTGCGCAGGCACCAGGCGCGACTCAGGTTGAGGCCATCCAGGTGGACCAGCTGCGGGTCGCTGCGGTCCGTCACCTTCGCCGACTCGAACAGCGTCTTCGGCTCGCCTTTCGTCAGGTCCGGCAGGAAGCGCCGCAACCAGGTCGGGAACTCGGCCGGCGGCAGCACGCGCCGCATCAGGTCCGCCTCCATCAGGCTCGGCGAAATGAAGTCGGCCCCGTCCGGCTCCCAGGACGCCGGAATCCCCACGTCCCGGGCGAAGTAATCTCGGCTCCGCTTCTCGATCAGCTCGCGCAGCCGCTCGTGGCCCACCGCCCGGGCGTAGTCCAGGGCGAAGGCCAGCCCGAACGCCGTGTTCGGATGAACGCCGCTACGAATCGGGTAGGTCTGCTTCGGCAGAAAGGCGAGGTAGCGGTCCACGATGGTGTCGGCCAGCGGCCGCAGGTTCTTCGACCATTCCCGGGCCTGGGGGTCGTCCCAGCCGTGCAGTTCCTCGGCCAATTTCAGCAGCCACGCCCAGCCGTAGGTCCGCTCGAACGAGCGGCGGTTCGGCGTGGCGAAGTAATCGGCCTCGGCCTGGAGGTGTTTCGCCGTCAGGTTCTCCGCCAGGGCGGCGCGGATTTCCTTCCCCTCGGGCAATTCGGGGAACAGGCGCAGCAGCCGCACCAGCATCCAGTGGCCGTGAACCGAGGAGTGCCAGTCGTAGCAACCGTAGAAGGCGGGGTGCGTCGCCCGCGGCGACTTGACGTCCGCCTCACCGTTCACGACGTCGCCCGGCTTATTCGGGTACTCCTTGCGGATGCCCTTGAGGGCCAGGCGGGCGAAGGCCGATGCCTGTTCCTGCGTCATCGTCGGCGCCTCCCTGGCGGCCTGCTTGATCGAGTTCAGGTACGCCAGCAGGTCCGCCATCCCCTGCAGGTCCACCTGCTTCTCCAACCCCTCGGGCATGAACGACATCCCTGTACTCCGCAGATCGGCGATGTTCACGCGGAGCACCGTCTCGCTGGTGCCGTCGGCGCGGCATATGGTGATGTCGTTGGCCGTCTCCGCCGTGATCATGCCGGTGAGGGTGCGGCCCTTCTCGGTTTCCAGGTAGTAGCTGAGGTACTTCGGCAGCACCTCGCGGTTCGGGTCGAGGACGTTGAGCACGATCGCTTCGTTCCCGCGGTCGCGGATCGCCAACAGCTCGGCCCCGACCGCCTCGCCCACTCCCTCCAGCCGGTGGCACGACGAGCAGACGTTCTTGAAGAGCGCCTTGCCCCGGGCCGCGTCGCCCGGGAGCGTCAGCGCTTTCTGATAGGACGCGACGACGTCGGCCCGCCTGGAGAGGGCCGTCCCGGCGAAGAGGCGCGCGGCGCGCGCGCGGAGGGCCTTGTCCGCCGACCCCTGGAGCAACTGAATGCGGGCCGGGTCCACGTCGCCGGTCTTCACCTTGCCGGCCTCGACCGCGTCGAGGAAGGCGCCGACCCAGGCCGGCCGGGCGAAGAGCGTCTCGGCCGCGGTCGCCCGCTGCCGCGGACTCAGCCCCGGCCAGGTGGCAAGGATCAGGGCCGGCACGTCGGAGTCGTCGAAGCGAGCGAGGGTCTCCAGCGCCGCGGCCTGCACCGGCTGCGGCTGGCGCGGCTTCAGGCAGTCGGCGAACAGGTCGCGCCCCTCGGCGAACGGCGCCAGGCCCAGCGCCCGCACCGCGGCGGCGCGCTCGGCGGCCGGCCGCCGTTCGTCGGCGGCTGTCCTGCGGGCGTCGCGCAGCAGCTCGGCGAGGAGGGCGCCGGCCTTGCCACCGCCCGCCCCGCTCAGCTTCGCGCGCCCCGCCGCCGGTTGCCGGCTCACCAGGCTGCGCACGACTTCCTGGGCCAGCGCCTTTTCGGAGTCGGGCAGGTCGTCGAGGGCCTTGACCACCGCGGCCACCTCGTTCGCCCGGTTGGCCGCGCCGGTCTGCACCGCCAGCGCCGCCAGCAGCGCCTTGCCGTGCGCCGTGCCGCGGACGGCCTTGTCGGCGGCGAGGGCGCCGAAGAGTTCGCCGCCGCGCGCGCCGGCCGAGCTGAGGATGGCGAGGCGGAACCAGGCGTCGGCGCCGTCGCTCACGGCCAGTTTCCCCAGCGCCTTAGCCGGCACCTCCCCGCCGAGCGAGCCGAGCGAGAAGGCGAGTTGGTAGCGCACCCGCACGTCGCCGTCGCCGGTCATCGCGCCGAGCTTCGCGCGCACTTCTGGGGCTTCCTCGAAGGGCTCCGCCAGCCGCACGGCGTGCTCGCGGACGTGTGCGTCGGGGTCGTCCAGCCCCTTGAGGACCTGCCGCGCCTCCAGGGCCTTGAGCCCGTCGAGGGCGTACAGGGCGTGCGTCCGGCCGAGGGGCGATTTCGACGCGGCGGCGAGTCGCTTCAGCGGCGCGACGGCGGCGCGGTCCTGGCGCTGGTAGAGCAGGCGCGACGCCGTGTCGCGGTGCCAGCCGTCGGGGTGCTCGAGCAGGGCCACCAGCTCCGCCGTCGTGGCCTGGCCCAGGCGCGGCAGCTTCGGCCGCTTGAACCCTTCCGGCACGATGCGGTAGATGCGGCCGCGGTCGATGCCGCTGGAGACGTCGAGGTGTTTGAGGATCTGCGGCGGCAGGAACTTCGCCCCCTCGATCAATTCGCGGTACATGTCGATGACGTACAGGCAGCCGTCGGGGCCGTTGGCGAACTGCACCGGCCGGAACCAGTTGTCGCTCGACGCCAGGAACTCCACGTCCCGGTCCGCCCGCAGCGCCGTCAGGCCGACGCCGTTCGGCTCCAGACGGGCGCGGTAGACGAGGTTGTTGGCCACCTCGCCGACGAAGACGTTGCCGCGATACTCCTCCGGCCAGGCGTCGCCGCGGTAGACGGTGACACCCGTGGCGCCGGTGAAGAAGCCGGACGGCTGCCCGCCCTCGTCGCTGCCCGGCACCACGCCTTCCTTCCGCAGCTGGGTGCGCAGGACGCGCCACGGCTCGTTGGGGCTGAGGCGAAACAGCCGGGTGTACTTGCCCTCGGGGGCGATGTTGACCGCCGCCGCTGGCGACTGCACGTAAGGGTTGCGTGCCAGGTAGCGAGAGTCGTACATGACGAGGTGAATGGGGTTGCTGTTCTCGCAGACGAAGGTGCGGCCCCAGTCGTCCAGGCTCATGCCGTGCTGCCCGCCGCCGCTGGTCAGGGCGAACGTCAGGGCGGCGGGGTCGAACAGGAAGCCCTGCCCGCGCACGTCCACCGGCTTGCCGTCCTTGTCGTCGGCGCGGCGCACCAGGCCGCCGGCGAGGTTGGTCGAGACGTGGAAGCGGTTGTCGAGGCCCCAGCGGAACGAGTTCAGCATCGCCTCGCCGGCCTCGTCGCGGGCGAAGCCGCTGAACACCGGCTTCCGCACCTCCCCCTTGCAATAGAGGATGTCCGGCACGCTGCCGACGAAGACGCCGCCGCCATAGCAGGCCACCGCGACCGGCGAGTCGAGGTTGTCGGCGTAGACGGTGGCCCTGTCATAGCGGCCGTCGCCGTGGGTGTCTTCGAGGAGCTTGACGCAGCCGTGGCCCTTGAATTTCGGGTTGGCGTACTGGTTGTACTCGGGGAACTCGACGACGAACAGCCGGCCGTCCTCGTCGAAGTCGAGGGCGACCGGCGAGCGGATGAGCGGCTCGCTGGCGACCAGCTCGATGCGGAAGCCGGGGCGGAGCTTGAACGTCTTGAGGGCGTCGGCCGGCTCCCTGGGCGCGACGCGCGGCAGCTCGGCGGAGTAATCCTTGTCGGCACCGGGGAGGACCGCCGGGACGAGCAGGGCGGCGAGGAACAACGGCAGGGAGTGGCGGAAGGTCATGGCGCGCCTCGGGGGACGAATGAGCGGCGGGACGATCAGATGGAGGATACCGGCGGCGGAGAGGGATTGCCAGAGAGGGCCGAAGCCCGCCGCCGGCAGTCGGGCATCGCCGGCAGCACGGCGCCCCCACCCCGGCCCGGCTTCCTATCTTTGAGATGAATAGAACGCCCTGAACCCCATTCTCGGCTTGCTCGGCTCGCTCGCCGGGACCGAGGTATTCGCACGTGACCCTCCAGGACACTTCAACCGGAGACGGCGAAGATCATCTTGGCGTGACCGCCTCCTGTACTGATGGTCGCCATGCGGGGTCCGGCGTGTCCGTGGCGATGCGCCCGGCCGCCGACTTGAATCCGTTTGGCCCCACCGCAACTGTGGTCTCTCGCCAACGGCTCAACCGATGGAGTGGCCAGCACGGGGAAAGGTCACGTCATGCCCACAGTGGGAGCACTGCCCCCTGTGCCCCGCCTGCCGGGCGCGGAAGCGCAACCTTCGCTGACAGCCGGGGCAGCGGAAATGGAAGAACGCCTCTGCCGTCGCCTGTCGCCGTTCCCTCCTCCGCACGAACAGGTAGCCGCCGCCCGCCAGCACGAGAACCGCAACCGCTCCCGCAATCAGCACGAGTGTCGTCGTGTCCATCGGGTATCGCTCCCGTGTCAAGGCGGTGCCCCGTGGGGGGCGACCGCGGCCGTGCTCACTTCCCCTTCGCCAACTCGGCCAACGTCACCTTCGCGAGCCGCTCGCGCACGACCGCCGCCACCTCGTCGCACACCGCTTGCAGCCGCTTGTCGAAGGCGGCCTCTTTCCCCTGGCCCACGTCAGGCGCGGCGCCGCGGATCGGCCCGTCCACGGCCTCGACGACCTCCAGCAGGGTCACGTCCTTCGCCAGGCGGGCCAGCCTGTAGCCGCCGTTCGGACCTTTGAGGGATCGCAGCACGCCGCTGTCCACCAGGGGCTTGAGGACCTTCAGCAGGAACCGCTCAGGGGTGCCATCCGCCTTCGCCAGGTCGTGTGAGGCGACAGGTGCGTCCGGCTTCTCGCGGGCGAGGTAGGCAAGGGCGGCCAGGGCGTAGCTGCTGGCGCGGGTCAACTTCATCAGGTCACCTTTCGGCGGGCGAGGTTGCCGCGTGCCTGCGCGGGCAGGGTGCGCGGTCGGTGGATTCACTTCGGTTTACGCTCCGGCGGGTCGGGTGACGAGCGATCGTGCTCTTGGCCCGACGTTACGTCTTGCTGCCCTGTTAGCTCCACGGCCAATCCTTCCAGCACCTCATCGGCAGAGCCCCGGATGCGGCAGGAGCGTGCCCGGAAGGCGGGTCAGGTTTGTCGTCGTTCGGGGGGCCGGCTGGTAACATACCCGGGAGCACGCGCCGCGTCCCGGCCGAATTCGCAGCGCCCCGTTCGGTCGGCGTCGTGGTTGCCTGCCGTCTCCCGCATCATGATCACGGAAATCAGTGATGATGAGACACGTCGTCATTGTGCCCACAGACGAGCACGTTGACAACGTGCCCCACAGGCTCGCTGAACCGAGGAGCAACCATGAAGCGAATCGTAACGGCCGTTTCCCTGAGTACCTGGTTGTGCGTGGCCTGGCCTGCGGTGGGGGCCGACAAGCCGACGGTCGTGGAGCTGTGGCCTGGCCAAGTTCCGGATGAGACCGGCAACATCGGCCCGGAGAAGGTCCGCATGTCACCGAAGTTCACCAAGAAGGAGGTCGAGGTCACCGTGCCGACCCGGTTGGTGACCAACGTCAGCAAACCGACCATCACGATCTATCGGCCGGCGAAGGACAAGGATACCGGGGCCGCGATCCTGATCTGTCCCGGGGGCGGCTACTGGGACCTCTTCTGGGAATTGGAAGGCGAGGAGGTCGCTGCCTGGCTCAATTCGCAGGGGGTGACCGGCATCATCCTCAAGTACCGGGTGCCGCGCCGCCCCGATGAGCCCAAAGGCGAGCCGGCCCGACGCCCGCTCCAGGATGCCCAGCGGGCCGTCAGCCTGGTACGCAGCAAAGCCAGGGAGTGGGGCATCGACCCGAAGCGAATCGGCATGGTCGGCTTCTCGGCGGGCGGCCATCTGGCGATCGCCACGGCGACGAGTTTCGAGAAGCGAACCTACGAGCCGATCGACGACATCGACAAGGTCAGCTGCCGGCCGGACTTCGCCATCGGGGCCTACTCGGGCTACCTGAAGGCCAAGGACAAGGATGAGCTTGCTCCCGGCCTGCACATCCCGGCCGGCACGCCGCCGATTTTCCTGGTGCATGGCGGGGCCGACATCATCAGCCCGCCGGAGCACAGTGTGTTCCTGTACCTCGCCCTGAAGCGCGCCGACATCCCGGCAGAGCTGCACATTTATGCGGGGGCCGCTCACGACTTCGCCGTGCGCAAAGTCGATCATCCCTGTTCCAAGTGGACCGAGAGCTGCATCGACTGGCTGCGGAATCAGGGTTTCCTCAAACCGGCCAAGGCGTCGCCCACCGAAGCCCTGGAACCCTGGGCATCGAACCGTCATCCGAAGGACGCCGCCGGGCGGCACACGGAGGAGATCACCACCGCGAAGCAGGAATACCGCATCAAGCAGGAAGGATGGATGGACGGCACCAATTGCCACTCTCCCATCGGCGGCAGCTTCGGCGTCTGGGAGCAGAGCTGGGAGTCCAACCGGGCGGTGCGGCTGGAGAACGTCGGCCAGACCGACGTGATCAACCCCTGGCTTTCCAACGGGCGCAACGATTTCCGCTCCCTCAAGGAGATGGTGGCCGGGGCCCTCCGGCCGGGGATGACCGACCGAGAGAAGGCCATCGCGCTCTGGCGGCTCCAGACCACGCACCGCTTCCATGCCACCACCAACGACGCGGAGGCGAATGATCCCGTCAAGGCCATCAACGTCTACGGCTACACGACCTGCGGCGACGATTCCATCTGCCTGGCCGGCCTCTGGAAGACAGCCGGCTTCCAGGTGCGTCCGGCACGCGTGGTGGGGCACTGCATCACGCAGGTCAACTTCGACGGGCGCTGGAACCTCCTGGACGGGGACATGGGCCCCTTCTATCTCCTCCGGGACAACGTGACCATCGCCGGCGAACAGGATCTGGTGCGCGATCACGACCTCCTC